>VBKW01000224.1 GCA_005879405.1 Deltaproteobacteria bacterium
CTCGAGGTCGCGATCGCGCTCGCGATTCTCGGCGTCGGCGTCGTCACGGTGCTCTAGCTCTTCTCCGCCGCCTTGAAGATGGAGAGCAGCGCGGGCGTGCGCTCGCGGGCCGTCGTCTACGCGCGCGGGCTCCTCGATCAAACGATGGCGCTCCCCGAGGTGCGCGCGGGCAGCGATCGTGGGCGCTTCGACGACATGTACCACTGGGAGGTGGTGGTGCGCGAAGCGCCAGAGTACGGCCAGGACAAGGACAAGGACAAGGACAAGCCGGCCCACGACCTCACGATCAAGAGCGACTTCATGATGTACGAGATCGAGGTCTCCGTGCTGTGGTCGCAGACGGCGAATCGCGAGGGCGTCTATACGATCCGGACGCTGCGCCTCGCGCCGCGGGCGACGACATGAGCCGGCGCACGGACCGCTCCGCGGCCGCGCCGATGCCGACCACCGGCTTCACGCTGCTCGAGGTCGTCCTCTCGCTCGTGATCTTCAGCTTCCTCACGTTGATGGTGTATGGCGCGTTCTTCGTTGGCCATCGCGCCGTCCTGAAAGGCGAGCGCGACGCCGACGAGAACCAACGGATGCGCGTCGCCGAGGACGTGCTCGGGCGCGAGGTGCGCTCCGCGGTGCGGTACATCACCAAGCACAAAGACGAGACCGCGCCGTACTTTCTCGGGCAAAGCGACGGCCTCACGTTCGTGACGGCGGCGCCGCAAGCGCGCGGCGGCACCGGGCTCGCCGCCGTCACCTACAAGGCGGTCGACGGGCAGCTCGTCCTCGAGGAGCGCGTCGGCTTCACGCCCGAGGATCTGTATCATCCTCCGGCCGACGTCCACGTCGACCACGCGGTGCTGCTGAGCGGCTTCAGCGCGATCCGCTTCGAGTTCCTGTCGCGCGACGAGGGGGAGAACGGCTGGGTCGGGAAGTGGGATGCGCGTGAGGAAGACGGGATGCCCGTCGCGGTTCGCGTCACCGTCGAAGGCTTGCGCTTCTTCGGCCACCCGTGGGTGCGCGAGATCCCGATCATGAGCGAGTCGTACCGGATCGGCGACGAGGACATGCAGGATCAGGAGGACGAGGACACCGACACCGACGCGGACAACGACGCCGAGTCCGACGAGAGCGACGAATGAGTCGCGTCCGCGCCGTCGTCCGCCCGCTGCGCTCCCAGCGCGGCGTCGCCCTCATGATGGTCCTCTGGATCTTCATGGTGCTGACGGTGCTCGTCGCCGAGTTCGGCCGCGGCATGCGCGACGAGGCCGTGGCGACACAGAACATGGCCGAGGAGGTGCAGGCGCGCGGGGTCGCGATGGCGGGGATCGGGCAGGCACTCTACCGCACGCTGCAGACGCGCCAGGACAACACCGAAGACGAGACGGCGGAGGTCGACCCCGACCAGTGGCGCCCCGACGGAACCTGGTACGCCGGCGAGTACGGCGGCGGCAAGTTCTCGGTGCGGATGATCGACGAGGACGGCAAGATCCCGCTGAACCGCGTCGACGAGGCCATGCTGCGGCGCGTGCTGACGAACGTCGGCGTCATCGGCGACGAGCAGGAGGAGCTGACCGACGCGATCCTCGATTGGCGCGACGCGGACTCCATGAAGCGTCTGCACGGCGCGGAAGCCGACTACTATCTCGGCCTCCCCGAGCCGTACACCCCGAAAAACGGCAAATTCGACGCCGTCGAGGAGCTGCTCCTCGTCCGCGGCGTGACCCGCGATCTCTTCTACGGCACCGGCGAGCGGCCGGCGGCGGCGAAGGGCGGGCTGAAGATCGACCGCGACCAGCAACCGCCGATCGCCCTCCGCGACATCTTTTCCGTTTTCAACAAGACGAGTATCATCAACGTGCGCTACGCTCCGGCTCCGGTGCTGCGGGCGGTGATGGGAGGGGAGGAGGACGATGTGCAAGCGGTGCTCGACGCGCGCGCCAGCGATCCTGGCAGCGCCCTGACGCTCGTACAAGCCAAGGTGGGGGATCAGACCATCGCCCGCCGGCTCGTCGACCGTCACGCGAAAACGATGGCAATCGACGCGCGCGCGAAGATGCAAGGCGCCGACATTCAAGCGCGGATCGGCGCGGTGGTCGACCTCGCCGACGACAACGAGGGCTTCGTCGTCGTGCGCTGGTTCGACCGTCTCCCCGCCGTCTGAGCACGATGGATCTCACGACGTTCGCACAGCGCGTTCGGCGCGCCGACTTCCTCGACGGGCTCGGCATCTACGTCGAGGCGGAGCAGGTCTCGATCGCCCACGTCACGAAGCGGCTCCTGCGCGTGGCGTTGCGCCGCGAGCGCACCTACCCGCTCGCGCCGACGAGTCGCCGTCCGGAGCGCGTGCAGACGTTGACGCAGGCGCTCGGCGCCTTCATCCACGAGCGCAACATCTCGCCCGGCGTCGTCCACCTCTGTCTGGCCCGCCAGGAGCTGCTCCTGAACCGCCTCGTCCTGCCGGCGGCGACGCGGGAGAATCTCCGCCAGGTCCTCGAGTACGAGATCGAGCGCGTGATTCCGCTGCCGCGCGGCGAGGTATTCTGGGACTACCAGGTGCGCGAGTCGGGCGGCGGGGAGGCCGGCCGTCTCGCGGTGCTGATCGTCAGCGTCCCGCGACGCGTGGTGACGGAGTACGTCGACGCCCTCGAGGCCGCCGGCGCGCGGCCGAAGGCGGTCGTGATCGCCGCCTCCGCGCTCGGCGACTACACGGCGTTTTGCCGCGGCAATCTCGAGGCGCCGCTCGGCGTGGTCATGCGGAGCGGCGCCGACCTCGAGGTCGCGCTCTTCGCCGAGCGCCAGCTGGTCGCGAGTCACGCGCTGCGCGGCGGCAGCGTGCCGCCGGCGGTCGAGCTGCAGCAGATGGTGCGGCGCGATCTCGCCGAGGTGTTCCACCCGTCGCAAGTGGCGGTCGAGATCCTGTACGCGACGGCGCAAGGACGAGGTGCCGAGGAGGCGGACGGCGCGGGCGAGCTGCTCGCGCTCGCCAACGGCCGTCTCGACGCGCCGCCGGAGTTCTTCAGCCATCCGGAGCCCGGCGTGCTGCCCGCGGTCGGCGCGGCGCTCGGCGCGGTGCGTGAGGGTGTCGTCGAGCTGAACCTCTTGCCGGAGGAACACCGTCCGGGTCTCCAGGAAGGCCTCTTCGTTCCGCTCGTGCTGCTGGTGGCGGCGATCGTGCTGGCGTTGGTGTACGGCGGCGCCGTGATCGTCCGCGACGAGATGACGCGGCGATCGCTCGCGCGCGAGGTCGAGTCCCTGGAGCCGCAGGTCGTGGCGGTGAAGAAACAGGAGGCGGAAGGGCGCGCGCTGCAAGCGAAGCTCGACACGCTGACCGCCGACCAGAGCCGGCGCATGATCCTCTTCGTGAACGAGCTCACGGATCGGTTGCCGACCGACGCGTATCTGCAGACGTTCCGCTACCGCAACGGCCGCATCGAGATCGAGGGCTTCGCGAACCGCGCCTCCGAGCTGATTCAGGCGCTGGAGAACTCGTCGATGTTCCGCAACGTGCAGTTCACGTCGCCGACGACGCAAGGCCAGGCGGGCGAGGAACGCTTCTCGATCGTCATGGAGATCGAGGAATGAACTGGCGCGAGCGGTGGCAGCGACTCAGCGGCCGCGAGCGGACGCTGATCGGCGCGGCAGGCGGCGTGCTCGCGCTCCTCTTGCTGCGGATGGTGATCGTGTCGCCCTTTCTCGTGTATCGCGAGGGGCTGCGCGACGAGATTCTCTCGCACCAGGAGATGCTGCAAAACGACCGTGCCTATCTCGCGCGCTCGGCCGAGGTGAGCCGCCACCTGGAGACGCTGCGCGCGCGCTATCGTGAGGTGCGTGCCCAGCTCGTTCCCGGCGGCACGCCGACGCTCGCCGCCGCGAGCTTGCAAGACACCCTGCACAGTCTCGCGAGCGAGAAGAACATCAACGTGCAGAGCACGCAGGTCATGCGCGAGGAAACGGTCGGCGACTTCCGGCGCATCGCCGTGCGCATGGTGGTATCCGGCGAGCTGCGCCCGCTCGCCGAGTTTCTGAACGGCGTCGAATTCGGGCCGCGTCGGCTCTCGATTCCGTTCCTCGAGATCAGCCGACGCGGCGCCGTGCTGCGTGGCCAAAGCGCGCGCTCGCTCGCGGCTACGATCGAGGTGAACGCGTTCCTGCAGGGCAGCGACGGAGACGAGGGGAAGGCGGGTACTCCCGAGGCCGGCGCTGCCGCCGCCGAGGGCGGGACGAACGCGGAGGCGAGCCCGGCGGCGTCGCCCGGGGCGCCCGGCCTAGCACCGCGCCCGCCGCGGGCAGGCAAGGAAGGCGGCCCCCATCGCAAAGGTCATCCGAGGAACCCGGCGTGAGACGGGTTCTGATACTCAACGTTCTCCTGCTAGCGATCATCGCGGGCCTCGTGGTACAAATCGTGTCGCTGTGGTGGCGCGCCGAAGCGGAGGTCGAGACCGTCGCCCCCCGCGAACAAAAGGCGCAACATCCCGACGCGCCACTGCCGCCGCGCCGACCCCCCGCGCCGGATCTCGCGAATCACATTGCGGAGAAGGACCTGTTCGATGCGTCGCGCGCTGCGGAGAAGGCTCCAACCGTCCCGGTCGGCGAGGCGCCACCGCCTCCACCGCTCAACCTCACGTTGCTCGGCGTGACCGTCGCGGCAGGTGGGCGCGAGGCCCTTTTCAAGGATCCGAGTCAGCCGAAACCCCTGTGGCTGCGCGAGGGAGAGGAGTTCAACGGCTACAAGATCAGCCGCATCGACCCGACGTCCGTGGAGCTCACGACGGCGGGCGGCGACCACACGACCCTCGTGATCAACGTCGAAAAGGGCGCCCATCCGGGCGCCCCGGCGCTCGGTCCGGCGGGGATTCAGCCGTCACCGGCGCCGGTGACGGCGAAGCATCCACCGGGGATGACGCCGCGTCCGGGTCCGACCCCCAACGACATCAAGGAGAAGATCGAGCGCTTGCGTGAGGAAGCACGCAAGCGGCGGCAACAGCGGCAGCAGTAGCCAGGGAGGCCAACATGGGTCGAGTATTCGCGAGCGTGACTGCGGCTGCCGCCTTGTGGGCGGCGGCGGTAGCCTACGCGCAGAACGCGCCGCCCGCGGCAGCAGCCCCTGCCACATCCGCCACGCCTGCGCCCGCCAGCGACGACTCGGTCGTGCTGAACTTCGAGGGCGCGGACATCCGCGAGGTGATCCACAGCCTCGCCGACGCGCTCGCCATCAACTATCAAATCGATCCGCGCATTCAGGGTCAGGTGACGATTCGCACGACCGGCACGATCGCGAAGCAAGACCTCTTTCCGGTGTTCAATCAGATCCTGCGCTCGAACGGGATCTCCGCGGTGAAGGTCGGCGACATCTACCAGATCATCCCGGTCGCCGAGGCGAAGACGAAGGCCATCATTCCGAACACGAGCGGCGAGCGCGGCCGCGTACGGCAGCAAGACGCCTTCGTGATCGAGGTCGTCCGCGTGGAGCACGTAGCGGCGCAAGAGATGGTGAACGTCATCCAGCCGTTCGTCACGCCGGGTGGCGACGTGATCCCGTATACCCGCGCCAACCTCCTGATCATCACCGACCTCGACTCGAACGTCGCGCGGTTGAAGGATCTGGTGAAGACGTTTGACCGCGACGCGTTCCGCGACCTGCGGGCGCGCGTCTACAAGGTCGAGCACGCGCACATCGAGGAGCTGGGTGAGGAGCTGCTCGCGATCCTCGACACCTACGGTGTCACGCCGGCGAGCGCGGAGGAGCGCGGCGTCTACGTGATCCCGCTGCCGCGCTTGAACTCGGTCGTCGTCGTCGCGTTCAATCCGACGGCCTTCGCCGAGATCGACCGGTGGATGAAGATCCTCGACGTCCCGCCCGAGGAGGGCGCCGGACGCCTGGTGCACGTGTATGCGGTCGAGAACGCCAAGGCGGCGGATCTCGCCGACATCCTGAATCAGCTCTACGGCGGCGGCACGAGCGGCGGCACCGGGACCTCGCTCGGCCGCGCCGGCTACACGCCGTTCGGCAACCGGCAGCGCGGCGGCGCCGCGCCCGGCGCGCGGCCGAACGCGCCCGGCGGGCGTGCCGGTGCGGCTCAGGCGGGCGCGCGTCCGCCGCAGCTGGCGACGGGGGCGGCGATGCAGAGCTTCGACGACTTCAGCGAGTTCGAACCGCTGCAACAGTTCGAGGGCACCAGCGGCACCACCGGCACGGGCGGGACGCTCGGCGGCGGCACCAGCCGCGGTCGTAGCGCCGGCTCGCTCGGCGGCGGCGGGATCGGCGGCACCCGCGGCGGCACGGGCGGCATCGGCGGCCAAGGCCTCGGAGTGGGCCAGGGTGCGCAGGGCTACGTGCTCGCCGGCGGACAACCTGGCGACATCTTCCGCCAAGAAGTCCACATCGTCGCCGATCAAGTCAGCAACTCGCTCGTCGTCTTGGCGACGAAGAAGGACTACGAGGACATCCTCGACGTGCTGCGGAAGCTCGACGTCGTCCCGCGGCAAGTCCTCATCGAGGTGCTGGTCGCGGAGGTGGATCTCGGCGACGACCTGAAATTCGGCGTCGAATGGGCCCTCGCACAAAGCAGCCGCAAAGACGCCCTCGGCCGCATCACCGGTGAGTCGACGACGACGAGCGGCAGCAGCACGACGTCGCCCACCGGGACCAACACGACCACGACGACGACGGGGAGCAACGCGCAGACCTCCAGCATCTTCGACATCGGCAGCGCTCTCGGCCTGCGCTCGACCGACATCGTGCCGGTGCCGGCGAACGGCATCTTCGGCGTCATCAGCGACGACCGCCACTTCGCCGCGGTGATGAACGCGGCGGCGGGCAAGAACAAGCTCAAGGTGCTGTCGTCGCCGCACCTCATGACCGCCGACAACCACGAGGCGCACATCCTCGTCGGCAACGAGGTGCCGATCATCACGACGCAGAGCAACGCGACCGCGATCCAGACGAACGGCACGTCGAACATTCTGCAGAACATCCAGTATCGCGACACCGGCGTCATCATGACCGTCCTGCCGCAGGTGAACTCCGAGGGTCTCGTCAACATGCAGATCCGCCAGGAGGTGAGCCAAATCGCGAGCGCGACGACCGGTGGCATCGCCTCGCCGACGTTCTCGACCCGCGAATCCGAGACCACCGTCGTCGTGCAGAGCGGCGAGACGATCGTGATCGGCGGCATCATCGACGACACGGTCGACCGCAGCCGGACCGGGATCCCGTTTCTGATGGACATTCCCGTGCTCGGCCGCGCGTTCCGAGTCGACACCGACAGCGTCAAACGCACAGAGCTGGTGGTGCTGCTGACGCCGCACGTCGTCCGCGATCGCCAGGAGTCGCGCTCCGCGACCGAAGCGTTCCTGACGCGTCTCAAAGGCATGCACCGCGACCTGATGCGCAACGAGCAAGAGCGACCGGACTACGGCGGACCCGCGGCGCACGGGCCGGATACGCCGGCGCCCCGACCGCTCGACCGGCGCTGACCGCCCGCCGATGACGACCGCGCAGGACGCGGCCGCGACGCTCGCGCCGTCGGCGGGTGTCGCGGTACACGCCGGCGCGTGGCGGCGGCTCCTCGTCGCGGCGCTGCTCGTCGCCGCGGTCGCGATTGCGTTCGGCAACGCGCTTCAGAACGAGTTCGTCTACGACGATCGCCTGCTGATCGTCGACAATCCCGCCGTCCGCGCTCCGCTAACCGACCTGCATGCGCTCGCGTTCTACCGCCCCCTGCGGACGCTCTCGTACCGCGTCGACTACGCCGTCGGCGGCCTCGATCCGCGGATCTTCCACGCGATGAACCTCGTGTACCACGCCGCGACGACCGTGCTCGTCTCCGCCGTCCTGACACGCGTCGGCGCGTCCCCCGTCGCCGCCACGACCGGCGCCCTCCTCTTCGCCGTCCACCCCGTCCAAACCGACTCCGTCACCTACGCCTCCGGCCGCCGCGACGTCCTCTGCGGCCTCTTCTTCACCGCCGGCTTCCTGGCATATTTGCGCTATCGCGAAACGAAGCGCCGCTCCGCACTAGTCGCCGCGCTGATGTCGTACGTGCTCGCCATCCTGGCGAAGGAGATGGCCATAACGCTGCCCCTTGTCTGTTTCTTGTATGATCGTTTCTCGATGGCGCGCGCCAGCGCGCCGAGTCCGACGAGCGACGGACGCAGCGAACAGCCGAGACCGGTGCAGCTGCAAGGCGCGAGCGAGCGAGCGCGGAGGCGTAGCGGGAGCTACGCCGCACAAGCGAGCGACCGAGCAACGCAGCAGATGCGCCGGTATCGGCTGTTCGCGGCCATAGCGGGCGTGGGCGTGACATGGGCCGTCTACGGCACCTTCGTGCGCCGTGTGGTGGCGGTGACGGGGTGGCACGGCGGCTCCGTCGGTAGCAATGTCGCGACCGTGCTGCGGATCTGGGCGCGCTATCTGGCGCTCGTCGTCTGGCCGGCGCGCCTCTCCGCCGACTACAGCTATCGTGCGTTCCCGGTCTCGACGGGATTCCTCGACGCGGGCGCGCTCGGCGCGGCGCTGTTGCTTCTCGCGCTCGCTGCCGTGGCGCGCTGGCGTTGGCGGCGCGGCGATCTCGCGGGCTTCGGCGCCGCGTGGTGGGCGGTCACGTTGCTACCGGTGTCGCACCTCGTGCCCTATCGCGAGCTCCTCGCGGAGCACTATCTCTACCTGCCGATGGTGGGCGTCGCGGTCGTCGTGGCGGGTGTCGTCGACGCCACGGGTAGGCGCGCGACCGTCGCGGGTGTTCCGGCGCGGCGGATCGTCCTCGCCGTCGCGCTCGTCGCCACGGTCGCGGCGATCGCGCGGACGATCGTCCGGAACCGCGACTGGTACGACGGCGCGAGCTTGTGGGCGGCGACCGTCGCCACGGTGCCGGACTGCGCCCGCGCCCATTTCAATCTCGGTCAAGTGTACTTCGAGCGCGTGCGCTTCGACGACACCGAGCGTGAGTGGCGGGCGGCGATCGCGATCACGCCGGACGACCTCGAGACGCTGCTCGCGCTCGCGACGCTCTACAATCGCCAAGCGCGCTTCGACGAGGCCGAGCGCTGGGCGAACGCCGCCTTGACCCGCGATCCGGACGACGTGCGGGCGCTGAACCTCGCCGGCTGGATCGCGCTCGGTGCGGGCGACCCTCAGCGCGCGCTGCCGCGCTTCGACGCCGCGCTGGCGCACGCACCTGCCGCGGGCGAGCGCGGACGCTCCTCGCGCGCGCGCGCGACGGCGACGGAAGGCGCGCGCCTCGGCCGCGCGCAGGCGCTTGCCGCGGTCGCGCCGGCGTCCGGAGTCGCGCGGTGACCGCGCCGGCGCCGAGCGCCGCGCGCCCGACCGCGGCGACGTTGCCGCTGGCGGTCTGGCGCGCACGTGCCGTCGTGCGCGCGCTCGTCGCCCGCGATCTCCGCGGACGGTACGTCGGCTCGTCGCTCGGTCTCCTCTGGTCGGTCGTCAATCCGCTCGCGCAGCTCGCGATTTTCACCTTCGTGTTCTCCACGGTGCTGTCGGTGCGCTTCGGCTCCGGCGACCTGCCGTTCGTCCTCTACTTGGCGGCGGCGCTCTTCCCTTGGTTCGCGTTCCAGGAATCGGCGCTCCGCAGCGCGACCTGTCTCGTCGACAACGCCGTGCTGGTGAAGCGCGTCGTCTTCCCGATCGAGGTGTTGCCGGTGCAGATCGCGGTGTCCGCGCTCGTCCACCAGCTGATCGCGCTCGCGTTGCTGCTCGTCCTG
>VBKW01000227.1 GCA_005879405.1 Deltaproteobacteria bacterium
CGAGGAGTTCGGTCTCCCCGAGGTGCGCCGACTGCTGGGGCACGCCGAGCGCCAACTGAGCACGCTCGCCGCGGAGCGCGCGCACTGATGCCCGTGTCGAGGATGCGCTGATGCTCGAGGCTCTCGTCCGCGACCATCGCGTCGTCATTTGCGTCGGCTCCGGCGGCGTCGGCAAGACGACGACGGCGGCGGCGATCGCGCTCT
>VBKW01000228.1 GCA_005879405.1 Deltaproteobacteria bacterium
CTCGACTTCTTCGAGGCGCCGGATCGCATCCGCGAGTTCCTCGACCGCCGCCTCGTCCGCTGGCTGGTGATGCCGTACCTCTCCCGCGGCTGGGTGGCGGCGAAGGCGATGAATCGCACCGCGGGGTTCCTCTTCCGCAAGCTCGAGGAGGCGACCGGCATCGCGGCGCTCGCCGAGATCTCCGATTTCTTCTCGGCGATGAGCGGCATGTTCGACGCGTTCTCGGCGCGCACCGAGACCATCCATGCGATCTTACGCGCGCCGAGCACGGCGTTCGTCCTCGTGACCGGCCCCGAGGAGCAGGTTCTCACAGAGGCCGAGTTCTTTTCGGCGCGCATGCACGTGCTGCGCATGCCGCTCAAGGGCGTCGTGTTCAACCGCGTCCACGAGGAGTTCCCCGCCGACCCCGCGACGTTCGCCGCCGGCACCGTCGTCCACGGCGACGAAGCGAAGGTCGACGCCGCGCTCGCCGACGCCGGCGTCGCGACGCCGCACGCGTCATGGCTCGCGAGCAACTTCGTCGATTACCAGCTCCTCGCCCGCGGCGAGGCGCTGCGCATGGAGCAGTTCCGCCGCGGCCTGCCGCGCCGGACGCCGTTCGTCACGGTGCCGAACTTCGATTCCGACCTGCACGACGTCGCCGGCCTCACGCGCATGCACCGCTTTCTGTTCGGCGATATCGCGCCGGCATCGCCCGGTAAGGTCGCGGCGGCATCGCCCGGTCACGAGCCGACGCGCGCCTCGACGACGAATCAGCACCCGCCCACGCTTCGCCGCCGCGCCGTCAAGGGACGCAAATCGCGCTAGCCGCTAGCCCATTTCGCAGCACGAGGACGCGCCGGCAGAGACGGTCCATCGCCGCCAGTCCGCGAGCTCGCGTCCGCGCTTTACGCGGCTTGCTTCAACGAGAGCGTGAGCGTGAAGCGGGCGACGGCCTCGGCGCCGCTCGCGCTCGGGCAGGTGGCGGTCACCGTGACGGGTCGCTCGACGCGACCCGGCGCCGTGGCGGCCTCCGCGATCATGTCACGGATCAGCGGGCCGTCGGCGCATGCGAAGAGCGTGTCGCCTTCCGCACGGCGCAGGAACGACGCCTTCATGTCCTTGAATACCAGCGACATCTTCTGACCGGCGAGCTCGATCGACCGTATGGCCAGCGACGCGGCGGTCACGTCCGCTCCCGTGCAGAGCACGCCGCAGTACATGCTGCCGATGTGATTGCGCGTGCGGCGTCGGAGCCGGATGCGGAAGACGACACGATCATCGCTGAGCTCGACGACCCGCGGCGCGACGTAGCCGATGAGCGGCACCCTCAGGAGCCCGAACGCCAACACGCGCAGGTTCTCCTTCAGGTACCAGGGACGTCGCAGCGACGGGAGCGTCCGCGCAGGTGTCGCGTCGACGTAGCGCTTGTCGAATGGGACCGTCGCAGAATGACGGAGCTGCATCGCGTTCATCGTTGGCACCCTCCGCGCGACGACGTGCCTAGGCGGGCCGAGCGCTCGCCGCGCCGGCGTAGGTCGCTTTCCAGCGCTCGACGTAGCCATAGTCGTCCCGCTGCCAGGGATGAAAGTCGCGTCGGAAGTACGCGAGCCACGCGCGGATGAGCCGCGGCATGCCGCCCGGGTTGATCCAGAGAAACCGCACGAGCTTCCACCAGCCGCGCAGGTCCATCGCCGCGCCGTCGGCGCGCACGAGATGAAAGTGGTAGCGAAAGACCTGCATCCAGAACGTCAGTGTGGTGGCGAGCATCGTGCGAACGCGTCGGCGATACGCCGCGCCGCTCTCCCCCACGGTCTCGCGGTACACGTCGAACGCGACCGCCTTGTGCTCGGTCTCCTCGATCGCGTGCCAGCGCCAGATTGCGGCGAGCGCGGGGTCGGTGCCGGCGAGAATGCGATCGTCGCCGAGCAGCTCGTGCGCCATGATCGCCGTGAAGTGCTCGAGCGCGATCGTGATCGCGAGTGCGTCCTCCGGCGTGATGAGCTTTCGGAGCTTCGCCAGCTCGTCCCTGAGGCCCGTCTCGAGCTCCTGCGCCGGGAGCCCGGACTCTGCGAGCGCGACGTTGTACCGGCGGTGCTCGCGGCCGTGCGTCGCCTCCTGGCCGATGAACGCCTCGACGTCGGCGCGCAGCTGCGGCGACCGCACGCGGTCCCGGAACTGGCGGACGCTCTCGATGAAGAAGCGCTCACCCTCCGGGAAGAAGAGCGAGAGCGCGTTGAAGAAGTGCGCGACGTGTAGCCCGTCGGGGTGCCAGGTGCGGACGTCGTGGCCGTCGACCTCGAAGCGGATGTCACGGCGAACGATGCTCACGGCCTCAGGCGTGCGACTCGACGTAACAGTCATAGCGCCACTCTCATTAGCGTTACATCATTCAGTGTCGCACAGGTACACGTCTCGTCAAGAGGTGTTGCAAAAATTTTCCCCGCTGGGCACGCTCGGGGCGATGGCGCAACGCCCACGCCCTGACGGGTGGATGACGATCGAAGAACTGTCGTTCCGCTCGGGGGTTACGACGCGCAACATCCGCGCCTACCAAAGCCGCGGATTGCTCGCGCAGCCGGTGAGCCATCCCGGCTCGCGCGCGAGCTTCTACACCGCTGCGCATCTCGCGCGGCTACGCCTCGTCGATCGTCTGCAAGCGCGGGGATTCTCGTTGGCGGGGATCGGTGATCTGCTGCGCGCGTGGGGCGCCGGGAGGAGTCTCGAGGAGGTTCTCGGGATCGAAGGCGAGATCGCCGACCGCGAGGAGCAGGACTCGTTTCTGATCAGCGCCGCCGACCTGCGGCAGAAGATCGCTGGGCAAACGGAGCCCGCGAAGACGATCGCGAAGCTCGGCGCGCTCGGCCTCGTCGAGCGACACGCCGACGGCTACCGCATCCGCCTGCCGAAGGTCTTCGATCTCGGGGTCGATGCCGCGCAGGCCGGAATCCCGCTCGACGCGTTGCTCGAGGAGTTCGTGCGACTCCACGACGACCTCCATCGAGTGGCGCTGCGATTCGTCGCCCTCTTCACCTCACACGTGCTCGGGCCGTATCTCGAGGCCGGCATGCCGTCAGGTCGCCTGCCGGTGATCGTCGAGCAGGCGAAACGCCTGCGGAGCCTCGCGGTGGAAGCGACGTTGCCGCTGATGCGACAGGCGATCGCCGACGAGATCGACTCGGTCTCGCATAAGACCGTGCCCGAGGCGCTGGATGCAGGCCGCAGCGCAGTCGGTCCGCCGAAGCCCGAGCCCAAGCCGGCGCCGAGCGGCCGTCGCGCAGCTCGTGACCGCCGGTCGACTCGTGCTCCTCGAGCGAAGCGCCGCTGAGCGCGAGCTTCGCGAACTGATCTCGGTGAATCGGTGACGGCGATGCAGCTGCTGCCACGCCGTCGCTGTCCGCCGACGCATCGCACGACCGACGGCGGTCCGACGTCAGGGAATCGGAGTGGGCGGCGTCGCAGCGGGCATCGCCGAAGGCGGCCCGGCGCCGTCGGCGAGCTCGAAGTTCGATTGGTAGCTGCCGAAGCTGCCACAGCTGGAGCAGAAGCCGCGCCACTCGTCGGCCTCGACGGCGCACACGCGACAGCGGAACGCGCCGACGCCGCCGGCGGCGAGCGCGTGACGGAACGCGGTGACCGCGTCCTCGTGCGCGCCGCGGCGGACGTGCAACTCGGCGAGCAGGGCGTGGTAACCGGGCAGTGAGCTCCACGGCGGCGGCACCTGCGCGAGCTCCGCCGCCGCGTCGTCGATGCGGCCGTCGCGGACGAGCTGGCGGGCGCGAAAGAGACGCGCAGTGCCGTCGTCGGGACGGCGCTGCACGAGTCGTCGCGTCAGCGTGTCGAGGCGGCGGACGCGCGGGCCACCGCGCAGGAGGCGCTCGAGACGGTCGAGGATGCCGGCGCGCGCGCCGCGCGCCAAAGCGCGCCGCCAGACGCGCTCCGCTTGGCGCGCTTGTCCCATGTCGATCAGCACGTCGCCGAGGCTGACCGCCGCCGGCTCGAAATCGGGATGACTGCGGAGCAGATTGCGCAGCTCGGCCGCGCGGCCGGCGGGATCCTGCACCGCGAGCGCGCTCTGGTAGCGCATGCCGACGAGCCGCCGCTCGGCCTCGGCGTGCGCCCGCGGCTCGCGCATCGCGAGGAGATACGTCTCCTGCACGCGCGCGGCGTCGGGCCAGCTGCCGACGGCGGCGTACGCGTCGCGCAGCGCCGTCAGGACGCGCGGGCTCGTCGGGTCGGCGCGCCGCGCGCGCTCGAGCGTCGCGATCGCCGCGCGATGCTCGCCGACGCCGCGTTGCGCCTCGGCGAGGAAGAGCAGCAGCTTCGGATCGGGGCCGCGCGTGTCGAGGCCTTCTTGCAGCACGCCGAGCGCGCGCCGGTGCTCGCCGGCGTCGAGGAACGTGCGCGCGAAGAGCAGAAACGCGGCGAGATCGTCGGGACGGTCGCGCAGCGCCTTCGCGAGGAGCGCGCGCGCCTTCTCGTGTTCACCGAGCCACGCGAGACCGAGGCCGTGCTCCTTGCGCACGAGCTGCCGGCGCGCGCGGCGGGCGCCGCGTTGCGTGCGCCAGCCGAGCACCGCGTGTCGACTCTCGCGGATGAGCCCGAATGCGAACGTGAGCGCCGCGCCGATCAAGAACGCGGCGAGGAGGACGAGTGGCAGCGGCGCGTGCCACGACGTCTCGCGCGACAGCTGCACGGTCACCGATTCCGGGTTCAGATAGAAGAGGTACCCGAGCCCGACGAGGGCCGCGGCGATGATCGCCAGGACGATGGTCAGCCGCAGCATCGCCGTCGCGCCCCGGCCGTCAGCGGCCCGCCGACGCCTGACTGCGCAGCGGCTCCGGAAGCTGCACGCGCGGCGCGTGCTCCCACAGCCGTTCGAGATCGTAGAACTCGCGGACCGGCTGGTAGAAGACGTGGACGATCACGTCGTTGCAATCGAGGAGCGCCCATTGTCCGCGACGCACCCCCTCGACCGAGATCGGCCGCGCGCCCACGTCGGCGAGCGCGTCCTCGATCGCTTGCGCGATGCTCTGCACTTGGCGGTCGGAGCGCCCGGCGCAGATGACCAGGTAGTCGCCGATCGACGTGAGCCCGGCGACGTCGAGAACGACGAGGTCGAGAGCTTTCTTGTCCAGCGCTGCGCGGGTGCAGAGAAGCGCCTTCTGCAAACCGTCAGGCTTGGTCAAGATGCCGCGGCCCTCCCGACGTAGAGGCCGTGGGCCGCGATGTACTCCTCGACGGCGCGCGGCACGAGGTAGCGAATCGAGCGCCCGTCGGCGCAGCGCTGCCGAATGTCCGAGGCAGAGATCATCAGCGGCGTGATGGGGACGAATGCGAGCGCGTTACCCGACGCGTGGACATACACTCGACGATCGGAATCGTAACAGAACGCTTTTTCGACCGCAATCGGCGGACGCTCGATCGTCACGCCGGGACGCGACAGCACGGCGACGTCGCAGCGCGCGAAGATCTCGTCGAAGCGCTTCCAGCTCTCGATCTCGGCGAACGCGTCGGCGCCGAGCACGAACGTGAAATGCGCCGCCGACGTACGCGCCTGGGCGGCGAGAATCGTGTCGATGGAATACGAGCGCCCGGCGCGCTCGATCTCGCTGGTGTTGACGACGAACGCCGGATTGTCCTCGAGCGCGAGCTCGAGCATGTGCCGACGGTGCTCCGCCGGCGCGACACCGCTTGCATTCTTGTGGGGTGGCACCGCGGAGACGACGAACTCGACGCGGTCGAGGCTGCAGCGCTCGCGTACCTCCTCGGCGGCGCGGAGGTGCGCGGCGTGCACCGGATTGAAGGTCCCGCCGAAGAGGCCTATGCGCACGCGATGTCCGCGCCGGCTGCGTCGATGGATCTCGCGCGGCCGCGCGGCGCGTCGCCGCGGCGGCGCCCGCGCACGCTCACGTGCGCACCTGTCCCGTGCCGCGCACCACGTACTTGTAGGTCGTGAGCTCGCGCAGGCCCATCGGACCGCGCGCGTGCAGGCGGTTCGTGCTGATGCCGATCTCGGCGCCGAAGCCGAACTCGAAGCCGTCGGTGAACCGCGTCGAGGCGTTCACGAAGACCGCGGCCGAGTCGATCGCGCGCGTGAAGCGCTCGGCGACGTCAGTGTCGGTGGTGACGATGGCGTCGGCGAGGCCGGAGCCGTGACGGCGGATGAACGCGATCGCGTCGTCGAGCGAGTCGACGACTTTCACGGAGAGGATCAGGTCGAGGTATTCCGTGTCCCAGTCGGCGTCGCTCGCCGGCTTCGCGGACGGGACCAGGCGGCGGGTCTCGGGACAGCCGCGCAGCTCGACACCGGCGGCCTCGAGCTGCTGCGCGACCGCGGGGAGAAAGCGCGGCGCGACGTCGCGATGCACGAGCAAGTTCTCCATCGCGTTGCAGACGCCGGGCCGTTGCGCCTTCGCGTTCACGCAGATGCGCTCGGCGATCGCGAGATCGGCCGCGCGATCGACGTAGACGTGGCAGATGCCGCTGAAGTGCTGGATCACAGGAATGCGCGAGCCCTCGGTGATGGCGCGGATCAAGTCCTCGCCGCCGCGCGGGATGATGACGTCGATGAGCCCGGCCTGGCGCAGCATGATGCGCACTGCCTCGCGGTCGGTCGTATCGATGAACATGATCGCGTCCGGCGGCACCTCGCCGGTCGCGTCGCGCAGAATCGAGGCGATCGAGGCGCTCGTCGCGAACGCTTCCTTGCCGCCGCGCAGGACGACGGCGTTTCCCGACTTGAGACAGAGCGCCGCGGCGTCGGCGGTGACGTTCGGGCGCGACTCGTAGATGATGCCGATGACGCCGAGCGGGACGCGCACCTGCGCGATGCGGAGGCCGTTCGGCCGCGTCCACTCGGTGATCGTCTCCCCGACCGGATCCGGCAGCTCGGCGACCTGCTCGACACCGACCGCCATCGCCTCGATGCGCGCCGCCGTGAGCGTCAGACGGTCGACGAAGGCCGCCGTCTCACCCGCGGCCTTCGCGCGCTCGATGTCGCCGGCGTTCGTCGCGAGGAGATCGCCGGTCCGGTGGCGCAGCGCCGCGGCGCCGGCGCGGAGCGCGGCGTTCTTCGCCTCGGTCGACGCTTGCGCGAGGATGGGCGCCGCGGCGCGGGCGCCGCGGCAGAGCGCGACGACGTGCTCCTCGAGGCTCTCGGTCCGGCGCTTCACGTCGTTCATGGTCACTCCGTCACTCCTGGAGCAGCACGAGGTCGTTCCGGTGGATGATCTCGTCGCTCACCTTATAGCCCAACGCCGCCTCGATCTCGCGCGAGTGGCGGCCTTTGATCTTGTCGAGCTCGCCGGCGCTGTAGCTGACGAGGCCGCGCGCGAACTCGCGTCCGTCGAGGCCGATGCACTGCACGCACGCGCCGACGCCGAACGTGCCGCGCACCTCGCGCAGCCCGGACGGCAGGAGGCTCCGTCCTTGCGTCGTGATCGCGCCGCGCGCGCCGTCGTCGACGACGAGCGCGCCGCCCGGCTTGAGCGTGTACGCGATCCAGCGCTTGCGGCTCGCGAGTCGATCGCGGACCGGCAAGAGGAGCGTGCCGAGATCGCGCGCGGGATCGAGCACCGCCGCGAGGACACCCGGCTGCGTGCCGTCGGCGATGATCGTCGCGATGCCCGACGCCGACGCCTTCTTCGCCGCGGCGAGCTTGGTCGTCATGCCGCCGGTGCCGAACGGGCCGCCCGTGCCGGCCATCGCCTCGACGTCCGCGGTGACCGCGGTGACGACGGGCACGCGGGTCGCGCTCGCGACCGTGCGTGGATCGGCGGTGTGGAGGCCGGCGACGTCGCTCAAGATGACGAGGAGATCCGCCTCGACGAGGACGGCCGTCAGCGCGGACAAGTTGTCGTTGTCGCCGAGCTTGATCTCGTCGACGACGACGGTGTCGTTCTCGTTCACGACCGGCACCACCCGCCACTCGAGGAGCGCCATCATCGCGTGCTTGGCGTTCAGGTAGCGATGGCGGTTCGCGAAGTCGTCGCGCGTCAGCAGCACTTGCGCGACGCGCGTCTCGCGCGCTGCGAACGCCGCTTCGTAGGCGGCCATGACGCCGATCTGACCGACCGCGGCGGCCGCCTGCTTGTGCGGAATCGTGCGCGGCCGCTGCGCGAGACCAAGACGGCT
>VBKW01000229.1 GCA_005879405.1 Deltaproteobacteria bacterium
TGACGTCACGAGATGCACATCACGTGCCTACGCAAACACCCCCATCAACTCTAACGCTGATCCCATGCACTTCTGCATGCTTGGCGCTCGTGCATGCGCATCGCCATCGCTGCGCCCGAAAGGACTAGAAAACCTTGCATTAGGAATTTCGCAGGTTCCGGCGACTACGGGTCGCGAGTTGCACCCGGCGCGCCTCGCTGGTCGTGCGCGTGCGCTCCCCTGCCCAAGTGTGCTGCGACGATCATTACCGTGACGGCTCCAGATCGTTTCCGTTTGCCGAAGATTGCGAACGCGCTCACATGCGCGCGGCATTACTTAGGATGTTCCCACGTCATCGAGTGACGTCGGCGATGCATGA
Source organism: Deltaproteobacteria bacterium (assembly GCA_005879405.1). GTDB lineage: Bacteria > Desulfobacterota > Binatia > UTPRO1 > UTPRO1 > DP-19. The sequence continues at coordinate 359 of VBKW01000229.1, forward strand.
GAAATGCGCGCACGTCAACCATTAAATTGCGGTGGCGAGCGTCGCACGATGCATTTCGATATCGCGAGCGCCGAAACGAGGGTCGCCGCGCCGCGCCCGGCTGACTGCCGGATCGAGTAGCGCGAACCTCGTTCTCGCCGCCTTGAGGTGGCACCGAGCAACCGCTACGCACGCACGAGGAGGCATGCGCATGGTTGCACTTCCACTCGTGGGCGGATGTCAATGCGGACGGCTGCGCTACGCGATCACGCAGCCGCCGCTCATGGTCTACAACTGCCACTGCACGAACTGCCAGGCGATCGGCGGCGGAGCATTCTCCACGCCGGCGACGGTTCTGGAGGCGAGCTTCGCGTTCACTCAGGGCGAGCCACGCACCTTCGAGTGGACATCGGACGCCGGAAACCGTCGCTTCGGTTGGTTCTGCGGCGACTGTGGCAATCGTATCGCACATGGGCAGATTCCCGTGGCCGGATTTCTCAGCGTGCGCTGCGGAACGCTCGACGACACGAGCTGGGTAGAGCCCGTCGGCGACATCTGGACTCGCAGCAAGCAACCGTGGTTCCCGCTGTCGGACGACCGGCTTCGCTGCGAGCAACAACCGACGGACTACGCCCCGTTCATCGAACGGTTCCGCGCCCAAGGCCGATTTCCGAACTGACGTGTGAGGCGACGACACTGCCCGGCTCGACGTCAACATCGCACAGGCCAAACGCGACCTCCGAATGGCACAGGGTCAGTTGATTCGGTGGCGCGATCAAGTAGCGGCTGAGCAGTACTGCGTGATCAGCGCTGCAAGCTCGCTCACGTCTATCGGCTTGAGGAGCGACGCGACAACGGCGCCCAGGATCGGCCACACGGTGCCGGAGATGACGATCACGGGAATGAGGCACACGGTCGCGTCGAGCGCCTTGCGGCGCAGAAACTCTGTGCCGTCGACTCCGCCCATGCGCATGTCGAGCAGGATCATGCAGGGCAGGAAGCCGGTCAGGAGCTGCAGCATGCCATCAGCGCCGTCGGACGCACCACGCGCGTCGGCGGCGCCCTGGATGCGCATGCACTCCGTCATCGCGTCGCGGCTATCCTCGTCGTCGTCGATCACGAGAATGGAGTGCGGGTGGTCCATGAGAACTGCTAATGCTACCCGCCCCCCGGGGGGCTTTACAATGCCATTCGCACCGCGCCGACACGTGGCGCCGAACTGACCGACTACTCACGGCGGCGGCTCTCGACGGTTGCACGCCATGTGATGCAGAATGCTCAAGCGGCTGGAACGGAGGAGTGGATGCCTATTCGATGCCGATACGCCTACGACGAACATCGTTCCGCGGAGCTGACACCGCTCGGAAAGGACTACCGATGCGTTCTATGCTCGCCGTGGTTGCGATCGTTGTTCTTGAAACAGTTGCGTATGCGGGCCGCCACATCCCAGTCGACACCCGCGAGGCCCTGACACTCGCGCGTGAACGATACCCGCGGTGCAAGAGCATCCATGGCCCGGTCGAACCTAGTCCAGATTCCTCACAGTACGCTCAGTCCCGAGGCGCTCCGCGGCGTGATCGAGGAATACGTGACCCGCGCGGGCACCGACTACGGCGCGCGCGAGACGCCGATCGAGGAGAAGATCGCCGACGTTCAGCGGCAACTCGAACGCAGCGAAGCAGTGATCATCTTGGATGCCGCGACGGCAACGACGAACATCGCGCCGGCTCGTGAACCGGGCTTGCGAGCGCGCCGGTTGCCGCGCCGCTAGTCGCGAGACGGGGGCACGCCCGCGGGAAGCAGCGGCGGACGCGGTAAGCACAGAGCCACCCAAGGGATTCGAACCCTCGACCTGCCGATTACGAATCGGCTGCTCTACCAGCTGAGCTAGGGTGGCGGCGAAACGGGAGCACGCAGTCGGACGAGATGCGTGCAGCGGTGGACCATAGAGGGCGCCAGACGACGGCGCAAGTGGCGCGCGCAAGAGGGCTCTCGTAGAATCGCGCCGTGCGCGCCGTTCTTCTGAAGGAGCCGGGGTATTTGCGCGTCGAGACGGTGCCCGACCCGAGCCCAGAGGCCGACGAGATCCTGCTGCGCGTGCGCAACTGCGGCATCTGCGGCTCCGACCTGCACGCGGCGAAGTACGGCATGCAGATGCCTGCGGACGCGATCCTCGGTCACGAGTTCTCGGGCGAGATCGCGGCGCTCGGCGCCCGCGTACGCGGGTGGCGCGTCGGCGAGCGTGTCGTGTCGTTGCCGTACATGGCGTGCGGTACGTGTCCCGCATGCGCGCGCGGCGACGGCATTCTCTGTCCGGAATTGCGCGGCATCGGACTCGGGCAGCTGCCGGGGGCATTCGCGGAGTTCGTGCGCGTGCATCCGGCAAGCTTGCTGCGGATCCCGCCCGAGATCGACTTCCGGAGCGCCGCGCTCGTCGAGCCGCTCGCCGTCGGCCTGCACGGCGTGCGGCACGCCCGCCTCGCACCCGAGAGCGGCTGCGTCATCCTCGGTGCCGGCCCGATCGGGCTCGTGACGCTGCTCTGGGCGCGCGACGCCGGTGTCGCCCACGTCGTCGTGTCCGAGCTCGCCGCGGGACGCCGCGCTCTCGCCGCACGTTTCGGCGCCGCCGAGGTCATCGACCCGGCGAGCGCGGATCCCGCGGCCGCCGTCCGCGCGCGGACCGGACGCGAGCCCGACGTCGTCTTCGAGTGCTGCGGCGTCCGCGGCGCCCTCAATACCGCGATGACCCTCGCCGGCGTCCGCGCTCGCGTCGTCGTCCTCGGCGTCTGTCTGGAGACGGATGAGATTCTCCCGCTCACCGGGATCTTGAAGGAGCTCGAGCTGAAGTTCGCGCTCGGCTACAGCAAGGCCGAGTTTGCCGACGCGCTCGAGGCGCTGCGCGCGCGCCGCTTCGACGTTGCGCCGCTCGTCACCGACATCGTCGACCTCGATCTCGTCCCCGAAACGTTCGCCGCGCTCACCGCGCCGACGACGCAGTGTAAGGTCCTGATCGAGTTTCCGTGAGCGACCCGGGCGTGTAGCCCGGGGACGCTGCGGGGTCGTCGCCCGACTACGCCTTGGTGACGTTCGCCGCTTGTAGACCCTTCGGGCCTTGGGCGATCTCGAATTCGACGCTTTCGCCTTCCTGCAGCGAGCGGAATCCCTCGCCGCTGATGGCCGAGTAGTGCACGAATACGTCCTGACCGTCGTCAGCGGTGATGAAGCCGTATCCCTTCTGCGCGTTGAACCACTTCACTTTCCCACGAGCCACGCGGTGCCCTCCTGGTTGGCGATGCATGCGCGAATGCCTCGCGCGGGTGCAATCGCGCACGCGCTTAACACAAAACGGAGGGAGCGAGCAAGAAAACCTGCGTCATTTGGGAGCAGCCGTCCGCGCCGCGGTTCCGGTGGCGTTCAGCCGAGGCGTTCTATATAGCCTGCTCGACCCGCCGCATGCGGTCGGGGCGGTCATGGCACCGGACGAGAGACTCCTCAGGATGTTCAGCTATTACCGCGATGCCGAGCTCCGCGGCGCGACCCTCCTCCTGAAGCTCATGCAGCGTCTCGACGATCCCGACGCGCAGGTGAAGCTGGCGAAACACCTCGAGGAGGAGACGCATCACGCGTGGCTGTGGACGAAGCGGATCACCGACATGGGCGGCGTGCCGGTGCGCGTCGACGACGGATACCAGCGTCGCATCGGGCTCGAGATCGGCGTCCCGAAGAGCTACGAGCAGCTCTTCGCCCTGACCGTCGTCGTCGAGGAGCGGGCGCACCAGCGCTACCTGGCGCACGCGGCCTCGCCCACCGTGGATCCGGAGACGCGCGCGGTGCTCCACGAGGTGACGAAAGACGAGAAGTGGCACATCGCGTGGATGGAGAACAAGCTGCGCGAGATGGCCGGGCCTGACGGACAAACGCGCGTCGACGAGCTCCTCGCGCGCTATCGCGAGGTCGATCGCCGCGTCTTCCGCGAGCTCGAGGCGAAAGAGCGCGAAGCGTTCGGCTTCTCGCTTTCCGAGACGCGCGCATCGTAACGCCGGACGTCCGTGAAGGATCGGCGGCGCCGACGGCGGCTCCGCCGAGGTCGGACGCGGCCACGGCGTCGACCCCCGGCACGACAAACGTCGAGCCGGCGCCGAACCTGCGACACCGGATCGAGTACGCCGCGTTTCGTGCCGTCCACGGCCTGCTAGCAGCGCTGCCTCTCGGGCTCGCGATGCGGCTCGCGGCGGGCGTCGCCGCGGTCGCCATCCATCTCGATCGCCGCCACCGGCGCATCGGCCTCGTGAACCTCGCGATCGCGTTTCCCGAGAAGTCCGAGCGCGAGCGGCTGCGGATCCTCGTCGCGAGCTATCGGAATCTCGGCCGCGCGATCGCGGAGATCGCGCAGATCGATCGTCTCACGAGCGCGAACGTGCGCGAGCGCATTGCCATCGCCGACGAGTCGCTGTGGCGCCAGCTGCCGACGGTCTTGCCGCAGCAGGGCGTGCTCGTTCTGACCGGCCACTTCGGCAACTGGGAGCTCTTCGCGTACGCGCACGGTCTTCTCGGCCATCCGGTGCACCTCGTGCGCCAGACGATCAAGAATCCGCTCATCGACGCGTTCATCGACCGCATGCGACGCCGCGCCGGCACGCACACACTGCGCAAGCATGCCGCCGCGCGCGGCGTGCTGCGCGCGATCGCCGAGCACGCCCTCGTGGTGCTGCCGCTCGACCAGAACGCGTCGCGCCGCACGGGCGCGTTCGTCGACTTCTTCGGCAAGCCGGCGAGCACCAACGCCGGTTTCGGCCGCGTCGTGGCGCGCACCGGCGTGCCCGTCTATCCCGCGTTTCTCGTGCGCGAGGGAACGAGCGCACGACATCGCATCGTGATCTTGCCTCGTGTGCCGTTTGCGAGTATGGCGGACCGCGATCAAGCGGCTCGCGAGTTCACCCAACGCTGTACCGGCGTCCTCGAAGCGATGATTCGTGACCATCCGGATCATTGGCTGTGGACGCACAAGCGCTGGCGGACGCGGCCGGCCGGTGAGCCGGACGTCTACGAGCGCTGAGGAGGAAAACGATGGCGACCAAGAACCGAGGCAAGGGAACACGATCGACGGCTCGGCGAACGTCGCAACCCGCCGCCACAGTGCCCCGCGCGAAGGGGAGCGCGCCGGCTGCGCGCAAGAAGATGGCCGCGCGCGCGAAGGGGAACGCCAGTGCGAAGCGTGCCGCCGCCGCGAGCCACGAGCTCGCAACCCTCAAACGCGAGAAGATCACGTTGGAGAAGCGCTTGACCGACACCGTCCGCGAGATCGCGCAGCTCCGCCATCACGAGGCGCGGGTCACGCACCTCGAGCGACAGCTGAAGGAGCGCGACGAAACGATCGCGCAGCTGCGGACGCAGCTCGGGACGCGCCGCGACCGCGAGCTGGACGACGACGAGGTACAGCCGTCGCTGGCGCTCGGCTCCCGGTCCGTCGACGATCTCGACGAGTTCGGCGACGACGAGACGCAGGACGACGACGACGAGCTGATCTGAGGCTCGATTCGCCGCACCGCGAGCGCCGCGTCGGCCAGGATCGTCTCGGGCGCGTCGAACGGTGCGGCAGATCGGCGGGTTGCCGGGTGCCGCGGTGCGTGAGAGATGTCCGGCTGTCCGCGACATATGTCGGCATACAGCCCTCCCCTGTCGCCGGCCCTCCTCCTTTTCCTTGACAACGATGTTGCAATGATTTTAGCCTGGCGTTGTCACGTAAGTACGGGAGCACCGTTGACCCATACATGGGGACCAAATCCGCCGCGCATCCCCTGAGGTCCCCCCCGCCAGACGAGCGGGAGGAGGATGACCGTTCGAAACGCCTCGCGTCCATCAGCCAGGCCGTGGAAATCCTCCACGTGCTGGATCGCGCCCTCGCATGCGCCGACGACAACGAGCTCGGCCGACTCGTCAGCGAGGCGCGCGCAGGTGAGCGCGCGCTCGAGAGGTGGGCGCACGAGGTGGAGACGTTCCGCGCCAGCAAGCAGCTCTTCGAGGCTGGGACCGTGCCCGATCTCGTCGAGCGGCGCCACGGCGTACGCGACGAGCTCGTGCTCACTCGCGTCGGCCGGGCGCTCGATCGATCGCCGTCGCTGCGGTTCTTCTGGGAGGCGCTCGCATTCGTGGTGGGTTTCGTACTCTCGCTCTTGGTGACCTGAAAGGACACAACCGCATGAGCAAGATTCGCGTGCTGCTCGCCGAGGACCACACCGTGGTACGCCAAGGCCTGCGCAAGATTCTCGAGTCGGACCCCGAGATCGAGATCGGTGGCGAGGTGGGCGACGGCCGCAGCGCGGTCGAATCCGCGAAGCGGCTGCGCCCCACCGTCGTCGTCATCGACATCGGCCTCCCGGGCCTGAACGGCATCGAGGCGACGAACCAGATCATGAAGAGCACCGACGGCGTGAGTGTGCTCATCCTCTCGATGCACTCCGACGACGTCTACGTGCGCCAAGCGTTGAAGGCCGGGGCCAAGGGCTATCTCCTGAAGGACTCCGAGGACCTCGACCTCATCAAGGCGGTGAAGTCGCTCGCGCGCGGCGGCTCGTACTTCAGCCCGTCGGTCTCGAAGGTCCTGCTCGACGGCTATCTCAGCGACTCGGGCAGCGGCGCCGCCGAGGACACGCTGTCGCGGCTCACGGGACGCGAGCGCGAGGTCTTGCAGCTCATCTCCGAGGGCAAGACCTACAAAGAGATCGCCCGCATCCTCTCGCTCAGCATCAACACCGTCGAGAGTCACCGCAAGCACGTCATGGAGAAGCTCGACCTCCACAACACCGCCGAGATCGTCCGCTTCGCCGTCCGTAAAGGGATCGTGCAGTAAGTAGCAGCGCCCGAGCGTCATGCTCGGGCGCTCCCTGGCCTTCGATTGCTCCGTCAGCGAGGGCGGGGGGACGTCATCTGCCAGAAGGGCTCGCATGCGTCGTTGGCGGCGCGCAGGAACGTTCTCACCTGCCATGTGCCGTTGATCTTCCGGCCGGCGGCGAGCAGCCGCTTGGCGGGTTTCCGCGAACCATCTTTGATCATCCGATGCGTGCTCATCGCCCCTCCGCGCTACGTGAGATGCAGTGGCAAGGAGCATGAAACGTTCCATGCGCCGGCCGTCGCGGAATCAGCGAGTTGCGCTCGACGTCCACTCGTCGGCGTTCAGCAATGTCCGGCCGCGCGCGAGTTTTGTACGGCTCCCGCACTTTGCTGGACCACCGCTGGAACTTGCGATAGGCACGACCCGAATATGAGCAGCGACGGCAAACGTCGTCCTCGGTAGTTCCCGCCGGCCACCGCGATCTCTCGCCGGGCGGGCGGCAGGAGGTCTCTGCGTGGCAGATCTCGCGTTCATCCATCGCATGCGTCGGAGGACGGTCGCATGACCGAGCTTGCGGGCGAAGACGCGCGCACGGAGACCGACGCCGCCTCCGATCTTCAGGAGGTGTGGCCGGTGCTCTCGACGGAAGAGCGCCTCGAAGGATTGCGCACGTTCCCGCCCGGCGAGGCCGAGGACTTTCTGCTGTCGCTGCCGGCGCGTGACCAAGCGGAGCTGATCCTCGCGATGCGACCGCCCGAGCGGCGCTTCTGGATGCGTCTCCTTCCGCTCGACGACGCCGCCGACGTCATTCAAGCGGCGCCCGAGGAGGAGCGGGAAGGCCTCCTCGGGCTCCTCGACGACTCGGCCCGCAAGGAGCTGGCGGCGCTGCTCGCGTACGCCGAGGACGAGGCGGGCGGTCTCATGAACCCGCACTACGCGCGCCTGCGCCCGGAGATGAGCGTCGACGAGGCGATCACGTATCTGCGACGTCAAGCGCGCGAGCGGCTCGAGACCATCTACTACGTCTACGTCCTCGACCCCGAGCAGCGTCTCCTCGGCGTCGTGACCTTCCGCGAGCTCTTCTCGGCGCCGCCGTCGAAGACGGTGCGCGACATCATGCACACCGACGTCGTCGTCGCGCACGAGGAGATGGACCAGGAGGCTCTGAGCCGCCTCTTTCAGGAGCACAACTTCCTCGCGATTCCGGTCATCGACGACGAGCGCCACGTAAAGGGCATCGTCACCGTCGACGACATCGTCGACGTCGTCCAGGAGGAGGCGACCGAGGACATCCAGAAGTTCGGCGGCATGGAGGCCCTCGACGCGCCCTACCTCGACATCGCCTTCGGCACGATGGTCCGCAAGCGCGCCGGCTGGCTCTCGGCGCTCTTCATCGGCGAGATGCTGACCGCGACGGCGATGGGGCACTTCGAGGCCGAGATCGCACGTGCCGTCATCCTCGCCCTCTTCGTCCCGCTCATCATCTCGAGCGGCGGCAACTCGGGCTCGCAAGCGTCGACGCTCGTCGTGCGCGCGCTCGCGCTCGGCGAGCTCAAGCTGCGCGACTGGTGGCGCGTCGTCCGCCGCGAGCTCGCCGCCGGCCTCGCGCTGGGATCGATTCTCGCCACGATCGGCTTTGCGCGTATCCTCACGTGGCAGGCGCTCTTCCACCCCTACGGCGAGCACTACATACTGGTCGCGTTGACGGTCGCGACGAGCCTGATCGGCGTCGTCACGTGGGGGACGCTCGCCGGCTCGATGCTGCCGCTCCTCCTGCGCCGCCTCGGCTTCGACCCGGCGAGCGCGTCGGCGCCGTTCGTCGCGACGCTCGTCGACGTGAGCGGCATCGTCATCTACTTCACGATGGCGAGTCTCATTCTCGGCGGCACGTTGTTGTAGCGCGAACGGCCGAGCCGACATCGACGACGCTGACCTGCGTCGCCGGCGCCTCAAATCGGTGCAGAATGGATCTGGCTCCGACGTTTTGAACGTCGAACGCGAAATATCATTCCATAGCGGTACAAACGGTCCGATCGGCGGCAAAACCGGATTGACGGAGCGACTGCGGCGCGCGTAACCCGCCGAACATCGGTCCAACGTTCAGCGGTCATCAACAGGAGGGAATCATGCCGCACATTGCGATCATCAATCACAGCACCGTCGTGAGCGACCAAGACGTCGAGGCCATGACGGCCGCCCTGCAAAAGCAGGTGACGAAAGATTTCGGCCCGCTGTGGGGATGCAGCGCCGACCTGCTGTTCGTCGGCAAGGGCCACAAGGCGCCGAAGGACGCGTGGTGGTTGGCCATCCTCGACAACTCGGATCAGGCGGACGCGCTCGGTTACCACGACATTACGCCGGCCGGAAAGCCGCTCGGCAAAGCGTTCGCGAAGAGCGACATCGACAACGGCTACATCGTCTCGGTGACGCTCAGCCACGAGCTCCTCGAGATGCTCGCCGACCCGGAGATCAACCTGTGCGCACAGGTCGGCCCACGCCTGTATGCGTACGAGGTGTGCGACCCCTGTGAGGCCGACGAGTTCGGCTACAAGATCGACGGCGTCGTCGTCTCCGATTTCGTCACGCCGGCATGGTTCGCGCCGCCAGCCAACCATCTGAAAGGGCCGTTCGACTTCAACAAATTGATCGAGAAACCCCTCACATTGTTGAAGGGCGGCTACCTACAATACCTCGACCTCACCGGTTCGGCGGGTTGGCAGCAGGAGACGGCGGCCAAGATCACCGCGCGCACGCGGCCGCGCGTCGGCAGCCGTCGCGAGCGGCGGCGGGTCGGCCACAGCAATTGGGAGGTCGCAACCGCGAACGGCTAGTACCGCGGTCAGCCCAGGCACCTGCGCGGCCGCGCCAGCGCGTGGTCGCCGCGACGTCAGCCGCGGCGACCACGCGCTGGCTGCACGCCAGTTCGTCGAACGCGATCACCCCGGCCGGAGCGGCGACGCGCCCCCGCGCACGCCGGGACGGCGGCGCTATCCGCAACTGCGCCAGAGTGGAGCACTTATACTGTATGGCAGGGCTTTGCCTACTAAAGCCGTATGGCAGCAAACGACGTAAGGCGCCATGAAATCGCGCAGGATTTTTCTTGACATCGATCGGTCGTCGGATGCTAACGTCCTCCGCACCGAGGAGGGCCCCCCGTGACCGTGCACGACTTTCGGTCGTCCAGCTTCCGTGCAATTGCTGATCGGCGCCACGCTGCGCTCGCACTCGCGGTCGCCGTGACCGTGTGCGTCTGGGTGGGCCGAGCCAATGCCGCCGACACCGACGCGCCGATGATCGTCGGCGCCGGTCAGCACGTGAGCTACCATTCCGGCGACGTCGGCGCCGGGGCAGCGTCGGAGATCGATCAAGGTGCGGGAGCGGCCAGCGGCGATGGGCCGATCGTCGGCGGTGGCCGCAGTGGCGCCCTCGTCATCA
>VBKW01000230.1 GCA_005879405.1 Deltaproteobacteria bacterium
TCGGCGACATCGCGGGCGCGATGGCGGCCGTCCTCGAGGTGCCGCGCGAGCGCATCCACAACGTCGCCTTCAACGTCGGCCGCGACGAGGACAACTACCAGGTACGCCACATCGCGGAGATCGTGCGCACGACCGTTCCAGGCGCGCGCGTCGTGTACGCCGGCACCGGCGAGCCCGACAAGCGCAGCTATCGCGTCGATTTCGGCAAGATCAAGCGCGAGCTGCCAGAGTTCCGTCCCGCGTGGGACGCGCGCCGCGGGGCCGCCGAGATCTACGAGGCGTTCCGCCGCTGCAACCTCGACCGCACGCTGTTCGAGGGGCGGCACCTCGTCCGCCTCGCCCAGCTGCGCTACCTCATGGACACCGCCCAAGTGACGTCCGAGCTACGCTGGAGCGACGCGGCGGCTGCTCGCGCATGAAAGCCCTGATCGTCGGCGCCTCGGGGTTCGTTGGCGGCGAGCTGATGAAGGTCTTCGGCGACGACGCCGTCGGCACCTACTGCCGCACGCCTGCACCGGGCCTGATCCACCTCGACATCACGGACGAGGCGCAGGTGCGCGACGTCGTGGATCGCATCAAGCCGTCCCTCATCATCCACCCGGCGGCGCAGCCGAACGTCGACCGTTGCGAGACCGAGGCGGACGAGTCGTACCGCGTGAACGTCGTCGGCACCCGCAACGTCGCCGCCGCGGCCGCGCGCACCGGCGCCCGCTTCGTCTACTTCTCGACCGACTATCTCTTCGACGGCACCGCCGGCCCGTACGCGCCCGACGCCGCGCCCTGCCCCATCCAAGTCTACGGCGAGCACAAGCTCGCCGCGGAGCACGCCGTGCGCGAGACGCTGGAGGATCATCTGATCGTCCGCGTCTGCGGCGTCTATGGGTACCACCCCGGCGGCAAGAACTTCATCATGGGCATCATCGCCAAAGGCGGACGCGGCGAACCGATGAACGTTCCGGTGGATCAATGGGGGACGCCGGTGCTCGCGGAAAATCTCGCGGCTGCCGTGAAGGAGCTGGCGCTCTCCGATTACCGCGGCGTCGCGCATCCGGTCGGCCCCGACTACATGCTTCGCATCGATTTTGCGCGCGTCGCCGCGGAGATGCTCGGCTTCGCGCCGGATTTCCTTCGTCCGCTCACGACACCCGAGCTCCGCCAGCCGGCGAAACGGCCGCTCCGCGGCGGCGTCGACAATCGTTCGACGCAGGCGATGCTGCACACGCGTTTGCTCGGCGTCAGTGAAGGCTTGGAACGGGTACGATGGCAGATGGCAGCACACTCGCGGTGATGTCGGCCGTCGCGTCTACCGCACACGCGCAAGCCGGTGGACGGGAGGAGGTCGCGTGCCCGGGATGCGGCTCGGAGCGCCGGACCACGCTGCTCGTTGGTCGCGATCCGATTTCCTTGGATGCGTTTGCCGTGGTGCGCTGTGACGAGTGCCAGCTCGCGTACGTGACTCCACGACCGGACGCGAAACACCTCCCCGCGTACTACCCGACCCGCTACTTCGGGAAGCGCCATCCGATGTTCAAACGTCAGCTGATGGCGTTACGGACGCACGAGCTCGGACGCCCGGCGCCCGGGGCACGGTTACTCGACATCGGCTGCGGCTACGGCGATTTCATCCTCGCCTGCAAAGAGAAGGGGTGGCAGGTCACGGGGGCAGAACAAGCCGCGTCTCCGATCTTCGAGTTTCACGAGGAACTCGGGGTCGACGTCGTGCCGGTCGAGGATCTCGCGAAGCTGCCGGCCGCATCGTTCGACGTGATCACGCTCTGGCACGTGTTCGAGCACCTCCCCGACCCGATCGCGCTCCTGCGCGAGGCGCGCCGTCTGCTCAAGGTTGGTGGCCGCCTGCTGATCGAGGTGCCGAATTTCGGTGGTTGGCACGGACGTCTCGGCGGCGCGGCGTGGCACCACCTCGACGTACCGCGCCACCTGCTGCACTTCAGCCGCAAGACCCTCACGAGCATGCTCGCGCGAGGACGACTCGTGCCCGAACGATGGAGTACTTTTTCGATCGAGTACGATACCTTCGGGACCGCGCAGACGTATCAACCATCTTTACCAATGGCTCATCCGGCAGCCGACGGGTGGCACGCGACGCGACACCATCCTGACGCTCCTCCTCATCCTCCCCGCGACGATCGTCGCGGGCATATTCTCGATCGTCGCCGCGCTCGTCGGACAGGGAGGGGTGCTCCGCGTAATATCACGGAAGCGGACGGCATGAGCCGTCGCACGTTCTGGCTGATCGCTGCAGTGATGTTGGCGATCGGCGCAGGCGTGCGCCTCAACAACGTCGCCGTCTTCTCGCCGCTGGAAGCGTACGACGGCTTCTCGCACTTCAGCTACATCTGGTTCGTCGCGGAGAACTGGCGCGTGCCGCTCCCGACCGCCGGATGGGAGTTCTTTCAGCCGCCGCTGTACTACGCATTCA
>VBKW01000231.1 GCA_005879405.1 Deltaproteobacteria bacterium
GAGCTCTACGGCGTCGTGCAGCGCGACCCGCGGAAGCAGTACGACATCCGCGAGGTGATCGCGCGCCTCGTCGACGGCAGCCGCCTGCACGAGTTCAAGGCGCGCTACGCGCCGACGATCGTGACCGGCTTCGCGCATCTCCACGGGTACCCGGTCGGCATCGTCGCCAACAACGGCGTCCTCTTCTCCGAGTCGGCCCTCAAGGGCACACACTTCATCGAGCTCTGCTGCGCGCGCGGCGTGCCGCTGCTCTTCCTGCAGAACATCACCGGCTTCATGGTCGGCAAGAAGTACGAGCAAGGCGGCATCACGAAGGACGGCGCGAAGATGGTGAACGCGGTCGCGAACGCGCGGGTGCCGAAGCTGACGGTCGTCGTCGGCAACTCATACGGCGCCGGCAACTACGGCATGTGCGGCCGCGCCTACTCGCCGCGCTTCCTTTTCATGTGGCCGAACGCCCGCATCTCGGTGATGGGCGGCGAGCAGGCGGCGAATACGCTGCTCACGGTGAAGCTGCAGCAGCTCGCCGGCCGCGGCGAGACGATGACCGAGGAGGAGCAGCGTGCGTTCCAGGCACCGATCCTCGCCAAGTACGAGGAGGAAGGCAGCGCCTACTACTCGACCGCGCGCCTCTGGGACGACGGCATCCTCGACCCCGCCGAGACGCGCGACGCGCTCGGGCTCGGGCTCGCCGCGTCGCTCGGCGCGCCGCTCGTCCCGACGAAGTTCGGCGTCTTCCGGATGTGAGCCGCGAGCCGGCGCGTCGCGAACGGGCCGCTACGAGTCGGCGAGCCCCGTCGTCCCGTCGAGCAGTCGGCTGTAGTGGTCCATGAAGTGGTCGACGATCATCGCTGCCGGCTCGTGGAGCGCGTCCTTGCCGATCGTGCGGATGACGAGGCGGGTCGTGTCATCGGCGAGGAACGCGTCGCCGAGGTCGAGGAGCGAGGCCAGCGAGCGGCCGCTCGGCTGGAACTTCGCGAGAATCCCCTGGAAGCCGTCGAGGCGGATCTTCGTCGACAGACCCCCCGCGGCGAGCGTCAGCTGGCCGGGTGTCGCCACACCGCCTGCACCGAGCGTCAGCTCGTCGGGCTGCGGCGCGACCTCGAGCAACGTCAAGAGCGCCTCCCAATACTTCGGATTGCCGTGCAGGTTGCCGTCGAAGTCGATCCACACCACCCCGTCACAGTGGCCGTAGTGCGCGCCCAACGAGTTCCGCGGCGGCACACGCGGAACGATGTCGAGGTTGTAGACGACGCGCACCATGCGGCCGCCGAGCCGTCCATTGACGAAGTCGACGAACGCCGCGTCGCCGACACGCGGTTGGCCGTACGTGAAAAGCGTGAGCGCCTTCGCCGCGCCGGTGTTCAGGTGGACCGCGCGGGCGGCGGCGAGACACGCAAGGGCACCGCCGAGGCTGTGACCGGTGACGAACACGCGCTGCTTCGTCTTCATGAAGCTGTCGACGTCGGACCAGACGAGGTCGAGCGCGCGCTTGAACCCGGAGTGCACTTTGCCGGGCGCGTCCTGCACCAGCACGCAATTTGCGTCTGTCGCCCAGTCGATGAGGTCGGTCGGTTGGGTGCCGCGAAACGCGACGATGCCGAGGCCGTCGTCGCCGCTCGCCAAGAACCCCTGCGTGTCGTCGACGTTGAGGAACTTCTCGAGCTTGAGGTTCCACGTCGTCAACGTTTGGTCGACGTGCGCGGGATCGGCGTAGGCGAGATCGCTGCAGTACAGCATCGCGCGCGTTCGCCGGATCCCAGCCGCCGGCGTCGGCGTTGATCGTGGTTTTGGACGTGAAGTCGAGCTGCGCCGCCATGAGTCACCTCCTGAGTATCGTCGAACGATCGTGAACCCGACGTGCATACACGATCGCCGGACGGCAGCGGCGTCGCATCGTCCCGATTGCGCCATCGCGGCGCGAAAAAACCGCCGTATCCGCAGACGTTCGAGAATCAGGGCGCATGCGCCGCATCGGTCGGCGCCGCCCGGCGTCGACCTTGACGGTCGAGCAGCCGGAGCGTTACAGGACGCCATGCCCATCCCACGCTTCTCCGCCTCCGCCGCTGGCGCCGACGTCGCCGCGGGCCTCGCCGCCGAAGGCTGCGCGATCATCGAGCGCGTCGTGCCGCGTAGCCTACTCGACGCCGCCGAGCGCGAGCTGCGGCCGCATCTCGACGCTACCCCGGCCGGCAGCGACGACTTCGCCGGCCGGCGCACGCGCCGCACCGGCGGTCTGATCGCGCGCTCCGCCACCTGTCGCGAGCTCGTGATGCACCCGCTCGTCCTCGACACGGTCGGCGTCGTGCTCGGCCACGTGACGAGCTTTCAGCTGCATCTCACACAGGTAATCGCGATCGGCCCCGATGAGCCCGCGCAGACGATCCATCGCGACCAGTGGGCGTTCGACTTCTTCCCCTTCCCGCCCGACTACGACGTCCAGTGCAACACCATCTGGGCGATGACCGACTTCACCGAGGAGAACGGCGCGACGCGCCTCGTTCCGGGCAGCCACAAGTTCGAGGATCGCCTCGAGCTGTCACCGGAGCAGACGGTGCCGGCCGAGATGCCGGCGGGCTCGGTCCTCTTCTACACCGGCAAGCTCTACCACGGCGCCGGCGCCAACCGCTCGAACACGACGCGCACCGGGATCAACATCACGTACGCGGTGAGCTGGGTGCGGCAGGAGGAGAATCAATACCTGTCGGTGCCCGCCGACGTCGCGCGCACGCTGCCGGAACCGCTGCTGCGCATGATGGGCTATGCGCGCGGCGCGTACGCGCTCGGCTACGTCGACGATCTGCGCGATCCGCTCGAGGTGCTGCTCGGACGGAAGCGCGAGCAGTCGAGCGCGGGCGGTGCTCGCGACGGAGCGCCGCCCGCGCGATCGTCAGGTCGCGACTGGGCAGACGGCCGGCGCGGCGACGCCTCTCGCGGAGAACTTCGTCGCGTCGTCCTTCTTGACGACGCCGCCGGTGCCGGGGAGCTCCGTGCAGTATCCGAGCCCGCCGCCCGTCGTGAAGAGGACGCCGACACTGCCCTCGCCCGTCGTCAGGTCGTAGCCGAGCGGACGCGCGGGGTTCTTCCCGGAGCAGGTCGCCTTCAACAGTTTGCCGTTCTTGATCTGCGCCGTCAGGCACGGGCCGCGCAGCAGCTTCGAGTCCTTGTACTTGTAGCCCTTGACGGTCGGCGGTTTCCCGAGCACGACCCAGTTCTCGCACGGCAGCCCGAGCGTGACGTTCTGGCCGGAGCCGCCGGTGCCGAAGATCTGCAGCGTCGCGCCGGCGCTGCCTGCGCCCGCACACGTCGGATCGTTCGCGGTCCCGGGTGCACCGGAGGCGACCGCGGGATCTTTCACCGTGAGCGTGACCTTGCGCTTCGTCGTCGCGACCGGGTCGTCATTGATCGTGATCTTGCCGGCGATGAGAGGTACGGCCGGCACTGCGAGGTTCCAATCGCTCGCGGTCGCAGAGAGCACGGTGATGTCGAGGTCGCCGCCCGCGACGACCGTCCGTGCCGAGATGCACGGCGATGGCGTCGCCTGACCGGGTGCTCCATTGCAATCAGCGACCAGCGCGCCGTCCTTGAACACGCTGACGACGGCCGGAGGCGGCGGCAGCAGCGAGCTATCGAGCACGAAGTGAATCACCAGCGGACTACCTGAGCTCGCCGCAGGGGCGGTGATGTGGACCTCCCTGTCGAGGAAGTGGAATCCGCTCGGGGCCGACGTGGTTGCCGGTCCTGCCGTGATGGTGACGGTGCCGCCGGTCGGCGTCTGCACGGACGATTGCAGCGTGTCGGCAGTGGTGGCGCCCGTCGAGTTCGGGTCGGTC
>VBKW01000232.1 GCA_005879405.1 Deltaproteobacteria bacterium
GAGCCGCGCGATGACCGCCGCCGACGTGCTCGCGCTCGCGACCACGACGATCGCCCTCGCGACGCCGCTCCTCCTCGCCGCGCTCGGCGAGCTGATCGCCGAGCGCGCCGGCGTCCTCAACATCGGCGTCGAGGGCCTGATGCTGACCGGCGCCTTCGCCGGCATGGTGGGGTCGTATGCGACCGGCAGCGCGAACGCCGGCATGGCGGCTGCGTGCGTCGCCGCGCTCGCACTCGGCGCGCTCTTCGCGCTCTGGGTGGTGACCCTCGACGTCGATCAAGTCGTCGCGGGCGTGGCCGTCAACCTGCTCGCCGTCGGCCTGACGGGCGTCCTCTACCGCGCCCTCTTCGGAACCACCGGCAACGCGCTCACCGTCGCGGCGTACGCGCCGCTCGCGATCGCGCCCGACGTCGCCGCGTTGGCGCCGCTGCGGCAGCCGGCGCCGGTATACCCGGCGTTCGCGCTCGTGCCGCTCGTGTGGTGGCTCCTCTTTCGCACCCGCGGCGGGCTGCGGCTGCGCGCCGCCGGTGAGGCGCCGCAGATCGCCGAGAGCGTCGGCGTGAACGTCGTCGCCGTCCGCTACGCCGCGGTCCTCGCCGGGGCGCTCCTCGCCGGAGCGGCGGGCGGATATCTGTCGCTCGCGTACTCGAATACGTTCGTCGAAGGCATGTCGGCCGGTCGCGGCTTCATCGCGCTCGCGGTCGTCGTGTTCGGGCGCTGGACGCCGCTCGGTGTCGTCGCCGGATCGCTGCTCTTCGGCGCCGCGAGCGCGGCGCAGTTCCAGCTGCAAGCGGCGGGCGTCGCGGTGCCGTATCATCTCCTCCTCATGCTGCGGCGCTCGCGCAGCGCCGCAGCGTCGCGGCGGCCACGGATTGAGGGCACTCGTTGCCTGGCACGCGAAGCCAATCCGCGGAGGCGGGGCGGCGCCAATCCGCAGAGGCGAGGCGGCCCGCCCTCGGGAAGATCGTCTCCGGCGGGCAGACCGGCGTCGATCGCGCCGCGCTCGACGTCGCAATCGCGCTCCGCATCGCGCACGGCGGCTGGTGCCCGGCGGGGCGCCGCGCCGAGGACGGCCGCATCCCGCGACGCTATCGGCTGCGGGAGACGACGTCACAAGAGTATCGCGTCCGCACCACCCGCAACGTCGCCGACGCGGACGCGACGCTCATCCTCTGCGACGGTCCCCTGCGCGGCGGCACGGCGCTCACCGCGCGCGTCGCCGCCGAACGGGGGAAGCCGCTGCTCGTCGTCGATCTCGCCGATCCGCCGCCACCCGCCGACGTGCGCGCCTGGATCGTCGCGAACGGGCTCGAGACGTTGAACGTCGCCGGACCGCGGGAGAGCACCGCGCCGGGTATCCATCGGCGTGCGGCGGCGTATCTCCGCGCCGTCCTGGCACGTCGACGGAGCCGCCGCTAGCATGCGCGCATGACCGATCCTGCCGCGACTCGCGCCGCCGCGGGCCTACTCGGAGCCGCGCGCGACCTCGTCGTCTTGACCGGTGCGGGGATCAGCACCGAATCGGGGATTCCCGACTTCCGCAGCCCGGGCGGCATCTGGTCGCGCTATGACCCGACCGAGCTCACGTATCCACGCTTCTGCGCCAGCGCCGAGACCCGGCGCAAGTATTGGGGGATGGGCGCCGCGCTCTACCCGGTCTTGAAAGGCGCGCAGCCGAACCGCGCGCATCACGCGCTCGCCGAGCTCGAGCGGCGCGGCGGCTTGCGCCGCATCATCACCCAGAACGTCGACGGTCTACACCAGCGCGCCGGCAGCATGCCCGAGCGCATCATCGAGATCCACGGCACCGCGCTCGAGGTCGCGTGCCTGACCTGCGGTGATCGTCAGGACCGCGAGCCGGTGCAAGCGCGCTTCGCCGCCGGCGACCTCGACCCGCGCTGCGGCTGCGGCGGTCTCCTCAAGCCGGCGACGATCTCGTTCGGCCAGGCCCCAAGCCGCGTTCGCCGACGCCGCGGCCGCGGACGTCTTTCTCGTCGTCGGCTCGTCGCTCGTCGTGTTCCCGGCCGCCAATCTCCCGGAAGTCGCCCGCGACCACGGCGCGCGGCTCGTGATCGTGAACCGCGAGCCGACGCCGTATGACGACGTCGCCGACGTCGTCCTCCACGGCGGCGCCGGCGAGATCCTCGGCACGATCAGCGAGCAGCTCGACGAGCGGAGATAGGCCGGCCGGTCCTCGGAACTCCGTCCGCAGCGCAGGTTTCGGAGGCACGCGTTAGTCCGCCGGCCGGCGCCATCGCGAAGACGCGAGCGGGGGCGAAATCAAAAAAACAACCGCTTCGCGAGGAACCACACGAGCGCACCGCCGACGGCGTAGGCGGCGACGCCCTCGACGAGCCCGAGGCCGCTCGTCAGCGCGAAAACGAGAAGCACGAGCACGGTGCTGACGATCGCGACGATCTGCTCGATGCGCTGCTCGCGCGAGCGCGCGGCTTGGACGTGACGCGCGACCTCGGCGCCGCAGTGCGGGCAGCGGCCGGCGGGCTTGCGTCGCAGGCGCGCGCCGCATCCGGGGCAGTCGACGCGGGTCGCGAGCGGCACGTCAGAACACGAGGGGGCCAGCGCGCCGCGCGGCGCTCCACGCGAGCGTGCTGTGCACGAGCGACCGCGAGGCGCGGAGCCACGTCGGCGCGGGACTGCCGAGATCGCCGGCGCCGGCCAGCGCCATGACCGCGCGCGCCGACTCGCTGCGCGTCGCCTCGGCGCCGTCGGCGACGAAGCGCAGGACGAACGGTACGACGGCGAGCACGCGCTCACCGCGCAGGATCGGGGTCACGAGCGCCAGTACGTCGCTCAGCGCGTCGCGCGACGCGAGCTGCGCGACGCTGCGCCAAAGCGCGCGCTCACGCGGACGTCGCATCAGCGCCAGGCGCGACTCGGCCGAGACACCGAGCCGACGGCGCATCTCGGCGAGCGTCTCCTCGATGCCGCCGAGCGCATCGACGAGGCCGCGCGCCATCGCCTGCCGCCCCGTCCACACGCGGCCTTCGGCGACGCTCTCGACGGCGGCAGCCGTCAGGCCGCGGCCGCTCGCGACCTTGCCGACGAACTCGGCGTAGAACGCCTCGGCCTCGCTGCGCAGCCGGCCGAGGTTCTCCTCGTCGAGCGGCACGTAATCGGAGTGGCGACCGGCGTTGCCGCGCACGACCAGCTCCTTCGTGACCCCGAGCTGGTCGTAGAGGCCGCGCAGGACGGGCTTGCCGGCGAGGACGCCGATCGAGCCCGTCAAGGTCGCCGGCTCCGCGGTCACGTGATCGGCGCCGGCCGCGAGATAGTAGCCGCCCGACGCCGCGACGTCGCCCATGCTGACGAGCACGGGCTTGCGCGTGCGCGCCTGAAGGACCTCGCGCCACATGAGATCGGAGGCGAGACCGGAGCCGCCCGGGCTGTCGACGCGAATCACGATGCCGGCGAGGCTCGCATCCTCGGCCATCGCCTCGAGCTCGCGACGAAAGCCGCGCCACGAGGTCGTCCGCGACCGCGATCCCGGCAGCTCCTCGCCGCCGATGACGCCGCTCACCGCGAGGATGCCGACGGTCGGCGCGTCGAGCGCCGCACGCCGCGTCGCCCAGGCGCGACGCCGACGGTACGACGCGAGCTCGATCACGGCCCGCTCGCCGCAGCGCTCCTCGACGGAGCGACGTAGCTGGTCGGGATACGCGACCTCGTCGACGAGGCCGCGCCGCACCGCCTCGCGCGCGAGCAGCGGCCCCTCGGTAAACGCGGCGCGCACCGCATCGGCCGTCGTCGCGCGCGCCGCCGCGACGTCGGCGACGAGCTGCTCGTAGAGGTCGTCGAGCAGCTGCTCGGCCATCGCGCGGTGCTCGGGCGACATGTCGGTGCGGGTGAACGGCTCGGCGGCCGCCTTGAAACGACCGGCGCGTGCGAGCTGCGCCTCGATGCCGAGCTTGTCGAGCGCACCTTTCACGAATACGACCTCGCTCGCGAGACCGGTGACGTCGAAGATACCGGCGGGCGCGAGAAGGACACGCGACGCCGCGCTCGCGAGATAATAATCGCGCGTTCCCGGCTGCGTGAGATACGCCCACACCGGCTTGCCCGCCGCGGCGACCGCGAGGAGCGCGCGCCGCACGCTCTGAATCGTCCCCCAGCCGGCCTCGATGCCGTGCACGTCGAGGACGACCAGGGCGAGCTCCGGGTCCTCGCGCGCGCTCCTCAGCGTCGCGAGGAGCGTCAGCAGATCGGGGGCCGACGAGCGCCGGCCGAAGTCGCGGAGCCGCAGCGCGTGCGGCCCCTCGGGAAGCGTCCCGCTGAGCTCGATGCGCAGCACGCGGTAGGGCCGGTAGCGGCGCAGCCAGCGATGAATCGTCGCGCCGACGGCGAGAACGACTGCGAGGACACGGCGGCGCGCGGCGCGAAAAAAAAGAGCGGCAGGGCGCTGCCCCTGCCGCTCTCCGGGACGACCCGTCGGGTCGGACTTGGCTTGCGTCGGCGTACTCACCGCCGCCGCAATATCATGCGCCGCTCGCTCGGCGTAGCGGTGGCTCCTGCTCGTCGTCGGCGGCCGGCGAGCGTCGGCCCGACAGCGACGTGGCGCGCGCGGGGCTCGCCGCCGCCGCACGGCGCGCATCGCGCCACTTGTGGAGCCCTTCCCGAACGTAGTCGGTATTCAGGTCGAGCGTGTGACACACGTTCTGAAACGAGAAGAACCACGTCGGCTCGTCGGCGTCGATCCACTCCTCCGCTTCCGCGAACAGCTGGCGGTGGCGCGGATCCTCCGAGTCCACGTACTTTTGATAGCAGTGCAAGGCGTCCTCGAGCACGGCGACCATCAGCCGACGCTCGCCGCTCACCTGCGCGGCACCGCGCCACGCGGCGAAGAACTGCGTCGGCAACATGGTGTCCGGCGCGAGCACGCCCGTAAACCGTTCGTCCAGGTTGGATTCAGTCATTGTCGTACCCTTCCCCTCGCCGAGCCCCTTTTAGACGGACGAGCGCGGCGAATATTCGCCCGGCGCCGTCGCGCCGGCCTCCGCCACCTGCGAAACGTCGAGTGAACGCGCCCGCACATCTGCCAGCGTCGTGCTCGCGAACAGATCCATCATGCGTCGTTGCGCCTCTTTCCATACCCACAGCATCCCGCAATTCGGGAATTTGGCGCACTCGTGCCCGTCACCGTTCTCACCGACACACACGTTGATGGATACGGGACCTTCGATGGCTTCGATGACGTTTTTGAATGTAATCATTTCCGGCGCCCGTGCCAGCGTGTAACCGCCCTGTGCGCCGCGCGTCGAGCGCACGAGCCCGTGGTGAATCAAGTCTTGGATGATCTTCTCCAGGAACTTCTTCGGAACGCCTTCCTGCAAGGCGATCTCCGCGACGGACGACGGTCGCCGGTCGTCACGCCGGGCGAGATGAATCACCGCCCGTAGCGCGTAATCGATTTTTCGGCTGATCTGCATGACCGGCATTGGTGCTCTCCTTTTACTCGCCGCGTTCGCGGTACTCGTCCACCCACGCCATCTGAATTGCCTCCAGCTTGCCCTCGGTCGACGCTTTGGGGTCGTCGTCGAACTCCTCGAGCTCGGTCACCATGCGATGGAGGTCGGTGAACCGCACCGTGAGCGGATCCACGCCCTCGTGTACGTCCGCGAGCTCCATCGCGAGGTCCTCGACATCGTCCCATTTCAGGCCCATGGCTCGCCTCCGCTGACGTCTTTGTTCTCGAGCGCGCGCTTCAGCGACAGCGACATGATCCGCTGCGCGAACGGCGTCGAGGTCTCGTTGAGGCCGTCGCTCAGCTCGCGAATGCGGTTGTAGTCGGAGCCCGCGGCGCCGGCGCGGAGCGCATCCATGGCGGCGCGGATGCCCGCGGCTTCACCGGGCTCGAGGAGATCCGCCGAGTCGCGCAGCGCGCGCTCGGTCTGACGCAGAACCGTCTCGGCGTCGGTACGCGCCTCCGCCAGGAGCCGCGCGGCGACGTCCTCCTCGGCGTGATCGATCGACTCCTCGAGCATGCGCTCGATCTCCTCGTCGGTGAGGCCGTACGACGGCTTCACGTCGACCGAGCGTTCCTTCCCGGTACGCACGTCACGCGCCGTGACGTTCAAAATGCCGTTGGCGTCGATCATGAAGACGACCTCGACCCGCGCGAAGCCCGCCGGCGCCGGCTCGATCGGGATCGAGAAGCGGGCGAGGCTGCGGCAGTCGGCGGCGAGCTCGCGCTCGCCTTGCAGCACGTGGACGTCGACCGCGGTCTGGTTGTCGACCGCGGTGGTGAAGGTCTCGGCGACGCTCGTCGGGATCGTGGTGTTGCGCTCGATGAGGCGGGTCATCACGCCGCCCATCGTCTCGATGCCGAGCGACAGCGGCACGACGTCGAGGAGCAGCATGTCCTTGCGGCCGCCGGAGTCCGAGAGCGGCTCGCGCTCGAAAAGCTCGCGGACGCGTGCGCGGACGAGCGGGATGCGCGTGCTGCCGCCGACGAGCACCACGGCGTCGATCTCGTCCGGGCGGAGACCGGCATCGCGCAGGGCTTGCCGGCACGGTCCGAGCGTGCGCTCGACGAGCGGCGCGATCAGACGCTCCAGCTCGGCGCGCTCGAGCTCGCGCGCGACGCGCGTCCCGTCGGGGAGCGTCACCGCGATCTCGGTGCGCTCGGCGCTCGAGAGGCGGCACTTCGCCTCCTCCGCGGCGCGGCGCGCCAGCGCCTGCACCTCGCGGCTCGCGACGACGTCCGACGGCAGGCCGGCGCCTTCGAGCAGCCATGCGGCGACGAGCTCGTCGACGTCGTCGCCGCCGAGACGGGTGTCGCCGTTCGTCGCCTTCACCTCGAAGATGCCGCGCTCGAGCCGCAGGATCGAGACGTCGAACGTGCCGCCGCCGAGGTCGTAGACGGCGACGGCGCCGCCAGCCGAAGCGCCGGCGACGGCAATGGTGCGGGCGGCGGCGCCGGCAACGGCGCCATGCCGCTCGCCGTTGAAGTACGCGGGGACCGTGATCACCGCCTTGCGGACGTCGACACCGAGCGCCGTCTCTGCACGCCGCCTCAGCTCCTTCAGAATCAGCGCCGAGATCTCCGGCGCCGAGTACGAGCGCTCGCCGACGCGGAAGCGGACGACGGCGCGATCCGTCTCATCGAAGACGTAGCGCTGGCGGTCGGCCGCGCTCACGTGGTCGAGGCCGAGGCCCATGAAGCGTTTCGCGGACTGGATCGTCGTCGCGGGCTCGATCGGCGCGCGGGCGCGAGCCTCGTCGCCGACGAGGATGTCGCCGTCCGCGGTGAACGACACGACCGACGGCACCATCGCCCGCCCGCGCGCGTCCGTGATCACGTGCGGCGTGCCGCCGTCGTCGAGGTACGCGACGAGGCTGTTGGTCGTCCCGAGGTCGATGCCGACTATACGCTCCACTGCGGCTCCAGCTCTTTCTCGACGTCGCGCAAGAGCGTGCGGACGTACGACAGCTCGGACAGAATCGTCTTCGTCTCGGCAAGCGGCATGGCACCGTTGCCGGCGCCGCCGCCCGCACCATTGCCGTCGCCGGCGCTTCGGCTGGCGGCGCCGTCGCCACCGGGCGCGCCGTCGCCACTTGCGGCGTCCGTGCGGCGGAAATTCTCCTCCAGGCGCTCGCGAACCGCGTCGAGCGCCGCGCGCAGCTCGTCACGCGTCGCGCGCACCTCGTCCTCGGCGCGTGCCCCGTCGCCGCGACGACGCGCGTCGCGCAGCTCGTCGAGCTGCTCCTGCACCTCGAAGACGCGCGCGGCGAGGGCCGGCGGCACGCGCTCGTTGTCGCGGCCGAGGGACTCGCCGTGCAGCGACAGCCAGTAGAGCGCGCGTCGAACGGGATCCTTCAATGCTTGGTACGCGTTGTTCACGATCGCGGTCGCCCGGACGCTCGCTTCGCGCTCCGCGGGCGGGCTGTCGTGCCAGAGATCGGGGTGGAAACGGCGCGAGAGCGCGTAGTAGCGCGCGCCGAGATCGTCGAGATCGATCGTGAGCTTGTGGGGCAGGCCGAAGAGGCTGAAGTAGTCAGACTCGCGCGCAGCCGCCGACGACACGACACCGCAGCCCGCGCATGCCAGCTGACGGGCGGTGTGTTTGCCGCAATTGAGGCACAGTGTCGTGTCGGTGATCGTCATCGATCGTACGCATCGGCGCTCAGACGGTGAATGATGCGCCGCAGCCGCAGGAGCGCTTGATGTTCGGATTGCGCAACTGGAACCCCGATTCCATCAAGCCCTCTTGGTAGTGCACCTCGGTGCCGTTCAGATAGAGAAAGCTCTTCCGGTCGACGATCACCTTCGCGCCGTCGTTCTCGAAGACCTTGTCGCCGTCGCGCGGCATGTCGACGTCCATCTTGTACTGGAGTCCCGAGCAGCCGCCGCCGACGACCTTCACGCGCAGGCCGTGCTCGGGCTTCTGCATCGACTCGACGAGGGTGTGGATCTTCTTCGCCGCGTCGTCGCTGACGGTGATCGTCGGCATGACTCAGCCTCTTCAGCCGACCTTCTTGGCGGCCTCGGGGCCGCCCGCCTTGCGCGTCTTCCAGTCGGAGACCGCCGCCTTGATCGCGTCCTCGGCGAGCACCGAGCAGTGGATCTTCACCGGCGGCAGCTTCAGCTCCTCGACGATCTGCGTGTTCTTGATCGCGTACGCCTCGTCGATCGTCTTGCCTTTGATGAGCTCGGTCACGTAGCTCGAGCTCGCGATCGCGCTGCCGCAGCCGAAGGTCTTGAAGCGCGCGTCCTCGATGATGCCGCTCGCGGAGATCTTGAGCTGCAGCTTCATCACGTCGCCGCACTCCGGCGCGCCAACGATCCCCGTGCCGACGTTCGGCTCGTCCTTCGAGAAGCTGCCGACGTTGCGCGGGTTCTCGTAGTGGTCCAGCACTTTGTCGCTGTATGCCATCTGGGAATCCTCTCTTGGTCGCTCAGTCGCGGGCCCAGTTGAAATTCTTCAAATCGACGCCTTCTTTCGCCATCTCGTAGAGCGGCGACATCTCACGCAGTCGCGTCACCTCACGAATGACGCGCTCGGCGACGTAGTCCACCTCCTCGTCGGTGTTGAACCGCCCGAGGCCGAAGCGGATCGACGTGTGCGCGAGATCGTCGCCGACACCGAGGGCGCGCAACACGTACGACGGCTCGAGCGTCGCCGAGGTGCAGGCCGAGCCCGACGACACCGCGATGTCCTTCAACCCCATCAGCAACGACTCGCCCTCGACGAACGCGAAGCTCAGATTCAAGTTGCCGGGGAGGCGCTGCATCGGGTGGCCGTTCAGATACACCTCGTCGAGCGCGCTCGTGATCTTCTGCCGCAGACGTTCCCGCATGCGGAGGATGCGCTCGGATTCGCTCTCGAGCAGCTCGCCGGCGAGCTCGCACGCCTTGCCGAGGCCGACGATGCCGGTGACGTTCAGCGTTCCCGAGCGCATGCCGCGCTCGTGCCCGCCGCCGTCCATCTGCGCCGCGAGACGCACACGCGGGTTGCGCGCGCGGACGTACAGGCCGCCGATACCCTTCGGGCCGTAGATTTTGTGGGCGCTGAAGGACATCAGGTCGATCCCCATCGCCTCGACGTCGACCGGCAGCTTGCCCACGCCTTGCGTCGCGTCGCTGTGGAAGAGGATCCCCTTCTCCTTGGCGATCTTCCCGATCTCGTGCAGCGGCTGGATCGTCCCGATCTCGTTGTTGGCTTGCATGATCGAGATCAGGATCGTCTTGTCGGTGATCGCCTTGCGCACGTCGTCGGGGTTGACGACGCCGCACTCGTCGATCGGCAGATACGTGACCGTCACGAGGCCTTTGCGCTCGAGCGCCTTGCAGGTGTCGAGGATCGCCTTGTGCTCGGTCGCGACCGTGATGATGTGGTTACCCTTCTCCTTGTAGAACTCGACGACGCCTTTGAGGGCCAGGTTGTCCGACTCCGTCGCGCCGCTCGTGAAGATGATCTCTTTCGCCTTGGCGTTGATCAGCTTCGCGATTTGCTCGCGCGCGCGATCGACGGCCGCCTCGGCCTCCCAGCCGAAGGCGTGGTTACGGCTCGCCGCGTTCCCGAACTTCTCGGTGAAGTACGGCAGCATCGCTTCCAGCACACGCGGGTCGACCGGGGTCGTCGCGTGGTTGTCCATGTAGACGAGTCGCGTCATTCGTTGTGCCTCCAACAAGTGTATCGGTGCCAATTCAGAGCTACCAGGCCTGATTTAAAGCAATCGCCCGGATGCGTCAACCCATGGCGCCGCCGGAAGATTTCGGCGCGGAAACGCGCTCAGCGGCCTGTTGGGCCACCCGATCCGCCGGCACAGTGACGATGCGATGTAGGAAAGCTCCGGTATGCGAACCGGGCGTTTTTGCTACCTCTTCGGGTGTCCCGGCGGCGACGATCCTACCGCCCCCGGCACCGCCTTCGGGCCCGAGATCGACCACCCGATCGGCACATTTGATGACGTCGAGGTTGTGCTCGATCACGACGATCGTGTTCCCCTGATTGGTCAAGCGCTCGAGGACGCCGATGAGCCGCCGGACGTCCTCGAAGTGGAGACCCGTGGTCGGCTCGTCGAGGATGTAGAGCGTCTTCCCGGTCGCACGGCGGGCGAGCTCGCGCGCGAGCTTGATCCGCTGCGCCTCGCCGCCCGAGAGCGTCGTCGCCGGCTGCCCGAGTCGGATGTAGTCGAGCCCGACGGAGGTCGAGGACCTCGGCGATGCTCTTCCCGCGATAGCGGACCTCGAGCGTCTCGCGCGCGTAGCGGCTGCCGCCGCAGACCTCGCAGGTGACGAACACGTCGGGCAGGAAGTGCATCTCGATCCGCAGCACGCCGTCGCCGCGACACGCCTCGCACCGCCCGCCTTTGACGTTGAACGAGAAGCGACCCGGGTCGTAGCCGCGGGCGCGCGACTCCGGGAGCTGCGCGAAGAGCTCACGGATGTGGACGAAGAGGCCGGTGTACGTCGCCGGGTTGGAGCGTGGGGTGCGGCCGATCGGCGCCTGGTCGACGTCGATGACCTTGTCGAGGAGCTGGTAGCCGACGAGCTCGTCGTGGTCGCCGGCGCGCTCGCGACTCCCGGAGAGGTGCTGCGCGAGCGCGCGGTAGAGCGTGTCGATGACGAGCGAGCTCTTTCCCGAGCCAGCGGCACCTCGAGCGTGACGTTCCGCAGATTGTGCTCACGCGCACCGCGCAAGACGAGGCTCCATTGGCGGCCGGTACGGCGCTGCGGCGGCAACGGAATCTCGAGCTCGCCGCTGAGATAGCGCCCGGTGAGCGAATGCGGGTTCGCCATCACCGCCTGCGGCGTCCCCGCGGCGACGACCTCGCCGCCGTGCACGCCGGCGCCGGGACCCATGTCGATCAAGTGATCGGCGGCGAGGATCGTGTCGCGGTCGTGCTCGACGACGAGCACCGTGTTGCCGAGGTCGCGCAGACGCTCGAGGGTCGCGAGGAGGCGCGCGTTGTCGCGCTGGTGGAGGCCGATCGACGGCTCGTCGAGGATGTAGAGGACGCCGCTCAGCCCCGAGCCGATCTGCGTCGCGAGGCGGATACGCTGTCCTTCGCCGCCGGAGAGCGTCGCGCTCGGCCGATCGAGCGACAGGTACTCGAGGCCGACGCGCGCGAGGAACTCGAGTCGCTCGCGAATCTCCTTGAGGATCATGCACGCGATCTCCGCCTCCTGCGGCCCGAGAGGCTCTCCTTTCGTAGACGCGTGCCGCCGCAGACGGCGCACGTCTGCGAGCTCATCAGCTGCTCGAGCTCCTCACGCATCCACGGCGACTCGGTCGCGCGGTAGCGGTTCTCGAAGAACGCGACGAGACCTTCCCATGCGCGCCGGAAGGCGTAGCGCTTGTCGCCTTTGCGGTACTCGAGGTCGAGCTCCTCGCCGTGCGTCCCCTCGAGGACGAGCGCCTTGGCGCGCGGCAACAGCAGATCGAACGCCACGTCGATGGGGAACGAGTAGTGCCGCCCGAGCGTGGCGAAGAGCTCCTGCAGCTGCGCCGCCGTCTTGCGGTCGACCTTGGCGACGGCGCCGGCGGCGAGGCTCTTCCGCACGTCGGGGATGAGCAGGTCGGGATCGAAGTAGCGGCGCACGCCGAGGCCGTTGCACGCCGGGCAGGCGCCGAGCGGGCTGTTGAAGGAGAAGAGCCGCGGGCTCAGCTCCGGCAGTGACACGCCGCAGTCCGGGCATGCGAAGCGACGGCTGAAGAGCATCGACTCCTCGACCGCGTCGCCGTCGCCGAGCCGCTCGACCCGTACCACGTCGCCGCCGTAGCGGAACGCGACCTCGAGCGAGTCGGCGAGGCGCTTCTCGATGCCGGGGCGGAGCACGAGCCGGTCGACGAGGACCTCGATCGTGAGCGGCACGCTCTTCGCGAGCGCGAGGTCCTCTTCGAGCTCGTGCAGCACGCCGTCGATCCGCACCCGCACGAAGCCGCCCTGGCGCAGCTGCTGCAGCTCCTTGCGGTGCTCGCCTTTGCGCGCGCGGACGACGGGCGCGTACAGGTAGAGCCGGGTGCCTTCCGGGAGGCTGGTCAGCCGGTCGACGATCTGCTGCACCGTCTGCGCGCGGATCGGCTTGCCGCAATTCGGGCAATGCACGCTGCCGGCGCGCGCGTAGAGCAGCCGGAGATAGTCGTAGATCTCGGTGACCGTCGCGATCGTCGACCGCGGGTTCTTGCTCGCCGGTTTCTGCTCGATCGCGATCGCCGGCGACAGGCCCTCGATCACATCGACGTCGGGCTTCTCCATCTGCTCGAGGAATTGCCGCGCGTACGCCGAGAGCGACTCGACGTAGCGCCGCTGCCCCTCGGCGTAGAGCGTGTCGAAGGCGAGCGACGACTTCCCCGAGCCCGAGAGGCCGGTCACGACGACCAAGCGCTCGCGCGGGATCTCGACGTCGACGTTCTTGAGGTTGTGCTCGCGCGCGCCGCGCACGACGATGCGATCGGGCATCTACTCGTACCGTAGCAGGCGGCGGTGAGGACGGGTAGCGCGCGCATCCGAAGTCAGCGCAACGGCCTTGTTGGCGGCGACTTCATCTGGATAATGATGTGCGGAGGTTTGCACAATGGCGACGAATCTGGCGATCGA
The DNA here is from genome assembly GCA_005879405.1 of Deltaproteobacteria bacterium. GTDB lineage: Bacteria > Desulfobacterota > Binatia > UTPRO1 > UTPRO1 > DP-19. The sequence goes on from VBKW01000232.1 coordinate 13,063, forward strand.
TCCTGACCTGCTCGAACGCGCCGTCGCGGTGAGTGGCGAACGCAGCAAAACGGCTGCGGTCACCCGCGCGCTGAAGGAGTTCGTCGCTCGGCGCGAGCAGCGGCGGCTCGTCGAGCTCTTCGGACGGTTGGAATGGGATCCGGGCTATGACCACAAGAGAGAACGCTCGCGCTCGTGAACCTGCTCGTCGACACGAGCGTCTGGTCGCTCGCGCTTCGTCGCGACTCGCGGCCGCACATCCGACAGGTCGCGTTCTTGCGCGACTCGCTCGAGCGCGGTGGAGCGATCTTCACCACCGGTCTCGTATTGCAGGAGTTGCTCCAGCGCATCGCCGGTCCGCGCGCCCGTAGACAGATCGTCGAACGATTCCGGTTGCTGCCGTTCGTCGCGCCTGACCGTGACGACCACATCGAGGCCGCCGAGCTCCGCAATGTGTGTAGGCGCAAAGGAGTGCAGGTGGGAACGATCGACGCGCTGCTGGCGCGACTCTGCATTCGGTATGATCTCGTCATGCTCTCCACCGATGCCGATTTCTCACGGATCGCGAAGTTGCGGCCGCTCTCCGTCTGGTCACCTTGACGCCGCCACGCGGCGGGCATCGTTACAGCTCAGGACATCGCTACATTTGTGCCGTCGCCGC
>VBKW01000233.1 GCA_005879405.1 Deltaproteobacteria bacterium
CGACGCGTGCGGCCCGCAGGAGGTTCCCATGAGCAGCGAAGATCGCGCTGCGAAGCTCGCCGAGCGCGGGCGCGTCACGCCGAAGCAGCTGGCGCACGTCGTCCGCCGCACGTCGCGGTTCGCAGAGATGGTGCGGTGGTACGAGGCCGTCCTCGCCGCCGAGGTTGTGCACTCCGACGACTTCCTCGCGTTTCTGACCTACGACGACGAGCACCACCGCATCGCGATCGCGCAGCTTCCCGGGCTGGAGGACCAGCCGCCGCTCGCCGCCGGCACCGACCACATTGCGTTCGCCTACGCCGACCTCGGCGACCTCCTCTATACGTTCGAGCGGCTACGGCGCGTCGGCATCGAGCCCTTTTGGTGCATCAATCACGGGCCGACGACGTCGATGTACTACAAGGATCCGGACGGCAACAAAGTCGAGCTGCAGGTCGACAACTTCCCCAGCACCGAGGAGACGAACCGTTGGATGCGGAGCGGCGAGTTCGCGGCGAACCCGATCGGCGTCGTCTTCGACCCCGATGATCTCGCCGCACGCTATCGCGCCGGCGAGCCGATCGCCGCGCTCGTCGTGCGGCCGCCGTTGCCCGAGGGCGCGACCGCGTTCGACATGCTGCGCTTCTGAGCTCGATGCGCGCGCGCTACGACGTCGCGATCGTCGGCTACGGTCCCGTCGGTGAGACGCTCGCGATCCTGCTCGGGCAGCGCGGATGGACGGTCGGCGTGTTCGAGAAGCAGCCGGCGGCGTACCCGCTGCCACGGGCGGTGCATTTCGATCACGAGGTCGGCCGCATCTTACAGGCGGTGGGCGTCGGCGACGAGGCGCGCGCGCGCAGTGAGCCCGCGGACGTCTACGAATGGCGGAACGCCGCCGGCGCGACGTTGCTGCGCTTCGCGAGCAAAGCGCTCGGCGTGTCCGGCTGGCCGGAGGCCAACATGTTCGCGCAGCCCGATCTCGAGGCCCTGCTCGATCGCCGGGCGCGGTCGGTCGCGACCGTAGAGGTGCACCGCGGTCACGAGGTCGTCGGCATCGACGCACGGGCGGACGGCGACGACGTACGCCTCGAGGTTGCGACACAAGACGGTCGCCACATCGGCGTCGCGGCGCGCTTCATCGTCGGCTGCGACGGCGCGAACAGCTTTGTGCGTCCGCACCTCGGCGCCACCGTCACCGACCTCGGCTTCTTCTTCGATTGGCTGATCGTCGACGTGCGCCCGCACCGCCCGACGGTGTGGTCGCCGCTGAACGTCCAGATGTGCGACCCGGCGCGGCCGACGACGCTCGTCTCCGGCGGCCCCGGCCGGCGGCGCTGGGAGTTCATGCGCCTTCCCAGCGAGAGCATCGAGGATCTGAATCGTGAGGAGACCGCGTGGCGCCTGCTCGCGAGCTGGGACGTCACCCCGGAGAACGCCACGCTCGAGCGGCACACCGTCTATCGCTTCCAGGCGCGCTGGGTCGACCGCTGGCGCGCCGGGCGGCTTCTCCTCGCCGGCGACGCCGTGCACCAGATGCCGCCCTTCGCCGGTCAGGGGATGTGCTCCGGTCTCCGCGACGCCGCGAACCTCGCCTGGAAGCTCGACCTCGTCCTCGCCGGCAAAGCGCCGCACCGACTCCTCGACACCTACGCCACCGAGCGCGTCCCGCACGTCAGCATGGTGATCGACTTCTCGATGCAGCTCGGCAAGGTGATCTGCATCGCCGATCCCGCCGAGGCCGCGGCGCGCGACGCGATGATGACCGCCGCCGTCGACTCGGGACAGATGGTCGCGGCGCCGCCGCTCGGTATCGGCCCCGGCATGCTCCTCGACGGCGACCCGCGTGCCGGCCAGCTCTTCGTGCAAGGACGGGTGGCGCGCGGCGACGCGACGGGTCGGTTCGACGACGTCGTCGGCGGTGGCTTCACGCTCATCAGCCCGTCGGGCGATCCGGGCAGCTACCTCGACGCCGACGCCGCCGCATTCTTCGCGTCGCTCGGCGGCGTGACCGCGCACGTCGGCGGCGGCGCCTCGCGTCGCGACGTCGCAGTGCGGGTCGGCGAGGATGCGCCGGTGCGCGACGTCGACGGTACGTACGCGCGATGGTTCGCCGAGCACGACGTCGATCTCGTCCTGCAGCGTCCGGATTTCTACGTCTTTGGCACTGCCGCGCGCGTCGAGGGCGCGTCGACGTTGGTACGACGTCTGCGCGACGCTCTCCACGCCGGCGAGTGAGCGCGCGCGCCACGAAACGCGCGACGCTCGGCCCGCCCGGAGCGGTCGGCTAGATCGCCCGCGCCACGGCGCGTTGACCCGCCGTGCCGGCGATCTTCGCGAGCGCCGCGATGATCGCATTGGTCGGCGCCGTGGGCGCGCGCCGGTCTTCCATCGCGCGGATGAGGCTCTCCGGCTCGCGCGCGACGAGCGCGAGCGCGCGCGCGAGGTTCTGCACGCGGTCGGGCGCGCGATCGCGGTGGCGACGCCGATACGCCGACGATGCGGCGGCGAGGCCGAGCGCCGCCAAGGCGACGACGGCGAGCGCGGTGCGATGGCGGCGCAGCTGGAGGCGCAGGTCGAACGCCTCGTGGCGGCGGCGGTCGAGCTCGGCGAGGAGGTCCGCGAGCTCGGCGCGCGTCGTCTCGACGGCGTGCTCGATCGTCGCGGGATCGTCGGGCGGTCCCGGCGGTGTCGGCGCCACGATCTCGATCTCGCGGGTCACGCCATTTCGTCCTTCGCCCATTGCACGTCCTCCTTGAGGGTCTTCCGTGTGCGCTCGAGCGGCTGCTCGACGCGTCCTTGCCAGGCGAGCGCGCCGACGAGGGCGGCGGTGAGCAGCAAGAGGCCGCCGATCGCGCCCGCCGCCACCCAGCCGGCGACGTAGGGCGTGAGCGCGAACACGATCGCGACGAGGAAGAGATTCACCGCGCTGATCCCGACGACCGCGGCGATGCCGAGACGCTTCGCCGTCGCGATCTCGGCGGCGACGTCCTTCTTGAGCTCAACGCGCGCCAGCTCGACCTCCTCGCGCAGGAGGAGGGTCGCCTTGGAGGCGATCTGCCCGACGAGCTGCGTCGTCGAAAGCGCCTCCGGCGCGACGGCGGCGGGTGCCGGCCGGCTGCTCGGGTACTGCGCAGATGGTGTCATCGTGTGTTCCTCCGTGTGTGCCAAGAGCTGCGGCTCGCGGTTCACCGCGGCCGCGCGGCCGATCATCGCGATCAGTGCTTGGAGTACCGCCATGGCAACACCGCCCCGCAGAAAGGGCAGCAATGCGGGTGCCACGCGCGGTCCTTGTCCGATGCGGCGCCTGCCGGTCGGATCGCCGTCGCGCGTGCCCCTTTTGTGCAAACCGCCGCACGGCGGCTGCGCACGAGCCCCGGGTCGCGGGCGAATCCGCTCGCGTCGCGATCACCTGGCCGGTCTGTGCGGTGGCTGTTACACCTGGCGCGACATGTCCTTTCCGCTCGACACGGCTGCGCCGCCCGTGCCGCTGCGTCTCCCGACACCCGATCGCCGCGCGCTCCGCCGCAGGGCGGCGCGCATCGTCGGCGTCGTCGTTCGGCGGCTCGGTCCGCCGCTCGCGCGCCGCCTCGTCGGCAAGACGCAGCCGCCGACGGCGTTCGCGCGGCCACTGCGCGAGGTGTTCGAGACGCTCGGCGCCACGTTCGTCAAGTTCGGGCAGCTCGTCGCGTCGGCGCCGGGCGCCTTCGGCGAGGCGATCGCCGACGAGTTTCGCTCCTGTCTCGATACCGGTCCGTCGGTGCCGTTCGCGGAGGTGCGCGCGGCGGTCGAGCTGGCGCTCGGCGCGACGCTCGAGGACGCGTTCGCGTCCTTCGAGGAGACACCGATCGGACGGGCGTCGATCGCGGTCGTCCATCGCGCCCGGCTGCGCGACGGGCACACGGTCGCGGTGAAGGTGCTACGGCCCGACATCGAGGCGATCGTCGCGACCGACCTGCGTCTCATGGGGCCGCTCTTCGACTTCCTGGCGTTCCGCGTCGGCGTGCCGGAGGCCGGGCAGCTCGTGCGCATGTTCGACGGCTTCCGCGAACAGCTCGCGGAAGAGCTCGACCTCCGCAACGAGGCGCGCGCGATGGAGCATCACCGCCGTCTGGTCGCGAGCCTCGGCCTCTCGATGATCGTCGTCCCGGCGACGTTCCCTGAGCTCTCGGGGCAGCGCGTCCTCACGATGGACTACTTGGACGGGATTCCGATCGACGACGTCGCCGGCATCGCCGCGCTCGGGTTGCAACCGCGGCCGCTCCTCGAGCAGCTCATGCGCGCGTGGTTCATTACCGCGCTCCGCGACGGGACGTTTCACGCCGACGTCCACGCCGGCAATGTCCTCCTTCTCCGCGACGGCCGCGCCGGCGTCGTCGACTGGGGGATCGTCGGCCGCCTCGACGCCACCACGCATCGCTTCCTGCGTCGCACGATCGAAGGCGCGCTCGGCGATCCGTCGGCGTGGGACGATGTCGCCAAGGATCTCTACACCGCCTACGGCCCGGCGCTGCGCGAGGGGCTCGGCCTCGACGAGCCGGCGCTCGCCGCCTTCTCGCGTGCGCTCATGGAGCCGATGCTGACGCGCCCGTTCGCCGAGGCGAGCCTCGGTAGTTTCCTCGCCGCAATTCAAGGGAAGGTGGCGGAGGCCGAGGGGCGCGCCGTCGAGCGTCGCGGATGGCGCGGCGAGCTCGCGCGCTTTCGGCGCCAGCGCCGGCTCCACGTCGGCGTCGAGCGCTACGGCGGCCGCGGCACCGCGTTCGACCGCGGCACCTTTCTCCTCGCGAAGCAGCTCCTCTACTTCGAGCGCTACGGGAAGATGTTCCTCGGCGACACGTCGCTGCTCGCCGACCGCCCGTTCATCGAGAGCTTGCTGCGCGCCGGTCCGTTGTCGACAGCGCCCGACCGCGAAACTCGTCCATGCTCCGCGTGACGCCGAGGAACTCCATCACCCCATCGAAGAGTGGCACCGGCATGAGCCGCGCGAGATAGGTGAGCGCGACGAAGCGCGGCATGATGATGCGGCGGTGGTCGTTGCGGATGCCGTTGCAGATGCGCGCGACCGCGTACTCCGGCGTCAGGATCGGCAGCAGCCACGGGACACGGGTGCGCACGCCCTCGAACATGCCGGTCGAGATGTAGAACGGGCAGACGACGGTCGTCAGCACGTGACTGCGCGCGCGGCGCAGCTCGAGGCGCAGCGACTCGTCGAAGCCGACCGCGGCGTGCTTGCTGGCGCAGTAGTCGACGAGCTTCGAGGTGCCGACGAGACCGGCGGCGGACGCGATCGTGACGATGTGGCCGCGGTCGCGCTCGAGCATCGCCGGCAGGAAGGCGCGCGTCGTCCAGAAGAGGGCGAGCGCGTTCACCGCGAACGTGCGCTCGATGTCGCGGTCGGACTCGTCGAGGAGCGTCTTCCCCGACACGACGCCGGCATTGTTCACGAGGATGTCGATCGGCCCGCAGTCGGCGAGCGTGCGCGCCGCGACGGCGGCGATCGCGGCGCGGTCGCTCAAGTCGCAGACGTAGGTCGCGACGGACGCGCCGCTCGCGCCGAGCTCCGTGCGCGTCGCCTGCAAGCCTGCGGCGTCGACGTCCCAGAGCACGAGCCGTCCGCCCTCGGCGGCCATCGTGCGTGACATGAGTCGACCGAGGCCGCTCGCGGCGCCGGTCACGAGAATCGTGTGGTCGCGAAATGTCGTCATGCGGCTCTCCTAGCCTCGGTCGGCGCGCGATGTCCAGCGCCGCGCGCTCCGTGCCGCCCACGGTGCCGCACCGAGCGACCGGGTATGGCGACGAGTAGCGATGCGACGTGACGCGTCGGCGGGTAGGTCGTCGGCATGCGTCCTTTGAACATGCGTCGTTTCATGGTTGCGGCCGTCGTCATCTCCGTGACCCTCGGCGCCGCGCTCGCCGACGCCCGCGCATCCGGGACATCGCGCCGCGGTACGTCGGGGCGCGGATCGACGCGCGCCGCGCCGCGGCTGCGGGGCGATCCGGACGGGCGGGCGAACGTGGCGCAGTGCGATACGGCGCGCGGCGCCGCCGCCTACGGGTCGGCGGCAAGGTGTCGGCGCGCGCGCTGCGCCGGTCAGAACGTCACCAATGCGTACGTCCTCGATCGCGCGCACCGGCTGCAACGCAATCCGTGCGCCGGTGTCGATCCGTTCGAGCTCGACCGCTGAACCGGCAAGGCGTCGCGTACAATCTGACGCTGTAACGCTGGTCTACGACACGCACCCGACCGGCGGCATGATTTCCGTCGGGTTCTTCGGCGGCGCCTGTCCGAGGTCGGTTGCAGCGCGCGCACGCCCTCTCGTATGATTTCGCCCGCCCGTCATGTCGAAGCACCCCCCTGAAGGCCGTGTCTCCATCGATCGCGACGGTGTGCGGACCGTCCGGTCCGCACGCAGGGCGGAATGGTTGATCGGGCTCGCGATCGGGATCCCGGTCGTCGTGACGGCGGTCGTGATCGCGTTCATCCGCCTCGCGCCTGCCGGTGCGCGCCCGGCGGCGACGCGCGCGCCGGAGCCGGAGCGGCTCGCCGCCGACGCGGGCGCGTCCGACGCGCTCGCGCTGCGCCCGTCGCGGCGATCCGCCGCCGCGGAGCCGGCCGATCCGCACGCGGAGATGAAGACGATCACGGGGCCGGCGGTGCCGCGTGAGCCCGTCGTTCCGCGTCGGATCACACAACGCGCCGCCGACCACTCGCAAGGCGTGCCGACGCCGATCGGGCAGCCGCCCGGCGACGAGGGCATCGACGCGCGCGATGCGATTCCGGCGCTGATCGCGGCGGGGGAGACCGGCGGCATCACCGTCTTCCCGCTGCCGGGCACGAAGCCGATCAAGCGCGGCGTCGTCGTGCCCGACGACTTCCCGCTCCCCGAAGGCTACGTGCGCCACTATCAGACGACGGATGACGGGCAGCGCTTGCCGGCGATCCTGATGTTCCATCCCGACTACGAGTTCGTCGACGCGCACGGAAATCCGATCGCGGTTCCGCCCGATCGGGTCGTACCGCCGCAGCTCGTGCCGCCCGGTCTCGACTCGACGCGCATCCTCGAGCCGCCGGACGAGCACCGCGCGGCGAGCGTGCCCTGATCGCGTCGCCTGCTCGCGATCGCGCGTCGACGCGCGCCCGCCGCCCCGCCGGCGCCGTCGCCTCCGACCGCGCAGCGGGTCGCGACCGTCTCGCCGCCGCCGCGCTGACGGTCGCGGCGGCGAGCGCGAGCGCCGTCGCGTACGCCGTCTACTCGCGCCTCGAGTGGCGCTGGGTCGTCCTCGGCTGGGTCGGGCTCGTGCCGTGGCTCGCGGCGCTCGACCGGCTGCGCTCGCTACGCGCGGCGATCGCGAGCGGCGTCGTCATGAGCGTCGCGCTGACGCTCGCCGTGTTCGGTTGGTTCGCGCTGGCGATCGCCGACTACACTGCGCTCTCGCCGCCTGCGGCGCTGCTCGTGCTCGCGGCGCTCGCGCCGCTCGTGCAGCCGCAGTTCGTCGTGTTTGCGGTCGCGCGGCACGTGACGCGGCGCCGTGCGGGGCTCGTTACCGCAGCGTTCGTCGGCGCGTGCGCGTACGTCGGCGCCGAGTGGGCGCTGCCGAAGCTCTTCGGCGACACCCTCGGCCACTGTCTCTACCCGTCGGTGTGGATGCGCCAGGCGGCGGACGTCGCGGGCGCGCCCGGGTTGACGTTCGTGCTGCTGCTCGCGAACGCGGCCGTGCTGGCGGCGGCGCGCGGGCTCTGGGGCGCGTTCTCGACGAGCGCGTCGATCGCGCGCGCGTCGCCGGCGTCGCCGCGCGCGGCGCTCCGTGTCGAGAGCTCGTCGCCGGCGTCGCGGCGGGCGACGCTGCGCGACGCGATTGCCGCGGCCGCACCGCCCGCGGCCGGTGTGGCGCTCCTCGCGCTCGCGCTCTGCGCCTACGGCGCCGCGCGCCTGCGCCAGCTCGACGCGACGACACCGGCCGCGCCGCCGTTCACCGCCGGCATCGTGCAGGCGAACCTCAGCCACTACGACCGCATGCGCGCCGAGCGCGGTACGTACGACACTGTGCGGCTGATCGTCGACACGTACTTCGGCATCTCGCGCGATCTGCTCGCGCGCGCCCCGCTCGATGTGCTGATCTGGCCGGAGACCGTCTATCCGACGACGTTCGGCGTGCCGAAGAGCCCCGACGGCGCGGCGTTCGATCGCGAGATCGTCGACTTCGTCGACCGTGCCGGCGTGCCGCTCGTCTTCGGCTCGTACGATCTCGGCGACGGGGCGGAATACAACGCGGCGATGTTCCTCGAGCCGCACGGGGAGGGCACTGCAGCGACGGAAGGCGCGCGCGATCACGCGGCAACAGAAGGCGCCCGCGATCGCGGCGCGATCGAGGGCACGCCGCGGTATCGGACGTACCGCAAGGCGTGGCCGTTCCCGTTGACGGAATACGTGCCGCCGGTCCTCGACTCGCCGACGATGCGGCGCTGGCTGCCATGGCTCGGCACCTGGAAGCCGGGAGCGGGCGCGAAGGTAGTGCCGCTTCGTCTCCGTGACGGGCGCACGCTGCGGATCGCGCCGCTCATCTGCTACGACGTGCTGGATCCCGGGATCGCGCTCGCGGCGGCGCGCGCCGGCGCCGACCTGATCGTGACGCTGTCGAACGACTCCTGGTTCGCGAACGGCGCCGGTCCGCGGCTGCATCTCCTCGGCGCCGAGTTCCGCAGCATCGAGACCCGCCTGCCGCAGCTGCGCGCGACCAACACCGGCATCTCCGCCGTCATCACGCCGACCGGCGACGTCCTCGAGCGCGCCGGCGTCGACGCGCGCGCGACCCTCGTCGCGCGCGTGGTACCCGGCTCGCGCGCGCGGACGCTCGCGGTCGCGTGGGGCGATTGGCTCGGCCCGGTCGCGTCGGCGCTGGCGCTCGTCTCGCTCGTGCTGGTGCTGGGCACGCGCGCCGAGCGCGAGGACGCGTGACGGCCCCCGGTTACCCGGCGCGAGGGCGCGCGCCGTCGCGCAGACGCGTGAGCACGTTCACCTGCTCACCGTGGTAGGCGACCGCGTAGTGCGCGAACACCGCATGGACGATGCGCCCCCACGGGGTATCGGGAGGATCGTGCGCCGCGCTGACGACGCCGGGCGCCGTCAGGATCGCGTCGAAGCGCTCGGCTTCGATGGCGCGCACCAGACGCTCGGTCGTTTCGGGCCGCGTGTTCCACAGCACCTGAATGTACATCCAGACGTCGTTCACGGCGACGTTCTCGAAGTCCTGGGCGATCTGTGAGTTCTTGAGGTTGAGCTTCGCTCCGTGCTCGACGCCGAAGGCGCGCAGCGCCGCTGTCGTGCGCTCGCGCGCCTCGAGGTAGCGCGCCGTCGCCGCCGGGTTCGTGTGGGAGTACGACGCGCGATCCGGATTGCGCATCTCGCGCGCGACCGCGAACGCGAGGACCGTGACGGCGAGCACCCACGGCCAGTCGAGCGCGACCGTCTCGCGCCGGTGCCGCGCGACGAAGACGATCCACAGCAGCGTCGCGAGGACCGGCTCGATGAGGTCGTGATTCTCGGCGCCGACTCCGGTCGAGACCCACGCGCCCGCCGCCCACGCGAGCAGCGCGTACGCGAGGAACGGCGACCTGAGCGCGACGCGCCACCCCGGGACGATCGCGGCGAGGGCGATCGCGACGATCGCGAGGAACACCGGCTGTGCCAGCATCATCCGCCAATGGAGGAGACATGCCTGTAGGTCGCGGGGGTAATCCGTGATCGGAATCGTGACGGCGAGCCAGAAGCCGTTCCCCCACGTCGCCCACGCCGCGGCGGCGCAGAGGGCGCCGGTCGCGGCGCCGCCGAGCACGAGCCACCCGGCGCGGCGCACGTCGGCCGCGAGTAGGTAGAGGCAACACGCGGCCGCCGCCGCCACGTACGATTGCTTCGCGGCGAAGCCGAGCGCGCAGAGCGCGCCGACCGCCACGGTCGCGCGCGCACTGCGAGCGCGCATCACCAGCGCCACGGCCCAGACCGAGAAGCAGAGCGCCAGCGCGTCCGAGCGCAGGTACGCGGTGTTGTCGGTGACGGCGCGGATCAGGAAGAACGCGGCGAGCGCGATCAGAGCCGTCGGCAGCTGCCCGCGTCCGGCGACGAAGAGCAGGCTTGCCGCGGCGGCGAGCATGCACAGCGCGGCGACGACCCTCCCGGTGAAGAACGGATTTCCTGCGCGCTGCGGCAGCGCCGCGACGACGCCGTGGTACAGCGGTGTGTACGGCGTCATGTAGAAGGGCAGGTCGAGAAAGGAGCACGGGTCGTAGATGTCGTCGCCACGCTCCAGCGCCTTCACCGTCGACATGTGCGGGCCTTCGGACATGAGGTCGAACGTCGCCGCGAGATGATCGCGGACGACCGGCACGAGGCAGGCGAGAAAGAGCCCGCCAGCGCATGCGTCGGCGCGTTACCACGGGGCTAGGCGGCGGACAACGTCAGCGCAGGACGAACACCGGCACGAGGCAGGCGAGAAAGAGCGCGATCAAGAGCAGGTAATCGAGGACCGGGACGTCGAAGTCCGGACCCTCGGCGAATCGCGTGTGCGGGCAGCGCATCAACATTCCCCTCGTCACGTCGTCAGCGTGCGTGGCCCGCGTTGCCGATGCAACCGGGCCAATCACATCGCCACGCAATCGTAATGGCGCGGTTCGAGCGTGGCCGCCCCGCGCGGTGCGGTTGAAGCGGGAGGCGCGGGTGTGGCATGGGAGGCGCGGGAGGGGTGGTGGTGAAGGATGACGTGGCTGCGGGCAGGGATGCGCGCGGGCTCGACCCCGCCGTGTTCGATGCGCGCGCGGCGCTGTGGCGATTCGTCGCCGGGCGGTGGCCGGATCAGACGGCGTTCGGCATCGCGTTGCACGTCGAGCGGCTGATCGCGCGCAAAACGTGTCCGGCGTGCTGGCGGCCGACGGGGTTCGGCATGCAGGCGCGCCACCTCGGGCAGTCGTACGCGCACGCGGTCGGCTGCGAGGCGAACGCGCGTGTCGCCGGGTACGCGAGAGTGCGTCTCAGGGCCGATCCGACGCTCGTCGTGCTGCTGGCCGCCGCGCGCGGCGAGCCGGCGGCGGCTGAAACGAAGTCTGCCGGCGACTAACGCCGGACGCGCCGACGCCTGACGCCGAACGCGAGGAGCCCACCTGCCGCGAGAGCGACCGCCGACATGAGCGCGCCGGCGTCGATCTCGGGTGCCGCCGCGTGCGTCACGGGTGCTCCGCCACTCACGGTGACGTCGCCGCCCGCCGTCGTCGACACGTCGGAGGTGTCCGCGCTCCCGACGTGCACGGCGGCCGTGGTCGTGTTGCGGACCGAGCTCCCGTCGCTGTCGCTGCCGAACCCGAAGAAGCGTGCGATGTCATCCATCGTCGACGCCTGCACGGGCGGCGGCGCGAATACGAGAGAGCAGAAAAGGAGGACCGACGAAAGGAGTAGTGCGCGCACGGCCGAGCCCAGAAGCAGCCCCCATGCCAGCAAAATCACCGGCGTGCGCTGCATCGCACACGTGGAGTCCTCGTGACGGATCGTCGGGTTGTCGCGCCCTTGTCAGGCGCGGCTCACGTCACGGGAGACTCATCTCGGCGCAGGGTGTAAATGATACACGAAAATGCGAGACGGCATTCCCAAATCGACTCCGCATCGTGGGGCACGAGCATTGCTCAGGAGAGCACTGCGCAATTGATCGCGAGGAGGTATGCATGGCCCGCACGAAGAGGAAACAGCCAACGCGCACGGCGCGCGCAAAGAAGCAGGCAGCCCCGAAGAAGCGCCGCGCCGCGAAGAAGCGTCTAGCCGCGAGGAAGCGTCCTGCCGCGAGGAAGCGTCCTGCCGCGAGGAAGCGTCCTGCCGCGAGGAAGCAGCCGGCACGAACGTCACGCAGGAGACAGTCGGACGAGCACGCGGTCGGGATCGACGTCGCGACGGGGGCGCAAGACGCGCAGGTCCACGCCGACCTGTCGACCGACGAGCTCGAGGTCGAGCTGGAGACGGAAGCCCTCGGGCAGCAGCCACACGACCGCGCCCACACTCCAGTGCTCTCCGGAGGCGACGTCCAGGCCGCGTGGGACCAGGACACCGGCGAGGAGACGGTCGGCGGCTCCAACCCGACGCCGGACCAAGACCAAGTCGACGCGCTCGGTCAGGCGGTCGGCATCAGCTACAGCGACGCCGAGCCGCTGCACACGACCGAGAAGGTCGAGCGCCGCGACGAGAAGCGCTGGGAGCTCGATCCCGCGTCGGACGAGGATTACGCCGAACGCCGACGCGAGATGGACGAGCGACCGCCGCGCCCGCGCCGTCGAGGTCGCGCCCAGCGCTGAGGCAGGTCAGAGCTGGCAGTAGGCTTCGATCGCGGCGATGAACTGATCGACGTCGACGGGCTTCCGCAGGTAATAGTCGATGCCCATCTGCAACGCCTTCTCGTCGACGAGGGCGTCGCCGGAGAGCACGACGACCGGAATCCTCGCGAGCACAGGGTCGCGCATCTGCTCGGCGCGGAACTCGTAGCCGTCCATCCCCGGCATCCAGAGATCGAGCAGAATGACGCATGGCCGAACGCCGCCGCGGAGGTGCTCGTGCGCCTCGGCGCCGTCGCTCGCGATCTGCACGTCGAGGCCTTCTAGGCGAAGGAGCTCTTCCAGCGGCTCGCGCGCCGCCAGATCGTCCTCGATCAGCAGGACCATGTGTCTGTGTGCGGCCACTTCCGCGATCGTCCGCATCCATGTAGCCAGCGTGTCACGTCGACGGCAAGGCCTCGCCGCCCACGAGTACTGAAAGCGTTCGCACGGCCGACGTGCCATTCCACTCTAGACGGGATTGATTACCAATGCGTACGCCGCTCCATGGTTGGCGGCGGTCGCGACGACCGCCGCCGATCCCCTGCACTCGAGGAGTTCCGATCCCGCACCCCGACGGCCGTGGCTTCGCGCGTGGGGATCTTCCAACCTGTCCACCACGGCGTGATGGGCACGGCCACGGTCGGCGTTGCCGCGGCTCCGCTGCGCAGCTGTGACGACCGCGCTCTGCTCGCGCTCTGCAAAAGCGTCGCTGGCGGCGTGTACGTCCGGGAGGAGCGTGCACGCACCGATCGGTAACTGCGCGGAATCGTCGGCGGCGCATTTGGCGCGACGCTTGCTCCATTTCACCGCATGCGATTTGGCGGAACGCGATCGACGCCGCCGCCGCGCGAGCCTGCGCCGGCGCAGCGTTCGCAGCGTCGCACGCCCGTTCCCGAGAAGCCGATCCTCATCGTCGAGGACGACTCCGATCTGCGCGAGGCGCTCGGCTATCTCTTGAAGGCGTGCGGGTACCCGGTCGTCGCCGCCGGCGACGGCGAGGCGGCGCTCGCCGAGCTCCACGGCGGTCTCGAGCCGTGTCTCATCCTTTTGGATCTCCTGATGCCGCGCAAAGACGGGTTCCAATTTCGTTCCGAGCAGCTGGAGAATCCGCGGCTCGCCAAAATCCCGACGATCGCCTACTCGGGGATCTACACCGGGAGCAAC
>VBKW01000234.1 GCA_005879405.1 Deltaproteobacteria bacterium
TCGGTTCGACGTGATCGTCTCGGACCTCTTCATCCCGTGGCACGCCGGGACGAGCAGCCTCTACGCGCGCGAGATGTACGCGACCGCCGCGCGGCGGCTCGCGCCCGGGGGCGTCTTCTGCCAATGGTTGCCGCTCTATCAGTTGACGCGCGAGGAGTTCGACGTCGTCGCGCACACGTTCCTCGCGGTCTTTCCGGACGTGCACCTGTGGCGCGCCGACTTCTATCCCGACCGGCCCGTCGTGGCGCTCGTCGGACGGCTCGCGCCGTCCGCCGTCGACCTCGACGACGTGCGCCGCCGCATCGAGCGGCTGCCGGAGTGGAGTCGCGACCCGGTCCTCGCGTCGCCGCTCGGTCTCGCGATGCTCCATGGCGGCGATCTCCGCGCCGCCGCCGACGACTTCGCCGCGGTACCGCTCAACACCGACGACCGCCCGCGCATCGAGTTCCTGGCGCCCCGTCTCACCCGCATGACGGCGGCCGGCGACAAGGATTGGTTCACCGGTGAAGCGTTGGCGTCGTTCTACGACGCGCTCGCCGAGCACGCGGCGGCCGCGGCCTTTCGGCCAGAGTCGCGCGCCGTCACGGCGGCGGAGCGCGCCGGACGCGTCATGTACCGCTACGCGATCGCCGCAACGCGTGGCGATGCCGCCGCATCGGCGCTCGCCGCGGAGGTACGGCAACTCGCACCGGAGGTCGTGCTCGCCGCGGAGCCGACGAACGCGCCGGGCGACGTCGCGGAGGCGCGACGTGGGCTCGCGGCGCTGCGGGAGGAGCAGGAGAAGGTGCAGCGCGAGCTCGAAGCCATGGAGCACCGGCTCGACGTCGTCGCCGGCGGCGAAGGCGCGCAGTGACCGCGATCGTCGGCCTACCCGCCGACCGCGCGACGATGTCCACGCTCGGCGGACGCGGCGGGGGCGCGATGATCTCCATCGTCGGCATACGCGGCGTCGCGGCGCTGCTGTCCCTCCTCGCGATCGCGGCCGGCTGCATCCATCGTCCCACCGCGCCGGCTCCACCGCAGGGCGTGCACGTCGTGACCGTGCTGCCGGCGGCGAACCGTACAGGCGACCCGTTGCTGATCACCGGCACGTCGCTGCTCGAGCGGTACGCCTTCCGCACCGAGCGCGTCACGGTCGCCGACGCGCTCGCGCAGGAAGCCGCCTCGTTCTTGCGAGCGCGTGGCTATCGCGTCAACGAGCCGTCGACGGTCGAGGGTACGCTCCGCGAACACGCGCCCGACAGCGCGGAGGACGCGGCGCGCCTGGCGTCGAAAGCGGGGCTCGAAGGCTTCGCGCTCTACCTCGAAATCCGCCGCTGGGAGCCCGACGCCGGCACGCATCCGGCGTTCGTCATCGTCGCCGTGAGCGCGGCCCTGATCGACGCCGCGAATGGACGCGAGGTCTGGAGCGTCCGCCAGCCGGTGCATCCGGCGCCGACACCGGGCGCGGTGACGTTGGGCGCCGCGTACGGCATCGCGGTGCAATCGGTCGTCGCGGACGTGTTCGCGTCATGGTGACGATGTCCACTGCGGCGCTTCCGTCTCGAAGACCGCCAAGAGACGGGACGCACATCCAGCGACGAGCGCGTGCGATGGGAACCGCTGCACTCGCACTCGCAATGGTGTCGATGGCCGCGTGCGGCTACCCGCGGTCGCGCCCGGTCCTCACCGATCCGCGCGCCGCCGACGTGCGGTCCGTCATCGTCCGAGTCGTCGACGCGAGCCGCCACGGTCTGGCGACGCCCCATCAGGGCGCGATCGCAACGCTCGCGCGGGTCGCATCCGGCCGTCAGTTTGCGGCCGTTTCTGCCGTCGATGCGTTCTCGAGCGCAGCCGAAGCGGCGCTCCGCACCCGCGGCATCCGCGTCGAGTTCGGAGACGGGGGGACCGCGGTGTTGCGGATCGAGATCCACGAGTTCGAGGTCCACCCCGACGACGCGGCCCAGGCCGTCGCGTGCGCGTTCGTGTCGGCGACGTACGCCCTCGCCGCGGCCGACGGCGTTCCGCTCTGGAAGGTCGAGCAGCACCGGATGCCGTTCCCTTTCGCCGGCCCCGATCTCACCGACTCCGAGCTCGCGCGCATCGCCGACCAAGCAGTCGATGCGGGACTCGCGTCGCTTCCGACATCGCGCCGACACCCGTGAGCGCGGCACGATCGCACGAGCCTTGCAGCCGCACCTGTGCGCCTCATACCTCGCGTCGAGCTTCCGGTACCTTCGGGCCGTAGGTCGTCTCGCATCGCGCGACGCCTCCGACCGTTGCGCTTCGGCGCACCCATCGCTCACAGCGTTCGCCCATCGCTGCGCAAATCCGTTCCCAGCGGCGAAATCGTATCGCGGCGATCGTCGCCGCGCGGGCGACGGTCGTCGCGAATGAGCGGCAGTGCGAGACGCGAGCGCGATGGCGTGATCATTGCTGATACCGCCGGTACACATGCGTTTTGTGTTGCAATCGAGGGCTCTGCATGTATAACGACACCGCGGTTGCTGGCCGTTTGGGCGGAGGAAGCGGTGTGGGCGTGGGAACGGCAGACCACTCACCAGACACAAACGCAGGTTTCATGACGCGCGTTCCGAAGACGCGTGCGCGCGTCACTCCACCCTCGATAGGCGGCACGTATCGCGCCGGCGCTGCTCGCCAGACGAGCGGCATTCGGACCATGGCACCTCGCTCTCGAGGTGAGACTCCCGTGTAGACCGCCAGACCGAGAGGTGTTGGATGTTCGATCTCCGAAATCGATGGGGCGGCGCCGGACGGGCGGCGCAAGTAACGTGGTTGGTAGGTGCGGTGCTGGTCAGCGGCTGCTTCAACGCGAGCCCGAGCGTGAAGCAGGCGATGACGAGTGGCGCACCGGTAGCAGCGCAGGCGACGACGTCGAACGCCGGGCATGGTCACGGTCCCGACGGCGTCGCGTCGCTCGCAGGTGCCGCGCGTGCGAAGGGTGCGTCCTTCGACCTCGACAAGCCCGCGGTCCGCACCAGCATCGCGACGTTTCAGAGCGAGCTCCACGATTTCTTCGACGGCGCGCTCGCCCGCAGCGCCAAGTACGTGCCGACGATGTCGAGCATGCTGGCGCACGCCGGGCTCCCCACCGAGCTCGCCTATCTGCCCCTCATCGAGAGCGGCTACCGTCCGCTCGCCATCTCGCGTGCCGGCGCGGTCGGGCCGTGGCAGTTCATCCCCGAGACGGGCAAGAAGTACGGTCTCCGCATCGATTCGATGGTCGACGAGCGCCGCGACCCGATCAAATCGACCGAGGCGGCGGCGCAGTACCTGAAGGACTTGCACGAGATGTTCGGCGACTGGGAGCTGTCGCTCGCCGCATACAACGGCGGTGAGAACCGCGTCGCCAGGATCCTCGCCGCCAAAGGCGCGCAGAACTTCTGGTCGATGCGCGATCGCGGCTACCTGCCGAACGAGACCTCGCAGTACGTGCCGCGTTTTCTCGCCGCCGTGAGCATCGCCAAAGCGCCGCAGGAGTACGGCTTCGTCGAGCCCGAGGAGAATCTCCCGTACCACTTCGAGGTCGTGAACGTGGACCGTCAGGTCTCGCTCTCGACCGCCGCCGGCTTGTGCGGCGTCTCCGCATCCGAGCTCGCGGACCTGAACCCGGCGTTGCGCCGCGGGATCACGCCCAGCGGCTACGCGCTCCGCGTCCCGGCGGGCGCCGCGGAGCCGCTGCGCACCGCGCTCGCGAGCTACGTCGAGCCGGCGCGCGCCACGCGGCAAATCGTCCGTGCAGGCCGCGGCACCGCGCGCGGCAGCATCTTCGCCAAGCGAAACGAGGCGCGTCGGATCGCGACGGCGCCGCTGCGCTCGGTGCGAACGTACGGGTCGCCGAAGGCAGCGCGTCCGCTCGTACGTGAGGCGTCGCGCGCCGGGGCGGTCGACCGTTCGCGTCGTAAGGCACGGCCGAGCGTGCGCGTCGCCCGCGCGTGCGAGCGGTCGCCGTTCGCGAAGACGGCCGCCAAAGCGCCGGCACGCGCCCGGCGCCGATAGGAATAAGCGCCGCGCGGAGGGATCGCCTGCGCGCACGGGGCGAAGTAGTTGGAGCACCGCGGGTCACGCTCCGCGGTGCGACACCCATCGGAGCACGGCGCGCGTCCAGCGCGCCGCGCGCACGGGGGCGAAATCAATCACCGCCGCTTGGCCGCGAGCGGCGGCTTGCGACGCGGTCGCGCGTGCGACGCGGCCGCGCGCGGTGGCACGTCGGGCGGTGTCGCCGCGAGCTCGGCGAGGTAGCGCAGCAAGATCCGCACGCCGAAGCCGGTGCCGCCCTTCGGCGCGTACGGTAGCTCTTTGTCGGTGAACGCCGGGCCGGCGATGTCCATGTGGACCCACGGCCGGCCGGCGACGAACTCCTGCAGGAAGAGCGCCGCCGTGATGCTGCCGGCGTTACCGCCGCCGATGTTCTTCAGATCGGCGACCGGGCTCTTGATGTCGTCGCGATACTCGGGGACGAGCGGCAGCTGCCACAGCGGCTCGCCGGTCTCGCGTCCGAGCGTCACCAGCCGGTCGACGACCGCCTGCTCGTTGCCGTAGATGCCCGCCACCTGCGGGCCGAGCGCGACGATGCAGGCGCCGGTGAGCGTCGCGAGATCGATGATGAGGTCCGGCTTATCGGCCGCGGCGAGCGCCAGCGCGTCGGCGAGAATGAGACGTCCCTCGGCGTCGGTGTTCAGCACCTCGACGCTCTTGCCGTTGCGGAAGCGGATGACGTCACCAGGCTTCTGCGCCTTGCCGCCCGGCAGATTCTCGGTCGCGGGCACGAAGCCGTCGACGTCGATCGCGAGCTGCATGCGTCCGGCCGCCACCATCGTCGCGATGACGGCCGCACCCCCGGCCATGTCGGTCTTCATCGTCTCCATCGCCTTGGCGGGCTTGAGGGACAAGCCGCCCGAGTCGAAGGTGATCCCCTTGCCGACGAGCGCCACCCGCCGGCGCGCGCCGGGCCCGCGCCAGCGCATGCGGATGAAACGCGGCTCCTCGTTGCTGCCGCGCGCGACCGCCAGCAAGCCCGCCAGACGCTCGCGCTCGATTCGTGCCCGATCCCAGATCTCGACCTCGACCCCGGCGTCGGCGGCGAGGCGCTCCGCGGTCGCCGCGATGAAGGTCGGCGTCTTCACCGCTGCCGGCTCGTTCACGAGATCGCGGACGGTGCCCACGGCCGTCACGGCCGTCGCGACGCCGCCGAGGCGTCGCGCGACGTCGGCGGCGGGCAACGGTGTCGGCGTGAGGAGCGTCAGCTCGCCGACGAGGACTCCGTGCTCCGCGTCCGACTTGTATTTGTCGAAACGATAGCCCGCGAGGTCGAAGCCCTCGGCGAGCGCGACGATGTGCTCGATGCTCGACGCCCGCTCGTCGACGGCGATCGCGACGCGCGCGGCGCCGTGGCGCTCGGCGGCCTGGCGCGCGCGTCCGGCGGCGCGCCGCCAGGCGTCGACGTCGAGCGCCGCCGCGTCGCCGAGACCGACGACGCAGAGGAGCCGACGGCGTGCGCCCGCGATCGTGACCGTGACGACTTGCCCTTCACGGCCGTGAAACCGCTCCGCCGTCAGCCCCCGGCGCACGGCGGCGCCGTCGGCGCCGCGCGCGAAGGCGCGCAGCGCCGCGCCGCGCTCCTCGTTCGCCGCGAGCAACACCACGACCATCTCGGCCGCCGCCGACGCCGCGTCCCCGGCGCGAACCCGAATCTTCACCGCGCCGTCTTGTAAAGGCTTCGCCGCAGCCGGTCAATTCACCCGTTCGCGCGTGGGCGTCGGTACGCACGCACGTAGGGCGGCGCTTCGACGCCAGCGACGAGCCTCGTGTCGTCGACCGGCGCTTGTGGCACCACGCGGAGCGGCAGCTCGCCCGCCCAGACGGCGAGCGCATAGTCTTCCTCGTCGTCGAGCGGCGGACCCGAGCGCGTCTTCACCGAGGCCTCGTCGAGCGACAGCGCGAGGACGAGCGTGCCTTTCAGCTCCTTCTCGTACGGCTCGCGCACGTGCGGCCAGCGGCCGGGAACGATGTGCTCGGTGATCGCGCGCAGTGCCTGGCGCTTCCCGTCGACGCTCTCGACGACGCGCGCCCGCCCGAAGATCACGACCGAGCGGTAGTTGATCGAGTGGTGAAACGCCGAGCGCGCGAGGACGAGGCCGTCGATCAGGGTGACGGTGACGCACACGTCGACACCGCCGCCGACGGTTTGCAGCATCCGTCCCGCGGCGGAGCCGTGGAGGAGGAGCGTGTCGCCGTCGCGCCCGTACGCGGTCGGGATCACCACTGGTGCACCGTCGGCACCGGCGAACCCGACGTGGCAGACGAGCGCCTCGTCGAGGATGCGGTGTATCGCCGCGCGATCGTACGTCCCCCGCTTCGGCAGGCGTTTCAGAGTGGTCCGGCACTGCAAGCGCCATTGCCGCGAGCATCGAGCACGCCGTTCGCGAGGAGCGGCTGGCGGTCGGCGCGCCGCTGCCGACGGTGCGGGCGCTCGCCGCCCGCTTGCGGGTCAGCCCCGCGACGGTCATGGCCGCGTATCACGCGCTCCGTCGCCGCGGGCTGCTCGTCGCGCGCGGCCGCGGCGGCACCTGCGTCAGCGCGCGGCCGCCGGTCGCGACGCGCGCGACGCCGACGCTGCCGCCACACGTGCGCGACCTCGCGGTCGGGAACCCCGATCCGGCGCTCTTGCCGCGCCTCGACCGCGCGCTCGCGGGGCTCGACGGCCGGCCGCGCCTCTACGCCGAGCTGCGCGGCGCCGATCCGAAGCTGCTCGCGATCGCCGCCAAGCAATTCGCCGCCGAGGACATCCCGACCGCCGCGCTCTGCGTCGTCGGCGGCGCTCTCGACGGGATCGAGCGCGCGCTGCAAGCGCATCTCCGTCCCGGAGATCGGATCGCGGTGGAGGACCCCGGGTTCACCGCCGTGCTCGACCTCGCGGCGGCGCTCGGCCTCGCCGTCGAGCCGATGCGCATCGACGAGCACGGCCCGCTTCCCGACGAGATGGAGCGCGCCCTCCGGCGCGGGGCGCACGCCTGCGTCGTCACGCCGCGCGCGCAGAACCCGACCGGCGCCGCGCTCGACGAGGCCCGTGCCGCCGATCTACGCCGCGTGCTCGCGCGCCATCCCGACACCCTCGTCATCGAGGACGATCACGCGGGTCCCGTCGCCGGCAGCCCGGCAGTGACGCTCTGTACTCCCGATCTCCGACGCTGGGCGGTCGTGCGCTCGGTGTCGAAATCCCTCGGCCCCGATCTGCGGCTTGCCGTGATGAGCGGCGACCCGACGACGATCGCGCGCGTCGAAGGCCGGCAGCTGATCGGCGCCGGCTGGGTGAGCTACGTCTTGCAGGGGCTCGTCGTCCGCCTCTGGAGCGATCCGGAGGTGAAGCGGCTCTTCCGTCGCGCGGAGGCCGCGTACACGACGCGCCGTCAGGCGATGCTGCGCGCGCTCGCGGCACGCGGCATCGCCGCGTCCGGCCGCACGGGGATGAACGTGTGGGTACCCGTCGCCGAGGAGATCACGACGGTACGGCTCCTCCTCGACGCCGGTTGGGCGGTCGCGGGCGGCGAGCGTTTCCGTATCCACAGCCCGCCGGCGATCCGCATCACCATCGCGACGCTCACCGACGGCGAGGCCGAGGCGGTCGCAGACCGACTCGCGCTCGCGAGCACCGCGCCCGTGCCGAGCGCCAGCACGAGCGCCCGCCGCGCGATCCCGAGCGTCGCGACGGGAGTGACGTCGGTACGGGGTCGACGCGTGCTCATCGGATCTCGTAGTCGTTGCCGCCGAGGCTCAGATGCGTTCCCTTCGAGGCGCCCTTCTCGCCGATCCCGCACTCGTCGCGTTCCTCCGGCGACATCCGTGCGATCCGATCGGCATACGCGCAGCGCTGCGCCGCCGCGGCGCTCTCGTAGTGGTCACGGCCACACTTTTCGTTGGCGGCGGGATCGAGATGGACACGCGGCGGGCAATCGACCGCGGACGCGACCCGCACGTATGGCGACACGACGGCGAGCACGATCGCCGCGAGCGTGGTCGCCGCAGATCGCGCGGCGACAAAACCCTTACGGTTTGGCATGCGAACCTCCTCTGCCGCTGATTGCGCGGCGTGGAAGTGAAGCGAGCGCCATGCCAACGGGAAGGCGCGAGACGGCGCCCAGTTCCGAAGGTGGCGGCGTCGGTGGCCTGTCGCCTCTTTGGCGGCAACGACGCCGTTGTACCGCCACCCGGCCCACGACGGCGACGACGTTGCTGTACGCGACTACGTTGGCGCCTGCGGGCGCACGGCCGACCGGCCCACAACGGCGATCTCGAATTGTCCTCTCCGCGGATCGGGCCGGTCATCGACGAACGTGAGCCGATGTCGCGTTGCGGCGTCGGGCGACGCCGGGTAAACCCTGCGCTCGTGTTCACGTCGGACGATCGTTCGGCATATCGTCGGCGCCGACTGGCGCTGCTCGTCGCGCTCGTCGCCGTCGTCGGCGCATGCACGCGATCCGAGCACGGCGACGCGTTTCGGGTGGCGCTCCTGAGCCCGGGGCCGATCAGCGACGCGGGATGGAACGCGGCGGCATACGAAGGGCTGCTGGCGGTGCGCGATCAGCTCGGCGCCGAGGTGAGCCAGGTCGAGACACGGACGCCGCCGGAGTTCGAGGAGGCGTTCCGCGATTACGCCCGACGCGGGTTCCGCCTCGTCATCGGGCATGGGTTCGAGTTCCAGGATGCCGCGGCGCGCGTGGCACCGGATTTCCCGGGGACGGTGTTTCTCACGACGTCCGGAAGCACCGTGCGGCCGAACGTCGCGCCGCTCGTCTTCCGGCTCGAGGACGCGACGTTCGTGCTCGGCTATCTCGCGGCGCGCCTCCAGCCCGACGGCAAGGCCTGCGCCGTGGGCGGCATGGACATTCCGTCGGTGCGCGGAACGTTCGTCGCGTTCGAGGCCGGCGCCAAACATGCGCGCCCCGATTACACGGTCGCGGTGTCGTACATCGGCGGCTGGGACGACCTCGGGGCGGCGCGCACGGCGACGCTCGCCCTGATCGACCGCGGCTGCCGGTTCGTGCTGCAAAACGCCGACGCCGCCGGCCCGGGCGTCTTTCAAGCGGCGGGTGAGCGCGGCATCTACGCGTTCGGCAGCAATCGCGTCCAGCACGAGGTCGCGCCCAAGGTCGTGCTCGCGAGCGCGGTCATCGACATCCCGCGCGCGTTCGTCACGGTCGCGCGCGAGGTGAAGGAGGGCCATTTTCACGCCCGGCCGATCGAGGAGACGATGCAGGACGGCACGATCGCGGTGGTGTACAACCCGGCCCTCGAGTCGGCCGTGCGCGCCGACGTGCGCCGCGACGTCGACGCGCTCGCCGACGCCGTCCGCAG
>VBKW01000235.1 GCA_005879405.1 Deltaproteobacteria bacterium
GACGAGGAACCTTTCCAAGACGGTGGCACCGAAAGTCAGGTCGTCAGCGGCGAGTTCGGTGAACGACATCGTCGCATGGCTGAGCGCGAGCGTGTCTCCGAGCGTCGCGAGGTGCTCGTGCGTGAACGTGAGATCCTTGGCCTTTGCGACCAACGTCTGAAACCAATGCGTCGGGCCCTCGGCGCCGACCTCGGTACCGAGTCGGTGGTCGGTCTCGCGAAGATCAGCCAGCGCGCGTCCGATCGCGTCGGCATCGCGCGCGGCGATCGCGGCGTCGACACGCTCGATGAGCGCCGACGCCGCGTTCGGCCGGACGCGGCGCCTCGGCGTCGCGCCGGATGGTGCCGTCGCCGACACTCGCGCGGGCTGCGGCGCGGTCGCAAGCTCGTCGAAACGCGCGAACGCATCCGACTCGCGCGTGACGTCGAAGATCTCCCAGCGCGCGAGAAGTCCCGCGGTATTCCACGCGAACAGCTGGACCGTCGGGATGTCGAAGCGTCCACCGCTGTCGCGATCGGTACCGACGATCGTCCAGCGCAGCAGCAGTGTCGACGGTCCGGCCTCGAGGATCTCGACGACGCGGACCGTGATGTCGTCGGCGACCTCGCGCAGCGTGCGCGCGCCGCGCCAGACCTTCTCCGGTCCGTGCACCTGCCCGAAGCCGAGCAGGCGATGATCGACGAACTCGACGTCGGGCGCGAGAGCCGGCTCGCGCTCCACGGACGCCCCGGGCGGGATTGCCGCAACGCCACGCGCGATCGCCGTCGCGCGTCGGCGCTCGGGGCCGTCGGGCAAGAGTTCCGCGTACCGTTCGTACAGCCGTGCGAGGGCCTCGCGCAGCCGGTCGTCGGCGAAGAGCTCGGCGCGGCATTGGCGAGCGTGCCGATCTACCTCGACGACCATGAGCTGCTCGCGTCGGGAGGCGCCGAAGGGGACCTCGGCGTCGCCGAGCTCCGTGATCGACAGCGTCGCGCGACAAAGGACGAGCGCGTCGCCGAGCGTCGCCACCGGCTCGCGTGCGGATGAGAGGCCGCTCGCCGTGAACGCGACGCGGAACGTCTCGAGCGCGCCCTCTCGTCCGTACGTCGTGCCCGTCGGATGGTGCGTGAACTCCGCATCGTCGGCCATGAGCGCCCGGATCGCGTCGAGATCGCGCGCCACGATGGCGGCGTCGATGCCGGCGATGTTCTCGGTTGCGGCGTTCGGCGGCGGCGGCCGACGTACGCGATCGCCCACGGCGTCGTCGGCCGTCGTGACGTGCGGCCCGCGGCTGGCAGCCGCGCCGTCCGCTGGCGCTCCCGCGGGCCGCGCACCGTCGGCCTGCGCGCGCAGCGGGTCCGCTGCGGAAGTGGCGTCACGCGCAGTGCGTTCGAGGAGCAACGTCGCGCCCTTCTCCTCCCACAACTCGCGCGCGCGCGCCTCCTCGCTCTCTGCTTCCGCTCCCTGGCCCGCGGCACGAAGCGCGATCGCGAGCGCGCGACGCGCGTCGGCGTGGTCGAGCAGGGCGTCGGTTGCGGCCGCGATCTCGACCGCGGCGCGCGCGAGCTCGACTGCACCGGCGTGCTCGCCGCGGCGTGCGAGCGCCTCCGCGCGGACGCCGCGCCAGGCGACCGCCGCGCGCAGGTCGTCACCGGCGAGCGTTTCGCTCTCTTGGCTCAGCGCTTCCGCCTCCGCGTCGCGGCCGAGCGCGAGGAGGGCCCGGCCGAGGAGCGCCGCCGCTTGCGCCGCGTCGATGTCGAGACCGTGCGCGCGCAGGCCGTCGTACGCCGTGCGCGACGACGCTTCGGCGGCGGCAGCGTCGCCCTCGAGGAGATCGATCAATCCCGCGGCGACGTCCGCTTCCAGGAGCCGCTGTGTGACCCCGAGCTCCTCGACCATGCGGCGCGACGACGCGAGCATGCGGCGGGCGGCCTCGCTGCGGCCGCGCAAGGCCTCGAGGACCGCTTGGCAGCGGAGCGCCACCGCCTCGACGGCCGGCGAGCCCTGTGTGATCCTCAGCACCCGCACGACGTCGAGGCAGCGGCCGCTCGCACGCGTGACCGGGCTCGGTCCCCACAGCGCAGCGAGCGGCGCGCCCGCGAGGACGCCGTTCGCACGCCGACGATCGCGCGCGCGCCGTGCCGCGGCGAGCGCGCGGTCGAGCGCCGCCTCGGAGGGGCCGATCTCCCCGAGACGCGCGAGCGCCGTCGCATGCACCGCATGCGCTTTCGCCTCGCCCGCGGCGTCGCCGGCCGCCGTGAGCGCCTGCGCGGCGGCCGCGACGGACTCGACGGTGGCGCGCAGCGCCTGCGAGTCGGTGAGCGCGGCGAGCTGTCCGACGAAGCACGTATGCCACGCACCCAGGCGATCGGATCCCGTGACGAATCGCCCGAGCTCGGCGATCGCGCGCGCCGCCGTCGCCACGTCCGGATCGGCCGTGTCGAGACGGTCGACGGCGCGTCCGAGGAGGCTCGCGGCGAGCGCCGTGTCGTCGCGCGCGAGGGCGCGGCGGCCGGGGTCGCCGAGGTAGCGCGCCGCACGCTCGCCGAGCGCCCGTCCCGTTGTGTCGACCGGGCCGAGCTCGCAGAGGTGCCGGTGTGCCTGCTCCAAGTGCCAGCCGATCGTCTCGTCGTGCTCGACGGACTCGCCGGCGCGGCTTTCGAGCCATGCCGCGAAGCGCGCGTGCAGCTCGGCGCGCGTGCCCTTGAGGACGCGGCGGTACGCGGCGTCGCGGATCAGTACGTGATGGAAGCGCAGGGCCGGCTCGCCGAGGAGCCATCCGACGTCGGGCTCGATCAGCTCGCTCCGGCGCAGCGACTCCAGGCGCCCGTCGACGTCCGCGCGCAGCTCGGGCGGCAGGAGATGCGCGACCGCCGCGCGCGAGAACTGCCGGCCGATCACTGCGGCGCGCTCGAGCACGAGCCGCTCCTCGGATCGCAGACGCTCGATGCGGGCCTTCACGTTTCAGCGCGCCGTCGTGGACGAGCATGCGTACGAGCTCGCCAACGAAGAGCGGGTTGCCCTCGCTCGTCGCCAGCACGCGGCCGACGACCCCCGCCGGCAGCTCCGCGGCGCCGATGACGCTCGCCGCGAGGCGCGTCGCGGCGCCGGCCTCGAGGCCCCCGAGCGTGACCACATCCGCGACGAGGCCGCCTTGTGTCGCGAGCGCCGAGCGCGCGTCGCGCAGCTCAGGGCGCGCGGCGACGAGCACGAGCAGCGGAACGCCGGCGCCCCATTGGATCAAGTGTTCGAGCAAGTCGAGCAGCAGCGGCTCCGCCCATTGCGCGTCGTCGATCGCGAGCACGACCGGCTTCGCGGTCGCGATCGCGGCGAGGAGCCGGCGGAGCACGAAGAACGTTTCCTCGGGAGGCGCGGGCGTACCAGCGAGCAGGGCTGCGATCCCCGCCGCGATGCGGTCGCGCTCGGGCTCGCGTTCGGGCACGACCGACTCGATCGCGGCGCGCACCGCCTCCGCGCCGGCAACGGCGTCGAGCGCGAGCAGGGTCCGAAGCGCGTCGGCGACGGGGGCGAAGGTCGCGACCGCCGTGGCGTCGCAATGGGCGGACACGACGATCGCGCCGTCGCCGAGCCGCCGCGCCAGCTCTGCGAGGAGGCGCGACTTGCCGAGTCCAGGCGAGCCGAGAATCGTCGCCAGACGGGCGGCCGGCGTCGCGACCGCGGTGTCATGGACGGTGCGTAGGCGCCGCAGCTCGTCCTCGCGGCCGACGAAGGAGGTCGCCGCCGCCCCCGCGGGCCGCTCGAGCGACACGACGCGGTACGCGGCGACCGTCTCGGCGCGGCCCTTCAGCGCGAGCGCGCCGAACGGCGCGAGCGTCACGAGATCGGCGACGAGGCGGCGCGTCGACTCGCCGATCAGCACGTCGCCCTCGCGTGCCTCCTGCTGCAAGCGCGCGGCGACGTTCACCGGATCGCCGACGACGTCCGAGTCGGCGGCGTCGACCACGACCTCGCCGGTGTTGACGGCGACGCGCAGCGCGATCGCACCTGCGGCGCCGGTCGTGAGCGCGGTGCACGCGCGCTGCATCGCGACGGCGGCACGCACGGCGCGGAGCGCGTCGTCCTCGTGGACGCGCGGTACGCCGAACGCCGCCATCACGCCGTCGCCGAGGAGCTTCACGACGGTGCCGTCGTGCGCGGCGACGACGGCGCGGAGCGCGTCGTAGAAGCGATCCATGAGCGCGCGCACGGACTCGGCGTCGAGGCGCTCGTGCAGCGACGTCGAGCCGGCGAGGTCGGCGAACACGATCGTCACGACCTTGCGCGCGCCGCCCTCGGTGGCCCGGCAAGGCGCGGTCGCGGCGCGGGCATCCGCCGGCGCGGGATGCCCCGCGACGGGCGCCGGCCGAGCAGCGAGCGGCGTGCCGCACGCGTCGCAGAACTTCCGCCCGACGGGATTCGTCGCCCCGCAGGCGCCGCATGCCGTCGTCGTCGCGAGCGGCGCGGCGCACTCGCCGCAGAACCGCGCGCCGTCGCGATTCTCGGCGTGGCACGCGGGGCAGTTCACGTGTGTGGCTCCGGGTTGCTCAGCGGCACGACGGGTGGATTGGGGCGCCGCGTCCGGTATCCCACTGCGCGCCGCCGTCATGTCTACGGATCACGAGATCGGTTTCTCGACCGGGGCTTAGCGCCGACCCATCCGTCCGGTCAATCACACGCGCTGCCGACGCGCCGCGCGCGTTCCATCGCCCCGCAGCGCTACATCCAAGGCTAGCCGTCGCAGCAAGCGCAGTTCGAGCGCGCGATTCGCGCCTACCTCCGCGTCACCAACGACGATCCGAAGTCGTTCGTCAGCGAACTTCAGGAACGGGACTGCGGAAGTTCGGCCTCAGGACCCCCAGGTCTCTCGGTCGACACCGGGTGCTGCAGCACCTGCTCGAAGAGTGCTTCCATCGCCGCGACGTGATGCCGGATGTCGAAGACGGCCTCGGCGCGGGCACGTCCAGCCTGCCCCATGGCCGCGCGTCGGACCGGGTCGCCAAGGAGCGCCACCAGAGCATCCGCCAGCGCGGAGGCGTCACGAGGCGGCACCAGAAGGCCCGTCTCGCCGTCCACCACGATGACCAGCGGTCCCCCCTCGCGCGGGGCGATCACCGGGCGCGCGAGCGCCATCGCTTCGATGAGGACGCGACCGAACGGCTCAGGGACAGTGGAGGCATGGAGCACGATGTCCATCGCGTCCAGGCAGGCGGGCACGTCCTCCCTCGCTCCTGCCAGGAAAACGTGGCCGGCGAGGTCGGGGGCGGTGATCCGCTCGCGGAGCTGCGCTGCGTACTCGACGCCGCGACGGTGCACGCCGCCGACGACCAGGCAGCGCAGGTCGGGGAAGTGCCGGCGGGCGCGGGCAATGGCCTCGACGACGAGATGCTGGCCCTTCCAGTTCTGTATGTGGCCGACGATTCCCGCAACGGGAGCGTCGAGTGGGATGCCGAACTCGCGGCGGACCGCCTCA
The DNA here is from genome assembly GCA_005879405.1 of Deltaproteobacteria bacterium. Lineage (GTDB taxonomy): Bacteria > Desulfobacterota > Binatia > UTPRO1 > UTPRO1 > DP-19. The sequence continues at coordinate 5,450 of VBKW01000235.1, forward strand.
CCGCCGCCCGGCCGGAACTCCTGGCAATCGATGCCGTCGTGGATGGTGAGCAGCCGGCGCGCCTGCAGGTGCCGGGCGCGGCAGTAGTCGGCGATCTCCTCCGTCATGCAGACGCAAGCGTCGATCCAGCGCGACGTAAGGCGTTCCCGGGGACCGATTAGCTCGAAGCCCTTCTCGTGGCACACCACGGGCAACCCGCAGCGTTTGGCTGCGACGATGCCGTCGAGATTGGCGCGGAAGCCGTTCGCCAGGTAGACGAGCGCCGGCCGTTCGCGGCGATAGAGGTCCGCCAGCGCGTGCGCGCGCGGACCGACGATCGCGTAGAGGTTGGTGACGCGCAGCACGAGCCGACCGAGTCGGCCACGCTGCGCCGCATCGCCGGGACGCGGCAGCGGCGGCAGGACGTGCACCGGCACACCATCGGTCGCGATCCTCTTCGGCTCGAAGAGCGCCAGCATCGGGGCGAAGCGGCGACGGTCCAGGTGTGCGATCAGCGGGAGGATGCCGGTGAGCGAGCCGCCGACGACGCCGCCGGTGCTCGCTTCGACGAACAAGATGCGCTGTGCTGCCATGCTCTTAAGGCGGTGAGGACGCTACCGAGTCCTGTACCAAAGATGGCCAGGAACGGGACACTAGAGTACGGCCAGCAGCCAGGTGCGTCGGGTGCCGTCGGGATGGGGGATCTCCACCGGGGCGAAACCGAGTCGCTTCCACATCTCGATCGCGCCGGGACCTCCTGGAACCGACGGCAAGAGGGCGCCCTGGACGCGACGACGGCGGAGGTGGTCGATCCAGGCGCGCGCCAGGCTGAAAACGGTTCCAGCGGGAGCGGCCTCCTTGTCCACCTGGAAATGGACGTACGTCTTGCCGAAGGTCTCGCCCACCTGTTGCAGGATGAACGCCAACCGCCTTCGACTCGGATTCCTTCCCACCAGGATCTGCCGCCAGTAGCGGCTACGCTCGGACCGGGACAGTCGTGAGCGCGACTGCCAGTACCATGCCAGGATTGCCGGCCACCCGGCAGCCACACGGCGGCGCGTGTCGCGTTGAAGCTTCCGCACGTCGAGCGTTCCGACCCAATATCCGACGATCCGTCCTTCGAGCTCGGCGACGAAGCAGCTCGCAGGCTCGGCCAGATATGCATCGAGGAAGAACATCGGAGCGAGGTCGCGCAGCGCTCCCCACGAACTTCCCTCGATGCATATGCGCGTCAGGGCTTCCTTGTCCGTATCGCGGTAGCCCCTGACCGTCACGTTGGGGTGACGCTCGGTGTGAGCAGTCTCTGCAGGAGCACCGGACGAGCCGTCGCGCGATCCGTCTGCCTCGCGGACGAGTCGGCACACGTCCCGGAGGGTCGCCGTGCCGAGGGATTCCAGATCGCTGTCCGTCAGCTCCACGGCGAAACGTCGCTCCAGCGTGGCGACGAACTGGACCAGCGTGAGCGAGTCGACACCCAGGTCCGCGAGGGTATCGAGCGGATCGCACGCCGCGACTTCTGCCGACGGAAGGACCTCTGCCAGCGCCGCTAGGATTTCCGCCAGATCGTCCACGCCGCCTCCGCGATGCGCTACATGAACCACGGCTTCTCCGTCCTCTTGCGCTTGTAGGAGTAGATATACATCGTCGGCAGACGAGGCAGGGTGAAGCTCGCGGCAGGCCCGTTGTACGTCAGGAAGACCGCATCCTCGAACGCGTGCTGGACCGCGACGGCATCGAGCTGGCAGGCGTCGTAATACATTCGCGCTGCCTCCTCGGCCGCATGGACGTCCGAGTGCTTCTCGGCGCGCTCGACGAGTTCGTCCCTGACCTGCTCAAAGCTTACGCCTGTGCTCTCTGATGGCTTGAGCTCACCGGCGAGAAATGCCTGCAGATCCTGACCGGCTCGTGTCCACAGCTCGCTCAGCCACACGGTGTCGAAGCCCAGGCGCCGCGCATAGTCGCCTACCTGGCCGAAATAGCCTGCCGCCAGGGCCTGCCCCTTGCCGTTGATGGCGGCATGCACGTCGGTGCAGATGAGGACCAGCTTCGACGGAGCGTATGGTCGTCGGTCTGCCAGGGAGATGAACTCCCTGAGCCGCTCCAGGGCCTCGCGATCGGGATCAGCGAGCGACTCCCGCCTGCCACATCCCCAGTAGGCGACGAAGGTGATCCCCTGCCCACTCAGGAGCCCTGTCTGGAAGCGCTCCAGAATCTGATCACGGTCCGACGGATGGGCGCGCTTGAATTTCCAGGTATCCAGTCTGGAGAGCAGCTCGTCAGCGAGCTCTCCGTTCACGATGCGCCGGATCTCTCCCGTGCGCGGTTTGCCCGTCGGCGTCTTCGGAATGTGACCGGCAAAGACGATTCGATCGGGGACCTTGAACGCGGCGAGGTGTTCGCGAACGAATCGCCTGATCTCGGCGGCTCTCGGAGGCGCAACGCCTTCCTTCGTCACACAGACCGAGCAGACGAGTTCCCCGAGGACGTCGTCGGGCAGTCCAACTGATTTCGCCTCTGCAATGCCGGGGAAATGCCGGAGGACTCCATCGATCTCGTCGGGCACGATGTTGATGCCGTTCTTGATGATGATCTCCTTGCGTCGTCCGACGATGCGCAGAAGACCGTGGGCGTCGAAATAGCCGAGGTCGCCGGTGCGCAGGAATCCGTCGCTCGTGAACGTCTCACGGGTCGCCGCCTTGTTCCGGTAATAGCCGTCCATGAGAAGTGGCCCACGGATCTGCACCTCGCCGACCGGAATCGCTTCGGCCGCCGTGGGTTCTTGGCCCTCGTCCGACCCGGCTCGGGAGCTCTCGCCGAACACCAGGTCGTCGGTCGACTTATCGGTCGAGGAGACCCGTATCTCGCAGTCGACGGGAACTCCCACGGTCTCGAAGAGCCGCTCTTGTTCGGCTTCGTCGGAAGAGGGCCGGAGCGGCGGGGTCATCGATGCCCAGCACGTGGTCTCCGTGAGCCCATAGCCCTGATGGACGGGAACGCCGACGAAGTCCTGGAACCGTTTCCAGAGATCGGCTCGGAGCGGTGCGGCTCCGCAGAAGATCAGGCGCAGCGTGGCCGGGAGCGGACCGGGAGGGTCCTGCTCCGCCAGCTTGAGGAGCGCACTCATGATCGAGGGGGTGAGGCTACAGATCGTGACGCCGTACTCTGCGACCGTCGCCCAGTACGACTTTGCGGTGGCTGCCGAGAAGAGCGGCGCCACGACGGTCGTCGCACCGGCCACGATGGGAGCCCAGCCGGTGATCATGAGAGCGTTCATGTGGTAAAAAGGGAGCACGCAGAGGAGCCGATCGGCCTCCGACAGCTCATAGGTCGATGCGACGCTCCGCGCGTTCGCCGTCAGCGCGCTCTCCCCGAGCACGACACCCTTGGGAGACCCGGTGCTTCCTGAGGTGTAGATGATGAGCCTGCTCTGTCCCGAGGCTGGCTCCTCGGATGGAACGTTCGCGTCGGGCGGCGCGGTGAAGGACGCGAGGTCGACGGCCGGCCGGCCGGAGCCCGACAGCCGAGAGGCGAGTTCTCCGCTCGCGATGACGAGCTTGGGGTCCGCATGATCGAGGTTGGCCGCGATCTCGAGAGGGTGGAGGCTCGTGTCTATGACGGCGAGCTGTGCTCCGAGCGTGCTGCACGCGGCAAGAAGCGGGAAGACGGTCACGTCGTTGGCGACGAGGGCCACGACCGAGTTCCTCTCGATGCCGTGAGTCCGCAGACGAACGGCCAGGGCGAGAGCCGTAGCATGCAGGGCATCGTAGGTGAGCTGCCGTCCCGAGCGGACGTCGACGAACGCTGGAGCCGAGCCCGACGACTTCGCCCGTGTCCGCAGGACCTCCAAGAGAGAGGGGGATGTGACTGCTGTCATGGAGAAGCGCGGGAATTCAGGCTGAGGCGTCGATGCGTCCGGGCGCAAGCACCGGGCGGCAACTGATCTGCCGCTGACGGCGAGGGAACCCACAGGGCATGCCGGGTGATGATAAGGGACCTCGTCGCGTACGGTCAAGGCGATGATTGAACAGCCGATGACTGAATTGTCGAGGCGCAGCGATTCTGTGTGGGCGTCAGGTCCCGGTCACGGCGTGGGTGGACACTCGAGCGGCGCTGCCGTCTTCTTCTCGCCGACGAACAGTCCGACCTTGTCGCTCCCCACGCTCGACGGCGGGCTCCCGCTCACCCGCGCGAGGGCCGCGGCGCACCACGGCCGCGCGCTGCCGAGGGCGAGGCGCACGGCAACCCAGCGCTGCGGCGCCTGGGTCAAGATGTAGGTCCATCTCGTGTGGCCGCCCTTCACGAGGATCCGGTCGGCCTGCACGCGGACGCGCGAGATCGGCCCGTCCGGATCGGGGTCGCGGAAGCTGTACCCCGTCACCTGTCCGGCACTCCCGAGGATGGACCAGCCGGACGCTCCGAGCGCCACGGTGACGATCTCGCCGCTGCCAGCGGCGTTGTAGACCGTGAGCATGCCGCCGCCGAGGGTCGGGTCGCCCGGGCCTCCCGCCGTGGGCGCGACGATCCGGTTGTCGGCCGGGTCGCCCGCCGTCGAGGACTTGAAGGAGATGCGGCGGGTGGAGGGCGAGCTCCCATCCTTCAGCTTCAGCGAGGTGGTCTGGATCGTCTGGTACGGCGGCGGCGGCGTGGTGACCGTCGGGCCGCCGCAGCCGTAGGGCTCGTTCGTCTCGTCGATGCCCTCGGGCCGCACGCCGTACAGCGGAAGCGGACAGCCGACCTCGAGCGCGCCCAGGTCGGGTGCGGCGCCCGTGAAGCCGTCGTTCACGTTGGCGAGGACGAGCCCGGCGTCGACGGCGTTGGAACCGCTCGCGAGCGTCGCGTCCTGCGGGGCCATCGTCACCGTGTACGCGCTCGGCGGGACGAGGCCGCTCGCGAAGATGCCCGGCGCGAGCGCGACGCCGTGCGCCTCGAAGATGCCCGCCGCCTTCATGGCGGCGAAGCTCGACCACGTCCCGGCGCCCCGGAAGTCGAACGTCCCGTCCGGGAACCACCCGTCGTAATCGAACGTCCCGTCGTCGATCGGTCCGACCCACGTGACGACGTCCTGGCCGGGAGGAGTCGGGCCGACGAAGAGGTTGTTCCGGAACGCGAAGTGGTGGCTGGTCGCGCTGCCCCCCATGTACAGCGCCTGGGTGGGGCTGACAAAGGTGTTGTGCAGGACGAGGACGCCGTTCGGCTCCTCGGGCGGGGTCGTCTGGATGGCGTAGAACTTCAGCTGGTCCTCGGTCACGTTCACGACCACGTTGCGGAGCGCGTAGACCGGCCCGCCGTACGTCGGCTGGAAGCTGATCGGCACGAAGCTGTTCGTGAAGCGGTTGCGGAAGGCGCGCGTGTTGCCCTCGCTCGTGTCGAGCTCGATCGCGTTGTCGTACGCCGACAGGGTCTCGTTGCCGTAGAAGTCGTCGGCGCGGGCGCCCGCCTGCTCGACCTTCATCGCGTCTCCGAAGCCGACGATCCGGTTGTGACAGACGACGTGCCCGTTCCCCTTGACGTTGATCCCGTCGTTGCCGCCCGAGTGGTGCCCCCCATCGTCCGCGTAGACGAACGGCCACGCGAGCCGGCCCTCGAGCACGTTGTCGCAGACGGTGAAGTCCTGCTGATCCGGATCGCCCTCGAGGCCGACCGTCACGTCGCGGAGGTGCACGCGGCGGACGACGTTGCCCTCGATGCCGGCGGTCTTGAAGCGCAGCCCGCGGAGCGCGTCCTGCAGCGTCAGACGCTCGACGTGGACGAAGCTGCCGTGGATCTCGAGCAGGTTGCAATCGCAGCCGTGGCCGTCGAGGACCACGCCGTCCTCACTCGCGCCCCGGATCACGATCGGGTTGTCGCGCGTCCCGCTCGCGTCCAGCTCGAACGTCCCGCGGTAGATGCCCTCGAGCAGCGTGATGACGTCCCCGGGCAGCGCGGCGTCGAGGGCCGCTTGCAGGCTCGCGGCATCCGAGACGGTCTTCGGCGACGGGCTCACCGGGTCGGCGGGGAGTGGCCGTGTGGCCGCCTGGACCGCGAGCGTCTGGTCGACGGGGCCGTCTACATCGGTCGCGTGCAGCTCGATCTCGTAGGCCGTATCCGGCTGGAGGTCGAAGACGCTTCCCGCGAACTGCGACGGCACGGTGCGGCCGACGACGCTCGCAGGGTCGACGCGGAAGAGGTCCATCGCGGTCTTCCAGGCGAGCGCTCCCACCGGACGGTAGCGGACGCCGACCTGCGCGTTGCGATTGTCGTCGCCGGAGACGAGCAGCTGGACGCCGAGGGTCACGAGCGTCGGGCGGTCGACGCTCACCGCACCGAGATGAAGGACGTCGTCGGCCCGTGCGCGGAGCGGCAGCACGAGCGCCAGGCCGACGACGAGAGCAGGCACACGGAGGTCGCGCACGGCCCCGATCTTCCCATCCGAATGGCCAGCGTGTCCACGAACAGCGGCGACGCGACGGCCGGTTCGCTTTCAACCAAGGCGATCAGAGCCGCGGCGCACCGACGCGCCCCGCCACGCGTTATTGCGCGCCCCCGGGGCCCCAGCGATCCGACTGCTGCGTCGGCAAGCCGAGCTCGCTCTGCATCTCGCTCTGCTTGCTGTCCTCCGACGACTTCTTCGAATCACGGATCTCCGCGCCGCGGAGATCCATTTCTCTGCGGTGCTTCGTGCGGACCTCTTCCGACCGGTGACGTTGCGCCTCCGCCGCGACGAGGGGATCCCCCCCCTTCGAGTGTCCGCGCGCCGCAGCTGCGTGCGGCAGGGACACGGCCGCGGTCGCCGCCACGGCGACGATGCCGAGGATCTTCCGAATTGGTGTCAGGTGCATGTTCGTTCTCCATCGCCTCCCCGAAACGCGGAGGCACGATGGCGCTCAGTCTAACCTCCCGATTCCCGGCAAGTCGAGGCCCCCCGTCGTCGAGTGCGTATTCGTACACCCGCGCGAGAATTCGTCCGCCGCCCAGGCAGAGGATCGATCGCCACGGCTCGCGCGTCCCCCAGTTGATGAGACGACCGCGTGTCACTCGAGGTAGCCCAGCGAGCGAAGCTCCTCGATCGGTAGGCTGTTCTCGTTCTCGATGCGCTGGCCGAGGCCGGCGAGGGGTTCGATGACCCGGGTCAGG
>VBKW01000028.1:0-7448 GCA_005879405.1 Deltaproteobacteria bacterium
GATACCTTCGATCGCTCACTGCGCTCGCGCGTTCGCTCGGATCATGGATCGAGTTTCGCGACGACCTGGCACGCGAGGAGGTCCGCCGGCTGATGGCGACGCATCGCTACGGCATTCACGGCATGCGCGAAGAGCACTTCGGGATGGCCGCCGCCGAACTGGCACGCGCCGGTGCGATCGTCTGGGTGCCGCGCGGCGGCGGCCAGATGGAGATCGTCGGCCGCGAGCCGGCGTTGATGTACGAGATGGATGACGACGCGGTCCAGAAGATCTCGTCCACGCTGACCAACACCGCGGAGCAGCAGCGATTGCGAGCCCTGCTCGCGACGACCTGCGAACAGTTTTCGACCGAGCACTTCATGCGCCAGGTCCGCGACGTCGTGAACGAATTCAAGGGCTAGGAGGCGGTCATGGAGCGCGGCTGCCGCGTCGCCGACGCCCGCGGCGTCCCCTACCAGACCTTCCAGACCCGCACGCGCTCGGCGCCCGGGCTCGTGCGGTCGTCGACGAGCTCGAAGTGCGGTGTGTAGTGGGCGCCGAGGAACATCAGGCGCGTGAACGTGCTGCGCAGCATGGCGGGCGAGTCGACGAGCGCGCGCCGCCCCGGCACGTCGATCAGGACGCCGAGCGCTCCCTCGTCCGCGCCCGCGACCGTCTCCTCCTCCACCCTGTCGCTGCGGGCGAGCAGGACCGCCGCGGGCACGGTCTCTCCGGTGGGAGTGACGAGCCGGGTCGAGCCAGGGCCGTCGGGACGGTACGCGACCGCGGGGCGCGCAGTCGGCGCGCTCCCCGGCGGATTCGCTCGGCACGCCCATGCACCATCCGCGGTCGACGTGCACGGCATCCACTGCAGCACGCCCGCGTGCGCGTCACCGTCGTCTCCGGTGCGCGGGCGTCGTGGATCCCACGCGCCCAGTGCACGCCAGGAACGCCGCCCGGCCAACGCCGAACCGAGCACGAGGTAGATCGGCGGCGGCGTACAGTGCGTGGCCATGAGCACGTCGTCTGCGGCCTCTGGATCCAGTCCCTGGGCAAGCAGCTCGAGGCGCGCGGTGGCCCGATCGAGACGGGCGAGCGCTACGATCGTCTCGTGCGCGGTCGCCGGGTCCATCCCGTGCGCGACGAGCTTGCCCCACGCGCCCAGCTTCCCCTCGGGCTCGGGCGTCGCGTCCGAGCCGCAGGCGAGCATGCGGAGGAGCCCGGCCGCCTCGTCGTCGGTCGGCGCGAGCAGGGCGCGGGCGAGCCAATGCGGCACGTGCGTTCCGAGCGTGCTGCCGTCGACGTTCACGCGCCGCTCCGCGACGTACTTGATCCAGTGCCCGTTGTCCCACCACGCGCTCACGATCGCGTCGGGCGGGGTGGAGTCCCGGAGCCGGACGAGCGTGTCCCACCAGGCGTCGTTCATCTGCGGGACGCAGGCACGTGCCGCCGCCATCCCCGCGTGCGTGCACCTCACGACGACCGCGCCTGGAACAACGTGGAGCCGCCCCATCGCGACGCCGAGCGCGAGCCCGAACGGCGCGACGAGCAGCAGCAGCAATCGCTGCGCGGCGAGGGCCTCGTACATCCCCGCCAGGAACCAGACCGCGACGATCCAGGCGCCCGCCGGCGACCCGAGAGCCGCCGGGCGCACGACGTGCACGGCAAGAGCGCCGCCGAGCGGAAGCGCCAGGAGCCCGACGAGCGCTTCGCGCCGCTGATCCGGGACTGCGAGGACGCCCGCATACACGAGCGCGCCGACGACCAGCACAGCGACGTGCGCGGCGCGCCACCGACGCGTCGGAAGAACCGTCAGAAGCAGGCCGACGCAGCCCAGGAAGAACGGCACGTCGCCGAAGAACAGGTTCCCCACTTCCTCCAGACTCGAGCGCGAGAGCTCCCCGACCGACGTGAACGTGTCGGGCCACGGCGCATCCGTCTGCGCGGTCCCCGCTGCCCACGGCGCCATGAGCACGGCAAAGGGTTTGACGAGCGCTTCGACCCCGGCGCCCGCAATGCCCGTCGCCGCGGCGGCCGCGAGCCAGTAGATCGGAAGCACCAGGCGCGCGGCGACGCCCCTCTCCGGCGCCGTGCTGCGGTCGAGCGCCTCGATGACCGCGGCCGCACCGAGGCCCGCGAGCAGCACGAGGTGCGTGAAGCCCCATCCGCTCCACGTCGCCGCATGCAGCCCGACCACTGCACCGGCGATCGCCGCCAGCACGACGGCCCGCGCGCGGGACGCCGCCTGCAGGGCGGCCATCGCCGGCCACACGGCGAAGAGCGGCAGGACGACGTTCCACACGTCGTTGTCGCTCCCGACGCTCCGTACGATGAAGAGCTGATTCACGCCGACCACGATCGCGGCGACGAGCCCGCCCACGGGCCCGGCGAGGCGCGCGCCGATGGCGAACGCCGGCAGCACCCCGAGCACGCCCACGACGACGGGCACCCAGAACGCGCTCGACGTGAGCGGGTACCCCGGCGCCAACAGGGCGATCAGGCGATGCATGGCCACGATCGCCGCGACGTGGAGCGAGCGGGCATAGCGCATGTCGGCGCCCACCGGTGCATTCGTCAGCGTATCGCGACACCGACCCTCCACCACCGCATCGCAGGTGGTGCCGCTGCGCAGGTAGTTCCGCGCCTCGCGCACCCAGAGGTAGCTGTCGTAGTCGCCGAGATAGACGTGCTCGCGGCCGTCGCCGCCACGGAACGTGAGCTCCGCACGGCGGCTCTGCGGCACGCCGTCGAGGAAGAGCGGCCGCACGCGAACGTAGAGGACGACGGCCGCCGCCAGCACCAGCATGCCGACCTGCGCCGCCCGCCCCCACATGTCAGCGGTGTGCCAGGACCGTGCTGCCGAAGTCGCCAGCCCGCAGGACGGTCTGCCGCGCGAGACCATACTCGCCGAGCAGGCGCAGGCACTCGTCGGCGTCGCACAGCTCGGGATGCAACTCCATGACGACGGTGCGAACGGACCGCAGGAGCTCGGGATAGCTCCGCAGAAAGAGCAGCTCCGCTCCCTCGACGTCACATTTGATCAGGTCGACCGCCTGAACGTCGCCGACGTACGACATGAGATCCACGTACGGAACCGACGGCCCCGACGCAGCGTGCCCGGACTCGACGACGCGACGCGCATATCGTTCGTCGCCGTCTTCGAAACAGCCGATGCCGTCGCGGGAGCCGATCGCGCCCCGCACGAGCTCGACGCAGGTCGTGAGCGCGTTTTCGCGCATCCGCCGCTCGAGCTCCCGGCAGCACTCCTCGTCTACTTCGACGGCAAGGACGCGCACGTCGCGGATGCCGGCCCGGCGCAGGAGGTCGACGATGACCACCGGACCGGGGCCGGAGGGCCGATCGTGCAGCAGGTGCGCGAGGGCCGCCTCGTACTCGCCGTTCACGAAGATCTCGTTCAGAAGCCACCACTCGCCGAGCGACCGCACGCGCACGACGAGCCCCGACGGAAGCGACGTTGGAGATCGAACCAGCGGAACATGAGGCGACGTATGCGGGCGCGCAGCGCCGCCGGGAATGCCCGCCGGAGCACGCGCGCCGCGTTCAGGGCCAGCCTGGTGAAGCGGTCCGTGTCCGGTGCCGAGGACGATGGCTCCAGCATGGTCAGCTCTTCATCATGAGCCAGGCGATGCGTGCGGCGGCCCGGAGAGGATTCGGGGCTCCGGCTATCGCCGTCGCGAACGCGGCCGATGCCTCGCGCCAGCGACGTGCGCCGCGAAGGTGGAGCCCGTGCTCGGCGTCGAGGTTGCTGTACGCGAGCCGTCGCATGGCGAGCGCTCTCGCCGGCAGGTGCGGGTGCGCGTAGAACGCGTCGAGCACCGCACGGCGCCCCGCATGGAATCGTGTCGGGTCGCCGCTCTGGTTGCCGGGGTGGCGGCGGTTGAGCGCGACCACGGCGTCACGAAAGAGAAACCGGCCGCCCGCGAGCGCGACCCGCAGATTCAGGTCGGCGTCCTCGCCGACCTGGACGTGCTCGGGCCACGGGCCGACGTGGTCGAGCAGGCGCCGTCGGTAGACCGCCGTGATAGTGCAGATCGGATCCACGTACAGGAGGCTCAGCAGCGGATCGTCCGGAACGCGAAGCGGCCGCCCCCAGAGCTCGTCGCGCCGCCGCCCGCTCGCGTCGATCACCTGAGAGCGCGCATGGACGACGTCGACGTCGACGCGCGCGACGAGCGCCGCGAGCTGGTCGGCCACCATGGTCGGCAGCCACAGGTCGTCGGAGTCGAGCCGCGCGACGACATCGCCCGACGCGACGGCGAACGCGGCGTTCAGCGCCGCGCCGATGCCTCGATGCGGCGTCGCGATCACCCGCAGCCGCTGGTCGCGGATGGCGCCCAGGACGTCGCTGGTGTCGTCCGTGGACCCGTCATCGACGACGACGAGCTCGAGCGCACCGTACGACTGGCCGAGCACGCTCGCGACGGCTTCCGCCACGAACGGCGCGCGGTTCCACGTCGGCATGAGCACCGTCACGAGGGGTCGGGAGCGCTCATCCACGCGCGGACCCTACCACGACGTCCGCATCGCGGGTGCGTTCGATCGGATCCGCCCCCGTCTCCGCGCGAATCGTCGCGACTTCACGGCTCGTCCGGCATGGCCGCCAGGGCCCGGAACTCCGCGCTGCGCGCCGCGAGCTCGTCCACGCTCCCGGTGTCGACGATCCGGCCCTCGTGCAGCATCACCACGCGATCGCAACGGCGGACGCTGGTCGTCCGATGGGCCACGAGCAGCATGGTGACGCCGCCCTGGAGCGTCCGGAGCGCATCCGCGAGCGCGGCTTCGGTCGCGCCGTCGAGCGCCGACGTGGCCTCGTCGAACACGAGGACGCGCGGCTCGCCGTAGAGCGCGCGCGCGATCCCGACCCGCTGCCGCTCGCCGCCGGACAGACGGAGATCGCGGACGGGGGTGTCGAGCCCGGCCGGCAGGGAGGACACCAGCGGCTCGAGCTGCGCCAGCCGGAGCGCGGTCCGGACCCGCGACTCGTCGATGTCCCCGTCCGGGACTCCGAGGGCGACGTTCCGCCGGAGCGTGTCGTCCACGAGGAAGACCGACTGCGGCACGTAGCCGATCAGTCGCTGCCACGCCGGTGCGCAGCGCCGGAGATCGACGCCGTCGACGGTGATCCGCCCGTGCGTCGGCTCGAGGAGACCGACGACCAGATCGACGAGCGTGCTCTTCCCCGCGCCCGTCGCGCCGACGACGCCGAGCCACTCGCCGCGCCGGAGGACGATGTCCACGTCGTGCAGCACGGATCGTCCGTCGGCGTCGTGCGCGAACGAGACGCCTTCGACCACCAGTCGATCGTCGAACGTACACGCGCGCGTCGGCGCCGGCGGCGTCTCCGCGAGCGCGCGCAGGTCGCGCGACACCCGATCGACGGCCGCCGTCCCGTAGCGCATCTCGCCGATCATCCAGATGATGCGGTTCGCCGACGGGATCACGCGAAAGCCGGCGTAGGCGTAGAGCCCGAGCAGCGGCACCGTCTCGGCCGCCGTGCCGCCGCGTGCCGTCAGCACGATCACGACGACGAGCGCGCCGCAGACGAAGACCATCTCGACCACGAGCCGCGGAATCGACGACACGCCGCTGTAGCGCGCCCCGACGTCGGCAAGCGCTCGGCGATCGGTCGCATAGACCTCGAGCGCACCGCGCTCGCGGCCGAGAATCTTCAGCTCCTTCACCGCGCCGAGCACCTGCTGGGCGCGTCGGAGCGCCATGGCGCTCGCCCGATCGAAGCGTGCGCCGAGCCGCACCAGAGCGCCGCGCGTGACGCGAACCAGCACGAACGACAGCGCCAGCAGCACGGTCACCGCGACCACCGTCGCCGGCGCCGCCGCCGCGAGCAGGACGGCGACGATGCCGAGCGCCACGAGCCCCTCGGTCAGGATGCCGAGCGCGGTCGCCATCACCGTCCTGTAGATGCGATCCACGGCCTGATGCGCGTCGTGCACCAGGTCGGTCGAGCGGCGCGCGAGATGGAAGCGCCACGGCGCGGCGAGGTAGGCGCGCACGAGCGCGACGGAGGTCGCGGCCGTGGCGTCTTGCAGGCAGCGCGCCTGCGCCCAGGCCGTGAACACGCCGAGGGCGTTCTTGGCCGCGAAGAAGAGTCCCACCAACGCCGCGACGAGCACGATCGTGCCCGACGGCTCGATCGGTGGGAGCTCGCGCAGGATCGCACCGACGACCGGCATCGCCGCCGCGTGCGCCGGATCGGCAACGACACGCACCAGCGCGAACACCGCCGCGGCGCTCGCCGCCTCGAGCACGGCAGTCAGCACGAGGAGCGGGACGAGCGCCGCCCACCGCCCGCGCATCTCGGGCGGCAGCAACGCGAGCGCGCGCCTCAGCGTGCCGAGCACCGACCCTCCAGCACCGTCCGGAGCGCCGCCTCGAACCGCCGTCCGAACGCGGCCCGCGAGAAGTGCGCGTCCACGTGCCGACGACCTTCGCGGCCGAGCCGCGCCACCGGCACGCCGACAGCGGCGCGCCACGCTCCGTCTCCGACGGCGAGGTGCGGAGCTCGACGTGCCGCTCGAGGCCGAGCCGCCGCGCCCGGTCGCGCGGGACGACGCGGCAATATGCTGGCGATCCACGCCATGCGCGCGATGGCGCACGGAGCCCGCAGCCGCCCCGCCACCCGTCCCGGCACGAGCCGTCCGGCGACGCGCACGTCGACCGAGCCGTCGACCGTGTCCGGAAACGCCCGCGCGGGATCGTGTTGCGCGGTGACGATCACGGGACGATGCCCTCGTGCCCGCAGCTCCCTCGCGGCGTCGACCACGAGCCGCTCGGCGCCACCGAGCCCGAGATCCGGATGCACGAAGGCGACCTTCACGGCAGCAGCACGGGCCGGGCCGTCCGGTTCCACCCGTCGGTCCATCGCTCGCGCGCGCCCGCGACGACGTTGTGGCGCAGGGTCGTGACGAGCCCGTCGGGATCGGCGGCGAGCGTCCCCAGATGTGCGGCGAGGCCGTCGGCGGTGTCGAAGAAGAGTCCCGTCTCGCCGTCGCGCAGAATCTCGGCGAGACACGGCGCGTACGCGAGCGCGCACACCGGCACGCCCGCGCCGAGCAGATCGGCGATCTTCATCGGCAGATCGACGCCCGACGCCGAGCGATGCAGGCTCACGCCCACGTCGGCAGCCGCCAGGAACGCCGGATACTGTGCGGCGGGCAGCCAACGCGCGCACAGGCGCACGCGACGAAGCGAGAGCGTCGCGGTGCGCCGTTCCCATGGCTCGCGCAGCGGCCCCAGGCCGGTCGCTACGATGACGACGTCCGGGCCGGCGGCAGCGGCCGACAGCACGGCGTCGAGCCGCACGGCGGCGTCGATCAGGAGATCCACGTCCTCGTCGAGCGTCCATCCGGTCGGCGCGACGACGAGGAAGAAGGGTCGCCGCAGGCCGAGCTCGTCGGCGAGCCTCGCACGCGTCGCGGCGCGCGACCCGC
>VBKW01000028.1:7463-7978 GCA_005879405.1 Deltaproteobacteria bacterium
CGGCGGGCCGGTCGTGGAGCACCACCGCGCGGATCGCCGCCTCCTCCGCCAGCCGCGCCGCCATCGCCTGCGACACGCAGAGGTGCGCATCGGCGCGCCGTCCGACGAGACGCTCCCACCAGCGCACCAGCCCGACGACCGGATGGCGCGCTCCCAGACGCAACGCGAGCATCGCCCACGTCTCGTTGTGCCAGTCGACGATCAGGCGTGCGCCGCCGATGCGCGCGATGGCGAGCGCGACCAGCAGCGTCGGGATGGCCGGGGGCGACTGCACGAGGATCGTATCGGCCGCCGTCCGTCGCAGGACGGCCGCGAGCTCGCCCGTCTGTCGGACCACCCGCGCGATGCCGTGCGGCACGAACAGCGCAGGCGGGACACCGGATGCAGGCGGACGGAGCGCATGAATCTCGATCGCCGGGCGGGTCGTGATCTCGGGGTCGAGATCCGTCTCGCGATAGCCGACGAGCGTCACGCGCGCATCGGCATCCGCCAGCGCGCGTGCGTGGTACAGCATG
>VBKW01000236.1 GCA_005879405.1 Deltaproteobacteria bacterium
CGCGGGGACGACCACGGCACGAACGGGCTCTCGACGGCGCAGCTCTAGCACGGTCGCGCCCCCATCGTGCAACTCGTGCGCACGGCGCCGGCGCTCGCGTCAGCGTCTTGGCTCCGCTGTGTCAGAGCCGTCGCTCGTTGCTTCCTCTTCCGACGGCTCGGTACCGCGTTCGACGCGCGCTCGGTGCCGCCCGCATGGCATCGGACTTGCGTATTGGTCGTGCCGATGCAGGGAACCAACGCAGGCGGACCCATCCTCTCGCAGCGGCTGCGCGTCTTGCTCGCCCTGCACGCACCCGAAAGCCGCACCGGCAGCGTCCCACTACGCGTTCGTGAGCTGCAGCATGCCCTCACCGTGGCGGACGTCGACGCCGACGTGAGCACCGCCGACGCGCCCGACGCATCCGGCTACGATCTCGTACACGCGTTCAACGTCTGGGAGCCGAGCGCGGCGTTGGCGCAGCTCCGGCACCTGCGCGGGTTCGCGACCCCGGTCGTCTTCTCGCCGAGCTACATCGAGCTCTCGGAGTTCGCGTGGGCGGCGCGCGCGGTGCCGCAGATCTTCGACGGCGTCGTGTCCGCGCCGGACCGCGAGGCGTATTTGCGCGCCGCGGCCGACGGCAGCTTGGTCGCGGACGGCGTCGCGCGCTGCGCGCGCAACGAGATCGTCCCCGGCTACTTCGCGAGGCTGAACGACATGCTCGGCCTCGTCGACCACGTCATCGGCGCGAGCGAGACCGAGATCGAGCAGCTCTGGGCGACGGGGGCTGCACGCGCGCCGTTCACGATCGCACGCGACGGCGTCGATGCCGCGCGCTTCGCCGCGGCGTCGCCGCAGCCGTTCGCCCACCGCTTCGGCGTCGGCGACTACGTGCTCTGCGTCGGCGCGATCGAGCCGCGGCGCAATCAGCTCCTCCTCGCACACGCGCTGCGCGACACGGGCGTCGCGCTCGTCCTCATGGGTGTCCGCGCCGACGCGCAGTACGCGGCCGCGGTCGCGCGCGTCGGTGGGCCGAATGTGCGCGTCGTCGACGACACCGCCGCGATCGCCGACGCGGATCTCGTCGCGTCGGCGTACGCCGGCGCGCGCGTCGTCGTGTTGGCCAGCTGGTGCGAGGCGGGCGCGCTCGGGCCGCTCGAGGCCGCCGCCGCCGGCGCGCCGCTCGTGCTGAGCGATCGCGGTGCGGCGAAGGAGTACTTCGGGGAGCTCGCGCGCTACTGCGATCCCGCCGACGTCGTCTCGATCCGCGCCGCGGTGCTGGACGCGTGCGCGGCGCCGCCGGATGCCGCGCGCCGGACGGCGCTGCGCGCGCACGCGGCCCGGCACACCTGGGCGGCCGCCGCGCGCGCAACGCTCGAGGGTTACGCGGCGGCGCGGGCGCAGGTCGCGCCCCGGACGATGACCGCGCGCGCCGACGTCGGAACGCGGACGAGCACCAACCACGCGAACGCGTCGGCGACGCGCCCGACGCGCGCAGCCGCCGCGACGAGCGCGCCGCCGTCCCACGCGAACGCCGGCCGCGTGGGCGCGGCGCCGCGCAAGCTCGAGATCGGCAGCGGCACCGATCCGCAGCCCGGCTACGAGCACCTCGACAGCCGCCCCGACCTGCCCTGCCTCGAGCACGTCCACGACATCCAAGCGCCGCTGCCGTTCGCCGATCACACGTTCGACGAGATCCTGTCGCGGAGCTGCCTCGAGCACGTCTCGTGGCGCGTCGTGACCGGCATCCTGCGCGACTGGCACCGGGTATTGAAACCCGGCGGCACGCTCCGCGTCTACGTCCCCGACTTCGAGTATCTCTGCCGCATGTACCTCGCCGGCAAATCCGACGAGCACCTGCACCCGTCCTACATCGACGCCGCGAACACGCTCCTCGGCGGCTACACGCCGAACGCGTGGGCGATGATCAAGATGTTCGGCGGCCAGGAGTATCCCGCCAACTTCCACGCCGCGGGTTACGACTTCGCGACCTTCGCGCGCATCCTGCAGAGCGCCGGGTTCGAGCAGGTGACGCGCGTCCCGCCCGCGCACGGGCTGTACGTCGTCGCCCACCGGCCGTTGGCCGATCCCCTCACCGTCCGCGGTCGGCACCAGCAGGACGCGCTGCAGCTCGCGCGCTGACGTTCGGCCGATTTCACCGCGTCGCCGCAAGCCTCAGAACTCGCACCCGCCGCCGGTGCACTTGCTGAAGTTGACGGTTGCAATCCGGCGGCGCGCCACGCGGGCGAGGCGCCGTCGCTCGTGATATGCGGGAGCGCGAAGGGAGATCGCATGCGACGCGACCTGTTCACCGACGAGCACGAGATGTTCCGCGCGCAATTCAAGCGCTTTGCGGCGCGCGAGGTCGAGCCGAAGATCGCGAAGTGGAACCACGACGGCATCACGGACCGCGACACGTGGCGGCGCATGGGCGCGGAAGGCTTCCTCGGCCCATGCATGCCGGAGCAATACGGCGGCGGCGGCGGCGACTTCCGCTACGACGCGATCGTCATGGAGGAGCTGGCGTACGTTCGCGCCCACGGGCTCATGACCGCGGTGCATTCGTCGATCTGCATGCCGTATCTCCTCTCGTACGGCAGCGAGGAGCAGAAGCGACGCTACCTACCGCCGGCGATCGCCGGCGAGATGCTGCTCGGCATCTGCATGACCGAGCCCGGCACCGGCTCGGACCTCGCCAGCATCCAGACGCGCGCGCTGCGCGACGGCGATCACTACGTCGTGAACGGCGCGAAGACGTTCATCTCGATCGGCCAGCTCGCCGGGCTATTCATCGTCGTCGCCAAGACCGATCCGGCCGCGGATCCGCCGCACAAAGGTATCAGCCTCCTCCTCGTCGAGGCCGATACGCCGGGCTGCATTCGCGGCCGCAAGCTCGAGAAGCTCGGGCTCGCCGCGCAGGACACGAGCGAGATCTTCTTCGAGGACTGCCGCGTGCCGCGCGCGAACCTGCTCGGCGAGGAGGGACGCGGCTTCAAATATCTGATGGAGAAGCTGCAGCAGGAGCGGCTCTGCATCGGCATCGGCTCGGTCACGTCGTGCCGGCGCGCGCTCGATGACACCGTTGC
>VBKW01000238.1 GCA_005879405.1 Deltaproteobacteria bacterium
CACCGGCGAACGTCGTCGGGTCGGGCATGCCGATGAACGTGCCGAACGCCACGCGGATGATGCGGTCGGCTTCGCGCAGGTCGTGCTCGCGAAGGGGCCGGACGGCGATGTTCATGGCGGGACGTACGCGGCGATGGGCCGCCGACGGCTACAGGATCGGCGTCGCGGTCGGCGTCGCGACGGGCGTCGGGGTCGGCGTCTCGGTCAGCGATGCTGCCGGCGTCGGCGTCGTGCAGCCGTTGCAGAGCACCAGATTGTCACCGCCGCAGCCCGCGACGACCAGTGCGAACGCTACCAGCAACCCCGCAGCCGAGACGAGTCGCATGGGCGAGCTTATACGGACGACGGCGCAGGACGGCAAGCGTACTCCCGCAACCTCTGCACGTGCGCAGCACGCGTCGTTGCTGTGCGCGTGGCGCTGGGTCGAGTTGCGAGCCAGACGAGCAACGAAGTATGGCGAAGCAAATCGGCACAGAGACCGCGCTGCGAATTGACAGTCCATAGTGCATTCGTTACTGTCCGCGCCTTCGTTTCGGGTCCCCGCACGCATGAGCTCGTACCAGCACGTCACGGTGCCGCGCGAAGGCGAGCGGATCGTCATCGCCGCTGACGGCCGCTGGCAGGTGCCGGACCGTCCGATCGTGCCGTACATCGAGGGCGACGGCACCGGGCGCGACATCTGGCGCGCGTCGCAGATCGTCTTCGACGCCGCGGTGGAGAAGGCGTACGGCGGCCGGCGCCAGGTCGTGTGGATGGAGATCTTCGCCGGCGAGAAGGCGACGCGGATCTACGGCAAGGACGCGTGGCTCCCGGACGAGACGAACGCGATCATCCGCGACTTCAAGATCGCGATCAAAGGCCCGCTCACGACGCCCGTCGGCGGTGGCATCCGCAGCATCAACGTGACGCTGCGCCAGATCCACGACCTCTACGCGTGCGTGCGGCCCGTGCGCTGGTTCGAAGGTGTCCCGAGCCCGGTGAAGGAGCCGCAGAAGCTCGACGTCGTCATCTTCCGCGAGAACACGGAGGACGTCTACGCGGGCATCGAGTTCAAGGAAGGCACGCCGGAGGCGCGGGCGCTGATCGAGTTTCTCGGCGCCGAGCTGCACAAGGAGATCCGCGCCGACTCCGGCGTCGGCGTGAAGCCGATCTCGCGCACCGGCTCGCAGCGTCTGGTGCGGCGCGCGATCGCGTACGCGCTGAAGCACCGCAAGCCGAGCGTCACCCTCGTGCACAAGGGCAACATCATGAAGTTCACCGAGGGTGCGTTCCGCGACTGGGGCTACGAGCTCGCGCGCAGCGAGTTCCGCGACCACGTCGTGCTCGAGGCGGAGCTCGCGAGCGGCACGCCGCCGGCAGGGAAGGTGGTGGTGAAAGACCGGATCGCGGACTCGATGTTCCAGCAGGTGCTGCTCCGCCCCGACGAGTACAGCGTGCTCGCGACGCCGAACCTGAACGGCGACTATCTCTCCGACGCCTGCGCGGCGCAGGTCGGCGGCCTCGGCCTCGCGCCGGGCGCCAACATCGGCGATCACGCGGCGATCTTCGAGGCGACGTGGGGCGAGGCCGGCGACGCCGTCGAGCGGGCGCTCGCCAAGACCATCGAGCAGAAGCGGGTCACCTACGGCCTCGAGCGCACGATCGCCGCCAAGACCGTCACCTATGATCTCGAGCGTCAGATGCCCGGCGCCACGCTGCTCCGCTGCTCCGAGTTCGGCCGCGCGATTGCGGCCAACATGTAGAGGAAGGCCATGGCACGGAAGAAGATCGCGCTCGTCGGCGCGGGGAACATCGGTGGCACGCTGGCGCACCTCTGCGCCCTCAAGCACCTCGGCGACGTCGTGCTCTACGACGTCGTCGACGGCCTGCCGCAAGGGAAGGCGCTCGACCTCATGGAGTCGGGCCCGATCGAGGGCTACGACGCGCAGATCACCGGCACGACGCGGTACGAGGACATCGCCGGCGCCGACGTCTGCATCGTCACCGCCGGCCTCGCCCGCAAGCCCGGGATGAGCCGCGACGATCTCCTGGCGACCAACGCCAAGATCATCACCGCCGTCGGCGAGGGCCTCAAGCAGCACGCGCCGCGGTCGTTCGTCATCGTGGTCTCGAACCCGCTCGACGCGATGGTGACGCTCATGAAGCGGGTGACGGGATTCCCGAAGCACCGCGTCGTCGGCATGGCCGGCGTCCTCGATTCGTCGCGCTACCGGACGTTCGTGGCGATGGAGCTCGGCGTGTCGGTCACCAGCGTCCAAGCGCTGGTCCTCGGCGGTCACGGCGACGACATGGTCCCGGTGCGGAGCTACTGCAGCGTCGGTGGCGTGCCGATCGAGAAGCTCATCAAGCCGGACCGCCTGAACGCGATCGAGGACCGGGTGCGAAAAGCCGGCGGCGAGATCGTGAATCTCCTGAAGACGGGCTCCGCATTCTACTCGCCGGCGGGCGCCGCGGTGCAGATGGCGGAGGCGTATCTGCGCGATCAGCACCGGATCCTGCCGTGCGCCGCGTACCTCGAGGGCGAGTACGGCGTGCGTGGCGTCTACGTCGGCGTGCCGGTGCAGATCGGCGCCGGCGGGGTCGAGAAGGTGATCGAGATCGCTCTCACCGACGACGAGCAGAAGCAGTTCCGCGTCTCGGTCAGCCATGTCGAGGAGCTCGTGCAGGCGATGGACAAGGTCATCGCCGGCGGTGCAAAAGCGAGCTGACAGCCGCGCTGATGCAGCGAAGCCGCGTCGACAGCTGCGCTAATCGACGGCACGAACCGTATTGATTGGTGGCCTCGCGAACCGGCCCGTAGAGTGACGGCATGGCGATCGACACGACGGTGACGGGCGGCGTGGCGGCGATCGATCAGGACCGCCTGCACTTCATCCTCCGTCGAGTGCATTCGCTCACCGGCATCGTGCCGATCGGCGCCTACATGCTGGTGCACATCTACTTCGAGAACGCCTTCATCCTCGGCGGCGGCGCGAAGTTCGACCAGCTCGTCGCCGGCATCGCGACGATTCCGATTCCGATTCTCCTCGCGATCGAGATCACCGTGTTGTGGGCGCCGATCCTCTATCACGCGCTCTACGGCTTCGTCGTGATGGCGGGCGCCGACCTCGGCACCGCGACGCACTTCGCCTATCGCAACGGCCTCCTCTACGCGCTGCAGCGGATCAGCGGCGTCGTCGCGTTCGTCTTCATCGCCTGGCACGTCTACTCGCTGCGGCTCTCCTTCTACTTCCGCCACACGGAGATCGACTACACGCTGATGCACGCGATCCTCTCCGATCCGGGGTGGTTCGCGTTCTACCTGCTCGGCGTCCTGTCGGCGGTGTTCCACTTCTGCAACGGCATCTTCACGTTCTGCATCACCTGGGGGCTCACCGTGAGCGAGCGCTCGCAAGCGCTCGTGCAGCGGTTCTCGCTCGCGCTCTTCGCGGTGCTCGCGCTCGGCGCGGTGACGATCCTTTCGGCGTTCCGATGAGCGAGGCGACGAGCCATGGCTGAGCGGCGGCGTCTCTCGGTGCGTGGAGCGGCGGCGCATGGCTGAGCAGCGGCATCTCGTCGTCGGCGGCGGCCTCGCCGGACTCATGACGACGATCAAGATCTGCGAGGGCGGCGCCGCGGTCGACCTCTTTTCGGTCGTGCCGGTCAAGCGCTCGCACTCGGTCTGCGCGCAAGGCGGCATCAACGCCGCCGTCAACTGGAAAGGCGAAGGCGACTCGCCCGCCGTCCACTTCGACGACACGATCTACGGCGGCGACTTCCTCGCGAACCAGCCGCCCGTGAAATCCATGTGCGACGCGGGCCCGGCGATCATCTTCCTCCTCGACCGCATGGGCGTGCCGTTCAACCGCACACCCGAGGGCCTGCTCGACTTCCGCCGCTTCGGCGGCACGAAACACCACCGCACCGCGTTCGCGGGCGCGACCACCGGCCAGCAGATGCTCTACGCGCTCGACGAGCAGGTGCGGCGCTACGAGGCGCAAGGCCTCGTCCGCAAGTTCGAGACCTGCGAGTTTCTCGGCGCGATCATCGACGAGGGCGGCGTCTGCCGCGGCCTCACGGCGCTCGATCTGCGCAGCATGAAGGTCGAGGCGTTTCTCGGCGACACCGTCGCGCTCGCGACCGGCGGCCCCGGCATCGTCTTCGGGCGCAGCACCAACTCGGTCGTGAACACCGGCACCGCGGCGAGCGCCGTCTACCAGCAGGGCGCCTACTACGGGAACGGTGAGTTCATCCAGGTCCACCCCACGGCGATTCCCGGTGAGGACAAGCTGCGGCTCATCTCCGAGTCGGTGCGCGGCGAGGGCGGCCGCATGTGGACGTGGCGCAACGGCGAGAAGTGGTACTTCCTCGAGGAGATGTACCCGGCGTACGGCAACCTCGTGCCGCGCGACATCGCGAGCCGCGCCGTGTTCAAGGTCGTCTTCGAGATGGGTCTCGGCGTCGACGGCGAGAACGCCGTCTACCTCGACGTCACGCACAAGGACCCCGAGGAGCTGACGCGCAAGCTCGGCGGCGTCCTCGAGATCTACGAGAAGTTCAAAGGCGCCGACCCGCGTGTCGTTCCGATGAAGGTCTTCCCGGCGATGCACTACTCGATGGGCGGCCTCTGGGTCGACTACGTTCAGATGACGAACGTCCCGGGCCTCTTCGCCGTCGGCGAGGTGGACTACCAGTACCACGGGGCGAATCGCCTCGGCGCCAACTCGCTGCTCTCCTGCCTCTTCGGCGGCATGGTGTGCGGACCGAAGATGCTCGCCTACGCGAAGGGCCTGACGCGCGCCGCCGCCGACGTCGGGAACGGGGTCGTCGAGCGCGAACGCCGGCGCCAAGAGGACGTCTACGACCGCATCTACCGGATGGACGGCGCCGAGAACGCGTACGCGCTCTGGCGCGAGCTCGGCGAGTGGATGACGCAGCACGTGACCGTCGAGCGCCACAACAAGAACCTGAAGCTCACCGACGACAAGATCGTCGAGCTGAAGGACCGCTGCGGGCGAATCGGCATCAACGATCTCGGCCGCTGGCTGAACCAAGAGGTGAGTTTCGTCCGCCAGCTGTGGAACATGCTCGAGCTGGCACGCGTCATCACGCGCGGCGCGTTGGCACGTGACGAGAGCCGCGGCGCCCACTACAAGCCCGAGTTCCCCGAGCGCGACGACGCGCGCTTTCTGAAGACCACCAAAGCGCGCTGGACCTCGGACGGGCCGAGCCTCTCCTACGAGGACGTCGACGTCTCGATGATCAAGCCGCGTCCGCGCCACTACGACGTCGAGAAGAGGGCGGGCTGATGGACCCGATCCGGCTGCGCGTGAAGCGCCAAGCGCGTCCCGACGCCGAACCGTACTGGGAGGAGTTCAAGATCCCGTACCGCGCGGGCCACAACGTGCACTCGCTCTTGATGGAGGTGCAGCTCCGTCCGTTGCGCGCCGACGGCACTCGCACGTCGCCCGTCGCCTGGGACGCCAACTGTCTGGAAGAGGTCTGCGGCTCGTGTACGATGTTCGTGAACGGGCAGATCCGCCAAGCGTGCTCGGCGCTCGTCGACACGCTGGCGCGCCCGATCGTGCTCGAGCCGATGAAGAAGTTCCCGGTCGTGCGCGATCTCGCGGTCGATCGCAGCCGCATGTTCGAGAGCTTGAAACGCGTGCGCGCGTGGGTGCCGATCGACGGCACCTACGATCTCGGCCCCGGCCCGCGCATGACCGAGGAGGTGCAGCAATACGCCTATGCGCTCTCGCGTTGCATGACGTGCGGCTGCTGCCTCGAGGCGTGCCCGCAGTACAACGACCACTCGGCGTTCATCGGTCCCGCCGCGGTCGGCCAGGCGATCTTGAAGAACCTCCACCCGACCGGTCCGCTCACGAAAGAGGAGCGCACCGCCGAGCTCATGGGCATCGGCGGTATCGTCGACTGCGGCAACGCGCAGAACTGCGTCGTCGTCTGCCCGAAGGAGGTCCCGCTGACGCGTGCCATCGGCGACGCCGGCCGGGAGACGACGAAGAAGTTCTTCCGCGACATCTTCAGGAGATAAAATGTGCGTGGGGACGCGATGAGATGAGGATGAGCGTGGCAGAGAGCATCGGCCGCGCAGCGGCCGAGCGCACGGGGGCGAAATCAAAATGAACATCCACGAGTTCCAGGCCAAAGAGATCCTGCGCAAATACGGCGTCCCCGTTCTGGAAGGCGCCGTCGCCGCCACGCCGGAGGAAGCAGCCGACGTCGCGCGCCGACTCGGCGGCACCGTCGTGGTGAAGGCGCAGATCCACGCCGGCGGACGCGGCAAGGGCGGCGGCGTGAAGGTCGTGCGCTCGCCGGAGGAGGCGGCGGAGTTCGCGCGCACGATCCTCGGGAAGCCGCTCGTGACGCACCAGACGGGACCGGAAGGGCGCATCGTGCGCCAGGTGCTCGTCGAGCGCGGCTGCGACATCGCGCGCGAGCTCTACCTCGGGGTGATCGTCGACCGCGGCAGCGGCCGGGTCGCGCTGATCGGCTCGCAGGAAGGCGGCGTCGAGATCGAGGAGGTCGCGGCGCGCAGCCCCGAGGCGATCCACCGCGAGGAGCTGGATCCGTTGGTCGGCCTCGCCGGCTATCAGGGACGCCGGGTGTCGTGCGCGCCTTCCACGAGTGCGATGCATCGCTCGCCGAGATCAACCCGCTCGTGGTGACGAAGGGCGGCGACCTCGTCGCGCTCGACGCGAAGGTGAGCGTCGACGACAATGCGCTCTTCCGCCAAGCGGCGGTGCGCGCGTACCGCGACGAGAACGAGGAGGACCCGCGCGAGCGCGAGGCGGCGAAGTTCGACCTCAGCTACATCGCCCTCAGCGGCAACATCGGCTGCATGGTGAACGGCGCCGGGCTCGCGATGGCGACGATGGACATCGTGAAATACGCCGGCGGCGAGCCCGCGAACTTCCTCGACGTCGGCGGCGGCGCCGACGCGGCGAAAGTCCGCGAGGCGTTTCGCATTCTTCTCTCCGATGCCAGCGTGCGCGCGATCTTCATCAACATCTTCGGCGGCATCCTGCGCTGCGACGTCCTCGCGGAGGGCGTGGTGCAAGCGGCGCGCGACGTCGGCCTGAAGGTGCCGCTCGTCGTCCGCATGGAAGGCACGAACGTCGAGCGCGGCAAGCAGATCCTCGCCGAGTCGGGCCTCGCCATCCAGACCGCCGCCGACATGGCCGAAGGCGCCCGCCTCGCCGTCGCGGCGGCGGGAGGCAAGCGGTGAGTATCCTCGTCGACAAGAACACGCGCGTCATCATCCAAGGGATCACGGGCGCCACTGGGCAGTTCCACGCGAAGGCGTGTCGCGAGTACGGCACGCAGATCGTCGGCGGCGTGACGCCGGGAAAGGGCGGCACCGATCTCGAGGGCATTCCCATCTTCGACACCGTCGAGCAGGCGGTGCGCGCGACCGGCGCCACGGCGACCTGCATCTTCGTACCGCCGCCGTTCGCGGCCGATGCGATCATGGAAGCCGCCGACGCCGAGCTGGCGCTCGCGATCTGCATCACCGAGGGCGTGCCGACCCTCGATATGGTGCGCTGCGCGCGTTACCTCGAAGGCAAGAAGACGCGTCTCGTCGGCCCGAACTGCCCGGGGGTGATCACGCCGGGCGAGTGCAAGATCGGGATCATGCCGGGATACATCCACAAGCCGGGCACGATCGGCGTCGTCTCGCGCAGCGGCACGCTCACGTACGAGGCGGTGCACCAGCTGACGAAGCTCGGTATCGGCCAGTCGACGTGCGTCGGGATCGGCGGCGATCCGATCATCGGCACCGGCTTCATCGACGTGCTGCGCCTGTACCAGAACGACCCGGGAACCGCGGGCGTGATCCTGATCGGCGAGATCGGCGGCAGCGCGGAGGAGGAGGCGGCGGCGTTCATCACGTCATCGATGACGAAGCCGGTCGCCGTCT
>VBKW01000239.1 GCA_005879405.1 Deltaproteobacteria bacterium
GGAGAAGGCCGCGCCGCGGGCGCCCGTCGAGGCCCTTGCCCACCCGGCGGGCGCCGCACGAACGGCGACACGCCGTCGCCCGTACGCGCAGCACGCGCGTCCGCCGTATACGTCGGGGTCGTCGCGTGCGCCGCCGTGTCCGCGTCCACGACGCGTGCTGCCGCGACGCCCACGATCAGCACGAGCGTGCCCGCCGCCGCCCGCTTCATCCTCCCGCCTCCGAGCGCGCGCACGCCGCCCTTCCTAAGTTCACGCCCCCACAAACGCAAGCA
>VBKW01000240.1 GCA_005879405.1 Deltaproteobacteria bacterium
GTCGGGTGCAGCGGGCGACGCCGTCCCCACACCCGCCGCGCGCAGAACGTCCGCCGGTGCAACCCGCGGCGCGCCGTGGTACGTCCGCGGAGATGGCGCGTGGACGTCGCGAGACCGCGTTCAGTGAGAAGGAGTTCTACCTCGACGAGTTCCGCGGCCGGACGCTCGCGTTCGCGGTGTACCACGACGCCGTGCCCGAGCGCCTGCGCCTGCTCGGCGAAGTCGCGCGTGATCTCCTCCTGAACGACACCCGCGTCATCGTCCTCCTCGGCGGCGGCGCCGCCCGCGGCCGCGCCGGGCTGCGTGCCCTCGATCGCGCGCTCGCGGCGTCGTCGGCGCAGCCGTCGCTGCCGTTCGTCGCACGGCCGCTGGCCGGTGAGGATGCTCCCGTGTTGACGCTCGCGGCGGCCGAGGTCGACGCGCCGATCGCGGAGCCGCTGCTGCTCGGCGTGTGGCGCGTGCTCCGTGCCGAGCCGCTCCTCGTCGCGTGCTGCCTCGACGTCGGCCCGGAGCGTCTCGTCGACTTCGCGCAACGGCTCGGCGCGCGGCTGCGGGTGCACAAGCTCGTCGTCGTTGACTCGGACGGCGGCGTGCAGCCGCCCGACGCGCCGTCGGTCTTGTCGTTCATGGACGAGTCGGTCATGGAGGCGCTGCTCCGGCGCGGCGAGGCCGAGTCGGCCGGGCTCGGCGCACGCCGCCCGCTGCTCGCGGCGATTCGCGAGGCCTTGCTCGCCGGCATCACGTCGGTGAACCTGGCTCCGCTCGACGGCGTCGCGCGCGAGCTCTTCACCTACGAGGGCTCAGGAACGCTCTTCACCCGCGAGGACTATTGTCGCGTCGCCCCGCTCGCGCTCGACGACTACCATGAGGTCGAGAAGCTGCTCGAGCGCGGGCAGAGCGAGGGGTACTTGAAATACCGCGACGCCGACGAGATCGGCCGCATCCTGATCTCCGGCTACGGCGCGACGATCGGCGCGCACCACCTCGCCGGTGTCTGTGCGCTGCAACGCGACGGGTACGCGGCGGAGCGGGCGGGCGAGATCGTCGGTCTTTACACGATCACCCGCTTCAAGGGCGAAGGCGTCGGGGTGAAGCTCGTCGATTGCATGAAGGCCGAGGCGCGGCGCTTGGACCTCGCGTATCTCTTCGCGTGCACGACCCAGGAGCGCGTCGGCCAATTCTTCGAGCGCCAGGGCTTCCGCCGCATTCCGGCCGGCGAGGCGCCGGCGGCGAAGTGGCGGTGCTACGATCCGGCGCGCCGGGCCGCCGTCGCCGTGTACCGCTGGGATTGCTGAACGCCGCAGCTCGCGCGCGAACGCGTTCGTATACCCGTGCGGTACTGATCGACGGGCGACCCGCGGCGGGTCCATTGCCGGTCGGCGCGTCGGCGACGTATGCTGCGGGCATGGCACGTCGACCCGAAGTGGTATCCGCGTCGTGAGCCGCGTGTTGCGTGTGCTCGCCGCCGTTCTCTTGGTCGTCGGGGTGTTCACCTCGGTGGTCGCGACCCGCGCCGTCCTCAACGACGAGGACTACTACCGCAAGGCGGCCGCGCTCGAGCGCCATGCCGACAACGTGCTCTTCGAGGCGGAGTACAACATGGCCTTATCGCGTCATGCGGCGACCGTCGCCGCGGCCGTCGTCTGCGGGGCCGGGGGCATCGTCGGAGGTGCGATGCTCTTCGCGCTCGCGTCGATCTCGGCGCGCATACGCCGGCTCGAGGAGCGCGCGGCCCGTTGACGATGCGGCTCGGCGCCGACGCGCTCGTCGCCGCGATCGGCGACGCCGTCGCGCCGTTCGGGCTGAATCTCGTCGGTGTCGCACGGCCGGCGGCGTACGAGGCGCTCGTGCCGCCGGCGTACCGGCTCGGCACGATGCCGTCTTCGATCGTCGTCCTCGGGAACGGCGGCGGCGGGTTCTGGGCCGCGTTCCGCGATCACATCGGCCGTTCTCCCGAGGCTGCGGCGCGGGAGCATCCGCTCGACGACTTCACGCGCGAGCTGATGGCCACGACCGTGCTTCCCGTCCTTGCACGCTGCGGCGTCGCCGGCGTTCCCCGGCTGCCCTTCGACGATCTCCAGCCGCCGCTCTCGTTCGTCCACTTGGCGGAGGCCGCGGGACTCGGCCGACGGAGCCTCGTCGGCGTGCTCCTGCATCCGGAGTTCGGGCCGTGGATCGCGCTCCGCGGCGCGCTCCTCCTCGACGTGCCGACGAGCGCGGCACGTCCGGCCGCCGGCTTCGACCCGTGCACCGGGTGCCACGAACGCCCGTGCATCGCCGCGTGCCCGACTGCGGCCGTGAGCGTATCGGGCTGGAGCGCCGAGAGCTGCGCCGCGTATCGCGTCGCGGAGACGGGGCGCTGCGACGACGGCTGTCACGCCCGCCTCGCATGCGTCTACGGCCGCGCGCACCGCTATCCCTCGGATGCGATCGCGTACCATCAACGCCGCGCCCGCGCCGTGATGGAGCGCGTGCTCGCTGGGCGGCGCGACTCAGATCCGCCGCGATCCTGAGGCGCTGCGGCGCTCGTCGGTCCGTTCGCCCGCGACCGGCACCGTCAGCCGCACCTCCGTGCCGCGCGACGGCAGCGCGCGGATGCGCAAACGGGCGCGCATCAGCTCGGCACGCTCCCGCATCGTCACGAGGCCGAGGCCAGCGGTGCGCTCACGGACGAGGCCGACACCGTTGTCGCGCACCACCAAGACGACGCCGTCGTGCTCGCGCCGGAGGCGGATCGCGACGTGTGTCGCGCGCGCGTGCCGTGCGACGTTCGCGAGCGCCTCTTGCGCGATGCGGAAGAGATGGAGCTCGTGCTCGCGGTCGAGGAGACCACGGACGTCCATCGTCCGCAGATCGAGCGCCAGCGTGTGCCGTTGTGCGAACTGCTGCGCGTGGGTTCGCAGCGTCTCCTCGAGGCCCTGCCCGACGAGCTCCGCCGGGTGATAGTCGCGCACGATCCGGGCCACGGACTCCGTGATGCCGCGGATCGTGGCGAGCGTTGCCGCGAGCGCCGGCCGTGCGTCGTCGGCGATCGGCTCGGCGGGGCGCTCTAGCGACGCGAGCAACTCGCCGACGGTCGCGAGCGCGCGCCCGACGTCGTCGTGGAGCTCGCTGGCGACGCGCTGGCGCTCCGCCTCGAGCGTCCGCAGCATGCGCTGGGTGAAGGTCTTCTGCGCCGTTCCAGCCGCCGCTCTCGTTCGTCCACTTGGCGGAGGCCGCGGGACTCGGCCGACGGAGCCTCGTCGGCGTGCTCCTGCATCCGGAGTTCGGGCCGTGGATCGCGCTCCGCGGCGCGCTCCTCCTCGACGTGCCGACGAGCGCGGCACGTCCGGCCGCCGGCTTCGACCCGTGCACCGGGTGCCACGAACGCCCGTGCATCGCCGCGTGCCCGACTGCGGCCGTGAGCGTATCGGGCTGGAGCGCCGAGAGCTGCGCCGCGTATCGCGTCGCGGAGACGGGGCGCTGCGACGACGGCTGTCACGCCCGCCTCGCATGCGTCTACGGCCGCGCGCACCGCTATCCCTCGGATGCGATCGCGTACCATCAACGCCGCGCCCGCGCCGTGATGGAGCGCGTGCTCGCTGGGCGGCGCGACTCAGATCCGCCGCGATCCTGAGGCGCTGCGGCGCTCGTCGGTCCGTTCGCCCGCGACCGGCACCGTCAGCCGCACCTCCGTGCCGCGCGACGGCAGCGCGCGGATGCGCAAACGGGCGCGCATCAGCTCGGCACGCTCCCGCATCGTCACGAGGCCGAGGCCAGCGGTGCGCTCACGGACGAGGCCGACACCGTTGTCGCGCACCACCAAGACGACGCCGTCGTGCTCGCGCCGGAGGCGGATCGCGACGTGTGTCGCGCGCGCGTGCCGTGCGACGTTCGCGAGCGCCTCTTGCGCGATGCGGAAGAGATGGAGCTCGTGCTCGCGGTCGAGGAGACCACGGACGTCCGTCGTCCGCAGATCGAGCGCCAGCGTGTGCCGTTGTGCGAACTGCTGCGCGTGGGTTCGCAGCGTCTCCTCGAGGCCCTGCCCGACGAGCTCCGCCGGGTGATAGTCGCGCACGATCCGGGCCACGGACTCCGTGATGCCGCGGATCGTGGCGAGCGTCGCCGCGAGCGCCGGCCGTGCGTCGTCGGCGATCGGCTCGGCGGGGCGCTCTAGCGACGCGAGCAACTCGCCGACGGTCGCGAGCGCGCGCCCGACGTCGTCGTGGAGCTCGCTGGCGACGCGCTGGCGCTCCGCCTCGAGCGTCCGCAGCATGCGCTGGGTGAAGGTCTTCTGCGCCGTCTCGATCTGCATGCGGGCGCTGATGTCGCGCACGACGCCGAACGCGTAGCGCTCGCCGTTCGAGTCGAACAACCCGACGCTGACCTCGACCGGGAAAAACGCGCCGTCCTTGCGCCGCGTGCGGGTCTCGACGAGCGGCAATGGACCGCTGTTCGCGAGGGCGTCGATCGTCTCCTGGTAGCGCTCGAGCGGATAGTCCGGATCGAGATCCATCGTCCGCATCTCTTGCAGCTCCTCCCAGGTGTAGCCGGTGAGGTCGAGCGCGCGTTGATTGACGTAGCGGAAGCGGCCTTCGTAGTCGGTAACGTAGAACGCCTCGATCGACATGTCGGCCATCCGCCGGAAGACGCCGAGCTCGAGAGGCGCGAGCAGGTCTCCGCCCGTGTCGTCCGGTTCGGTCTGCGTGCTCGTTGCCGGCGCCACGGGTGCGAGAGGCTCTGCGACGTCCTCGTCGGCGAGCAGTTCGGGTTCGAGATGCGCGGCCGAAGGCGCCTCCTCGGGAATCGGCACGCTCACGCGCACCTCCGTCCCACCACGCGGCGCGCTGTGGATCGTGAGCTCGGCGCCCATCAGCTCTGCGCGCTCACGCATCGTCACGAAGCCCAGACCCGACGCCTGCGTCGGATCGCCGCGGAGGCCGGCGCCGTCGTCACGAACGACGGCGACGACGCGGCGGCGCTCGCGCGCGAGACGCACCGCCACCCGCTGCGCGGCGGCGTGCCGTGCGACGTTGGCGAGCGCCTCTTGCACGATACGGTACACGTGCAGCTCGTGCTCGGCGGGCAGAAGACCGGTCACGGCGGCCGTCGACATCCGCAACGTGAGCCCGTGGCGGCGCGCGAACTCGTGGGCACGCGTTCGGATCGTATCCTCGAGACCGAGCCCGAGGAGCTCGGCGGGATGGTAATCGCGGACGAGACGAGCGACGGACTCCGTGATCTGGCCGATCGTCGCGTGTGTCGCGGCGAGCGCGCGTCGCGCCCGCGGCGGCACCGAGTCCGCGCTGCCGTATAGCGTGTGCAGCAGGACACCGACGGTCGCGAGTGCCTGGCCGACGTCGTCGTGCAGCTCGCGCGCGACGCGTTGGCGCTCGGCCTCGAGCGTGTGGAGGATACGTCGCGTGAGATTGCGCTGCGTCGCCTCCAGTCGCTTGCGCTCGGTGATGTCGCGCACGACGCCGAAGAGATAGAAGCGGTCGCCGACGTCGATGCGGGCGACGCTGAGCGCGATCGGCGCAATCGTGCCGTCCTTGCAGCGCGTGATCGTCTCGAACTGCGGCGGCGCGGTGCCGTGCTCCATCGCGGCCGTGAACTCGCGGAAGCGTTCGGGCGGATACTCGGGATTCAGATCGGAGACGGTCATGCGGTACAGCTCGGCCTTGCTGTACCCGCTGTGCGTCACCGCGCGGTCGTTGACGTAGAGGAACCGTCCCGAGGAGTCGACGAGATAGAACGCGTCGCCCGACATCTCCGCCATCTGGCGGAAAACGTTCAGCTCGAGCGGCGCCGCAGGGGGAGCCGCATGCGCCGTCTGGCGCGGGCCCGGTGCCACGAGGCGACGCTACTGCCGCTCGCTCGCCGCGGTCAAGCGCGTCAGTTCTCGATGACGATGACCCAGCGCCCGTCGCCGCCGTCGTGAGTGACGACTTGATGGCCTTCGGCTTCTGCCGCGCGGGGTAGATCGCGTGCTCCGCGGGGATCGTCGAGCACGACCTCGAGCAGCTCGCGCGGCGCCAGCTCCGCGAGCGCCATCTTCGCCTTCGCCCAGCTGAGCGGACAGGCGATCCCGCGTAGGTCGAGACGATGCCGTGCGGCCATCGCGATCAGTTACCAGAGCGGCCGGCGCTCCGCGAGCGTCGCCGCGGCCGGACGCGCGGCGTGGGCGTCGCGCGCGTGCGCCGCTCGCTTGACAGCTTGCCGAGCCGCCGAAATAGTCACCAGATGTCACGGGGCAGCGCGACGCGCGTCGAGGGGGCGGCCAGCGCAGGAGTCCGCGCCGACGTGCGGAACATCGCGATCGTCGCGCACGTCGACCACGGCAAGACGACGCTGGTCGACGCGATGCTGCACCAGAGCGGCATCTTTCGCGCCAACGAGATCGTCGTCGAGCGCGTGATGGACTCGAACGACCTCGAGCGCGAGCGCGGCATCACGATCCTCGCCAAGAACACCGCGGTCACGTACCGCGGGGTGAAGATCAACATCGTCGACACGCCGGGCCACGCCGACTTCGGCGGCGAGGTCGAGCGCACGCTGACGATGGTGGACGGCATTCTTCTCATCGTCGACGCCTCCGAGGGGCCGCTGCCGCAGACCCGCTTCGTCTTGAAGAAGGCGCTCGAGCTCGGGCTCCCCGCCGTCCTCTGCATCAACAAGATCGACCGCAGCGACGCGCGGCTCGCGGAGGTGCTGGACGAGGTGTACGACCTCTTCATCGATCTCGGCGCCGGCGAGGCGCAGCTCGATTTCCCGGTCGTGTACACGA
>VBKW01000237.1 GCA_005879405.1 Deltaproteobacteria bacterium
TTAGCAGGCGTGCGCCTTCGACCACTCGGCCACCTCTCCGGCCGGTCGACTACTCGCTTCGTTTACCGCACCAGCGCGCGACGCGCCAGCGTGAAGCGCGTGCGCACCACGACGCGCGGCGACGACGCGCGGCGACGACGCGTAGCGGCGCGGCACCTCCGCTCCGCCGATTCCTTGACAAGGAAAGAGGCGGCTCATAAGCACGGCGGCGATCAGGCAGGAGGAGGTTTCACATGGATGTGATGAACTTGATCGAGTCGCTGTTTCGCTGGTTGCATGTGTTTTTCGGTATTCTCTGGATCGGACTTCTGTACTTCTTCAACTGGGTGAACGGGTACTTCGCGGCGACGATGGACGCGGAGACCAAGAAGAAGGTCGTTCCCGAGCTGATGCCGCGGGCGCTGTATTGGTTCCGCTGGGGCGCGGCGTTCACGTGGGTGACCGGCGTGTTGCTGCTGCTGCTCGTGTACTACCACGCCGGCGCGATCTTCCCGGGTGGCGTCCGCAACTGGACGGCACCGATGCTGCTCATGATCCTGCTCGTGTTCATCGCGCCCTTCATCTACGACTGGCTCGTCAGCGGACCGCTGAAGGATCCAACGGCGCTCTTCTGGGGCGGCCTCGGCATCGCGTTCGTGCTGCTCGTCCTCTTCGACCGCTTCGCGGGGATGAGCTACCGCGGCACCGCGATCCATTTCGGCGCGCTGCTCGGGACGACGATGGCATTCAATGTATGGTTCCGTATCTGGCCGTCGCAGCGGACGATCATCACCGCGACGAAGAACGGCACGGCGCCCGACGCGGCGATCGTCGCCCTCGCCGGCAGCCGCTCGCGGCACAACACCTACATGTCGGTGCCGCTCGTCTTCATGATGATCAACCAGCACGCGACGTGGGCCGCGTCGTGGACACCGGTCATGCTGACGATCATCGTCGCGATCGGCTGGGCGATGACGTACCACATCTACGACCGCGCGAAGAACGTGAAAGGCTTCTGAGTCGCGCCGCGGCGGCGGCGTCCGTATACGCCCCGCGACGCCGCCGCGCCGCGGGACGGCCGCGGCGCGCCGCGCAGCGCGCTCAGCTCGCACCGAACGTGAAGGCGACGGTCTGCGTCTCTTTCGGTCCGAGCGTCACGTTGGCAGTGCGGCTGCCGAAGCGCTCGTGCCACGCCTCGACGACGTACGTCCCGGGCGGCACGTCCTTCAGCGTGAAGCGGCCGTCGGCGCCGGTCACCATGAAGTACGGATGGTCGTAGACGCCGAGGTACGCCTGCATCCACGGATGGATGTCGCAGCGGATCGGGATCACCGGCTGCGGGGTGTCGACGTCGACGGTGCGCTCGGCGCCCTTCAAGCCGAGACTGAAGTTCCATCCCGAGGACTTCGGCGGCGAGCCGTGGACGTTGTGCGCCAGCGGATCGCTGTTCAAGAACTTGACGGGCTGCCCTGCTTGCGCGGCGACGACGCGCGGGCTGAAGAGGCACCCGCGCTGATCGACGACGACCGGCGTCTGCGGCACGGCGAAGATGCGATCGCCGAGCCCGCTGGTGATCGCGACGATCGCGTTTTGCACCTTGCCGTCGCGCACGAGGACGTCGTCCGTCTGGACGGCACGCGGGTTCGGCACCGCGCAGTCCTTCGCGCTCGACATGTCGACGACGGTCGCCGGAGGCGGCGTCCCGGGGAAGCGCACCTCGCCCTCGATCACGCCGACCGTCGTGAGATCGAGCGGCGTCGGCTGGCGGCGCTCCGCTTCGTGCCGACACGTCGTCGCCGCGATCGCGACCACGACCATCCACCACCCTGCCACTCGCATTCGTTTCGTCATAGGCTCCGCTCCCGTATGTCGGCGCGTGTGCTGCCTCGCGGTCGCAGAGTGCCAGAGACGGGGGCGCAATCAAGGCCGACGCCCCACCGCCGACGCGCCGCGCGCGCGCCGGTCGTCGTCGCGCTCGCACCGCTCGCCGTCGCGCTCGCGATCGCCGGCGGATGCGAGCGCACGCCGGGCGCCGGCCCGGAGCCGTACCGCACGCCAACGCCGCTCGACGCGGCGACGACGGGATCGATCGCCGGGTACCTGCACGTTCGCGGCACGAAGCCGCCGCGGCGCCACGTCCAGGTCACGAGCGATGCGACGTGCGCAGCGGCGCATCCGGACGGGCTCGACGTCGAGGACGTGCGCGGCGACGGCGACATGCTCGCGGATGCGTTCGTCTGGATCGTCCGCGGGCTCGAAGATGGCGTCTTCGCGGTGCCGGAGACGCCAGTCGTCGTCGATCAGCGCGGCTGCGTCTTCGAGCCGCGCGTCGTCGGCGCGCGCGCCGGGCAGCGGATCGAGTTCGTCAACAGCGACGACACCCTCCACAACGTGCACGGCACGCCCGCGAAGTCGTCGCCGTGGAACTTCGGGCTCGCCGTCCGCGGCGCCCGGCGCACGATCACGGTGCCGACGGCCGAGGTGCCGGTCGGCGTGCAGTGCGACGTCCACCCCTGGATGCGAGCGGCGCTCGGCGTCGTCGACCATCCGTACTTCGCCGTGACGGGTCTGGACGGGGCGTTCACGCTCGGGCGCGTCCCGGCGGGCCAGTACACGCTCGCCGCGTGGCATCCGCGTCTCGGGAAACGGCAGCAGGAGATCGAGGTCGCCGCCGGCGCGACGACGAGGGTGGAGATCACCTTCGCGCCGTGAGCGGGCCCGCGGCGAGGATCGTCGCGAGCTCTTTGGCGTTCTGCACCGCGTACTGGTTGCGGCAGTTGTTCATGAGCACCAGTACCCGCCGCGACTGCTTCGCGAGCCCCTCGATCCGCGGCCGCCACTCGCGTAGCTCGTCATGTGTGTACTGATACCCGAACTTCTCGACCGTGCTCACGCCTTGGCGGTTCCAGGCGTCGCGATTGCGGCCGTGGAAGCGCACGACGGCGAGCTCGTCGCTCGTCGCTTCGGCGAGCGGGGGCACGCTCGCCGGCGTACCTTGCGGCTCGTCGACCGAGACGTACGCGAGCCCGCGGGCGCGCAGAAAGCCGAACGTACGCTCGGCGCGCCCCTCGACGAACCAGCTCGGATCGCGGAACTCGATCGCCAACGGGTACGGGAGCCGGGTCGCGCAGGATTCCAAATACGCGAGGCTCGTGCGCGAGCGCGGAAACCATTTCGGGAACTGCAGCAGCACGTAGCCGAGGAGACCGGCGTCGTGAAGCGGCGTCAGCGCCGACGCAAATCGTCGCCACATCTCCGCGTCGACCTCGGCCGGGAGCTCGCGCGCATAGACGCGCGGCCGGCGCGCCAGCGTGGCGCCGATCGCCGTCCGGAGATCGGGCGGCAGACGCGCGGGCACGAACGGGTGCTGGGTGAGCGCCGCGAACGCCTTCACGCCGAAGACGAAATCTGTGGGCACGCGCTCGACCCACGCCCGTGCCATCCGCTCCGCGGGGAGCGCATAGAACGTCGCGTCCACCTCGACGACGGGGAAGTGGCGCGCGTAGTAGCGCAAGCGGTCGGCGGGCGCCGTCACGCCGGGCGGGTAGAACGCCCCGCTCTCGAGCAGCGTCCGCTCCGTCCACGACGCCGTCCCGACGAGCACGTTGCCGACCCGCGCCGGCATCGGACCGCTTTGCAGTGCGGCGAGCGGCGGCGCGGCCTCGAGGCGTACAGCGGCGCGCTGCGCCCGCGTGGAAGTCACGGCCCCACTTTGCGCGCCCAGCGGACGCACGCAACCTCGTACGCGAGTTGCGAGTCAGACGAGGCGCGGAGGGTACTGCCCAGGACCCTTGACGGTCGGCGCCCATCACGCGCACCATGCGCCATGCTGTTCGAACAAGTGCGCTCCGGCGGCTGCCTCTCGTATCTCATCGGCTGCGAAGACACGCGCGCCGGCATGCTCGTCGATCCCGCTCTCGATCAGGTCGATCGCTATCTCGCGCTCGCCTCGGAACGGGGTATCCGCATCCACTACGTCGTCGAGACCCACACCCACGCCGATCATTTCTCGGCGGCGCGCGAGCTCGGCCGGACGATCGGGGCGCGTATCGTGATGCATCGGATGAGCGCGGCGCCGTTCGTCGACGTGCGCGTCGACGACGGCGAGTCGCTGATCTGCGGGCGGCTGCGCATGCGCGTGCTGCACACCCCGGGTCACACCGAGGACTCGACGTGCCTCGTCCTCGACGACCGCGTGCTCACCGGCGATACGCTCTTGATCGGCGCGACCGGCCGCACCGATCTCCCGACCGGCGACCCCGAGGCGCTGCACGAGAGCCTCTTCGGCAAGCTTCTGCGTCTCGATGACGCGACGCAGGTCTTCCCGGCGCACGACTACAAAGGACGCACGTCGACGACGATCGGCGCGGAGAAAGCCGCGAACCCGCGCCTGCAAAGGAAGGAGCGCGCGGCGTTCGTCGAGCTGATGCGCGGGCTCGATCTCGCGATGCCCGAGCACCTGAGCGAGGCGCTCAGGACGAACCGCTCCGGCGGCAAGACGGTGAGCCAGTTGATGGCGGAAGCGGCGCGTGGGTTGCCGTTCATGGGACTCGAGGAGCTGCGCGAGCGCCTCGAGCACGGCCGCTGCGATCTCCTCCTGCTCGACGTCCGCGAGCGCGATCAGTTCGAGAAGGGACATCTGCCGGGCGCGCGCCACATCCCGCGCGGCCAGCTCGAGCTGCGCGTCGACAAGGAGCTGCCCGACCCCACGCTACGCATCCTCGTCTACTGCCAGTTCGGCAAGATCTCCACGCTGGCGGCGGCGACGCTGCGGACGATGGGCTACATGCGCGCCGTCGCCCTCGATGGCGGCTTCGACGCCTGGACGAAGGCCGGGTACCCGCTCGATGGCGGCGCCTCGGCGTAACGCGCGTTCAGCCGCCCGCGCCTTGACGGGTTCCCCGGCGGCCCCTACACTCCGCCGGATGCGACATCAGGATCTCGAGACCGAGGCGCACCACCAGCTGCGGAGAATCGTCCGCACCGTCGACAAGAAGATTCAACTCCAGGTGCAGGACGGACCGTCGCCGCAGGATCCGCTGCTCACCTTGCAGCTCGTGCAGGGGACGCAGCAGGCGACGATGGAAGTCTCGGTCGAGGAGATTCGCCGCGCGGTCGAAAACGCGCGTGATCGGGCGCGGCTACGCGAGCGCGTGAAGCGCACCCACGAGCGGCTGTGGTTTCCGACGAAACCGGCGCCGTTCTTCAGCACCAAAGCGATCCGCCCCGGAAGCGAGAGCTTCGCTCACTTCCGTCCATCGGGCGGACGCCGCTGATCTGTCGGCACGCGTCGCGAGCGCACCGCCTGGGCGCGAGTCGCGAACGCGTGCGACAACATCCGCTGCGGCGTCAGCCTTCCGACGGCGTGTTCAGCTGCGGACCACGAATGCCACCCTCGGCAGCGAGATCGTAGAGGGCTTTGCGCGCCAACCGCGTCGGACTGTTGTGACCGTTCTCCCAACGATTGACGGTCGCGACAGTGATGCCGAGCCGGTGCGCGAACTCCTCTTGAGTCATGCCGAGGTTGCGACGCAGGTTGCGAATGTTGTCGGCTTCCATGAACACTCCTCGCTGAATTGCGCGGGACATCCGCGCTGGCCGGGACGGAAGCAACTGATATGCCACCTTGCACGAGTGAAATTCGCTCGTGAACTCGCGACGCCGACG
Organism: Deltaproteobacteria bacterium; assembly: GCA_005879405.1. Classification (GTDB taxonomy): domain Bacteria; phylum Desulfobacterota; class Binatia; order UTPRO1; family UTPRO1; genus DP-19. The sequence goes on from VBKW01000237.1 coordinate 5,647, forward strand.
CCGCGCACCTGTCAGTAAAGCGGCACAGTGGACATCCGCGTAACACGCATGCGATAGCCAGACAGGCTCCGGAGGTATGGTGAGAATGCGATACCTGGCGATTCTGGCGGCACTCCTGATCACCGCGGTCGGCTCGACGGCGGGGGCGGCGCAATTGGCCGACCGTCAACACTGCGACGAGGTGCAGAACACCGTGCGCGCGCAGCTCGAGACCGCCTGCCCGTGCGCGACCGCGGAAAACCGCGCCGCGCACGCGCGCTGCATCGGCGACAAGCTGCGCGAGCTGAGCGCGTGTCACCGTGGCAGCGACGGCAGGGAGCAGTGCGGACCGGTGCCGCGCACGTGCGTCCTCAGCCTGCATCGCGCCATGAGCCGCTCCAGCTGTGGCGAGCGCGACGCCGTCACCTGCTGTCTTCCCCGCCAACGCGACTGTCTGAACGATCCCCATCCCGGCGACGGCAAGCAGGAGGGGACGTGTGCGCGTACCCAAAAGCCCTGCGACACGTTACGCGATTGCGTCATCCCGGTCTGCCGCCTGGCGACGAATGCCGAGGGTTGCACGAAGGGCGGCGGTACCGTCGGGAGCGGCAAAGATTGCAGCACCGCCTGCGCGCCCTGAGGGCGCGGCCGCTCAAGTTTTCGGCGTAACACACCGAAAACCCCACGACGGCGGAGCGGCGGGAGAGCTCCGTCCCCGTCGCGACCTATGTTCACGCTCATCGGACTCGTCATCGTCCTCGGGGGAGTGATCGGAGGATACCTCTTCGAGAACGGCCCCCTGCACGTTCTCATCCAGCCCGCTGAGCTCGTCATCATTTTCGGTGCCGCGATCGGCTCGCTGCTCGTCGCCGCACCCGGCAAGGCGTTCGGACAAGTCGCGAAGGCGATCGCCGGCTCGTTCGCGAGCTCGAGCCCGACCAAAGCCGACTACCTCGATCTCTTGAAGCTGCAGTACGAGGTGTACCAGTTTCTTCGCAAGAACGGCGCCGTCGCCCTCGACGAGCACGTGCAGGAGGTCGAGAAGAGCGCGATCTTCTCCAAGTATCCCGGCTTCCTGAAGCGCCACCACGCCGTCGATTTCTTTCGCGACGCCCTCAAGCAAGTCGTGAACGGCACCGCGAGCGCCGAGGAGCTCGACGTGCTCCTCGACTCCGAGCTCGACACCCATCACGAGGAGGCGGTGATTCCGGTCGGCTTGATCCAGAAGACCGGCGATTCTCTCCCCGGCCTCGGCATCGTCGCCGCCGTCCTCGGCATCATCATCACGATGGGCTCGCTCGACGCCGGCCCCGAAGAGATCGGCCACAAGATCGGCGCCGCGCTCGTCGGCACGTTTCTCGGCGTGCTCATGTCGTACGGCGTGCTGAACCCGATCGCGACCAACGTCGAGATTCAGGGCGTCGCCTCGACGCGCTATCTACGTCGCCGATCGTCGCCGTCGAGTTTGCGCGCAAGGCGATCTTCGGCGCGGTCCGGCCGTCGAGCGACGAGACCGACGAGGCGATCAAGGCCGCGAAAGCGGCCGCCACGACCTGAGGGGCGACGTGGCCAGCGCGAAGCCGCAGGTCATCATCAAGATCAAGCGCAAGGCCGCACATGGCGGCGGCCATCACGGCGGCGCGTGGAAGGTCGCGTACGCGGACTTCATCACCTGCATGTTCGCGCTCTTCATGGTGCTCTGGCTGCTGACGCAAGCCGACCTCCAGGTGCGCCAGGACATCGCCCGCTACTTCCGGAACGCGAGCGTGTTCTCGGGCGGCTCGCTCCTCGGCAGCCAGACGCAGACGGTCAAGAGCAAGAAGGCGCACGTCCTCGACGCATCGGCCACCGTCATCTCCGGCGCCGGCGACGAGCTCGAAGCGCTGCGCGGCCACGCGAAAGCGATTCAGCAAGCGCTCGATCGCGATCCCGGTCTCGCGGGCATCCGCGACAACGTCCACCTGCAGGTGACGGAGGAAGGCCTGGAGATCGAGGTCGTCGATTCCGGCGCCGAGGGTCGGAAGGATCTCCTCTTCGACGTCAGCAGCGCCGGATTGAAGCCGGCGTTGGTGGCGCTGCTGGGCGAGCTCGCCGAGAAGCTCGGCACGCTCCCGAATCGCATCGAGATCGGCGGCCACACCGACGCACGGCCGTTCGCCGCGAGTGCGCAACAGAGCAATTGGGATCTGTCGTACGCGCGGGCGAACGCCGCGCGGCAGGTGATGGAGGCGCGCGGACTCTACCCGCAGCAGGTGCTGCGCGTGACCGCCTACGCCGACACGAAGCTGCTGAAGCCCGAGGATCCCCTCGCCGACGAGAATCGCCGCCTCAGCATTCTCGCGCGTCGCACCGACGCGCCGCACGGCGGGAAAGAGGCGAGTGAGCGCGGCGGCCACGATGCGTCCACGCGACCGAGCGATGCCGCGGCCGATGCTGCCGCGCGCAACGCCGCCGACGATCCCGCGCGCAACGCCGCCGCCGATCCCGCGCGCAGTGCCGCCGACGATCCCGCACACAGCGCCGCCGACGATCCGGCACACGGCACCGCCGACGATCCCGCGCACGGCACCGCCGACGATCCCGCGCACGGCGCCGCCGAGACACAGGAGCCGATCGTCAACCGCGGGCGCCTCGCGCCGCCGATCGTCGTCCCAGGCCTGCCGCCGAGCAATTGACACGCGGCAGTCGTCCCCGATCTGCCGCGAACAACTGACCGCGCGTCAGTCCTGCTGCGCGTCGCGCCGCCACTCGCGCGCGCGCTCGAGCGTGCGCGAGATGAAGCGGCTCTTCCGATCCGAGTACACGAGCAGGCTGTGGCCGGCATCGCCCGCGAGCTTACGCTTCAACGACCCGTACCGTCGCGCTTCCTCCGGGTGCGCCTGCAGATAGTCGCGGAACAGCAGGTTGTGGTCCCAGAGGCTGCTCTCGTACTGCACGATGTGCAGGTAGAACGGCTGCGGCTCGCGCTTGCGAAAATACGCGCGCCCGGGCACGCCCGACTCACCCAGGTACTCGTAGTCGAGCGCGTTCAGCGCGCGAACCTGATCGTCGCTGAGCGGCAGGTGCGCGACGCACGCGATGATGTCGACGATCGGCTTCGCCTCGAGCCCCGGTACGGCGGTGCTGCCCATGTGCTCGATCGCGATCGCTTCGCCGAGCGCGCCAGTGATCCCGGCGCGCTCACTGGCGAACAGCGCCGGCCAGCGCGGATCGTACTCGTGGATCGTGATGTACTCTTCCGCGCGACGCTCCGCGCGAATCAAACGTTTTTCAGACGGTGTCACGACCTTTCTCACTCGTCGCCGACGCCCACGGTAGCTGCGCTGGCGACCTGAACTTCACTTCAGCCTGCCCGGCTCGGTCCTGAGCGTCAATCACGGGTCCGGGGGGCAAAACGTCCCGGCGATTCGGGATAATCGCATCACCCGATGCGAAAGTTGCCGCGCCGCTAATGGAGGATGCGGACGTCATACACGCATGACGTAGCGCGCGCCGCTGCGACGCCAGTATTCCACCGTGGTTGCGCAACAGCACACCTGCCACATCGCATGGCACTCTTCTCGCTCCGACGCTCTTGCGCGTGATCTGACGTCACGCGCGCGACGCACCCGCGGTCAGCCCCAGTACGTCAGCGTGACGTTCAGAGGCTGGCCGATGAACGCGCCGGGATGCACGAGCTCGGCGGCGTCGAGATCGACTTGAAAGACGCCGGTCGCGATGCAGCCGTCGGCGCCGTGGTTCTCGACGAACGCAGGAAACGGCGAGGCCACCGCGAAACCGTTGATGTGCGCGCTCACGATGACCGACGTTGCCGAGCAGTACTTGCTGACGTCGAATGTCGCCGCGATCGCAACGATCGTCCGCTCCTGATCGTCGAGCGGAATGAGAGAGATCGATCCCCGTCCCAACTCGACCGAGGTGTCGAGCGCGAGCTGGTGCTGCAGCACCGGTTGAATCATCGGCGCCGCGAATGCGTTCGCGGCGATCGCGAGACTGCTCACTGCTCATCGTACTGTCTCCCCTCCCTCGGTTGTCTGCATCGCGGGTTGGAACGTCGTCGCCGCGAGGAGCAAGCCGCATACCATGAACACGTTAGAGTTTTCGATGCTCTTGACTACGAATTGCGCTGCGTACCTGCGCATGGACGCAGCGCTGCACGAGTAACGGGCGGCAGCATCTCGCCGCTCTTGGGATGAGCGATACCGCTCGCTCGCGGCATGCGCTGGCTTCGGCTACGGTCGCGCCGCATGCACGCCGCGATCGATCCGCAGCGTCGCCCAGGAGGGGACATCGAGACGACGCGCGCGCGACGGCGTGCCGTCGTCGCGGTCTCCTTCGTCCTCGTCGGCGCAGCCGCCGTCGCCGCCTGGCGGATCACGCGACCACCGGCCCCATGGATCGCCCTCGGCCCCGCCGCCGGTATCGTCCGCGCGCTCGCGCTCGAGCCGCGCCCGCCCTCCGCGCTCTACGCCGGCACGAGCGACGGCGGCTTGCGGGTGCGCGTGCCCGGCGAGAGCAGCTGGCGGTCGGTGGCGCTCGTAGCAGGCCGCGTCGACGTGCGCGCTGTCGCGCTCGATGCGCACGACCCGGCGATCGTGTACGTCGGCACCGGCCGCGGTCGGCTCTTCGCGAGCCGTGATCGCGGCGCGACGTGGCGCGACATGCCGCTGCCCGGCACGACCGCCGCCACGCTCGTGTCCGCGATTGGCGTCGATCCGACCGATGCGACGCGCGTCTACGTCGGCACCGGCGGCGGCGCGATCCTCGCGACCACCGACGGCGGTGCCGGCTGGAGCCGGCTCGAGCATCCGATCGGCGTCGCCGACGTCGTCGCGCTGCTCGTCGATCCGCGAGACCACGACACGATCTACGGCGCGACCGCAGGCGCCGGCGTCGGCCGCAGTCGCGACGGCGGTCGCAGCTGGGAGCCGATGAGCGCCGGCCTCTCGTCGCCGACCGTCGAGGCGCTCGCGATCGAGTCGCATCCGCCGGTCGTGCTCTACGCCGCGACGAGCGGCGGCGCGCGCCGGAACGGTGTACGCCGGGGGCAGCGGCGGCCAGGTGTTCGTCAGCACGGATCGCGGCGCGCGCTGGCGCGCCCTGCCCGCGCCTGCCGTCGACACTGTATGGGCGCTCGCGCTCGACGCGGCCACCGACGTCCTTTACGCCGGCACGAGCGGCCGCGGCGTCTTCATGCGATCCGAACGCTGACGCGCGGCGCGCGGTGCACGGCGGCGGTGAGACGGTATCGTCGTCCGCACCCGACGTGCGCAAGAGGGTAGGTTTGCGCACCACGGGTGCGGACGACGATACCGTCTCACCGCCGCCGTGCACCGCGAGACCGTGCATCGTGCGGCAGAGACCGCGACGCCGTCGGTCAGTCGACTGTCAGGGCTCGCGTCGCGCCGGGCAGGCGGGTGCGGGCGTGGTCGATGGCGTGGCGGTACGCTTCGAGCGTCGCGCAGACGACGTCTTGCCAGGTGTAGGCGGCGACGCAGGCGCGGCGTTCGGCGCGGCGGGGTTCGTCGGGGGGGCGATGGTAGGCGGTGAGGACGGTCTCGCCGAGCGCTTGCATGTCGCCGGGGTCGCAGTAGGTGGCGGCGGGGCCGAAGTACTCGGGCTCGGCGGATCGGTCGCTCAAGACGAGCTCCGTGCCGGTCGCGGCCGCTTCGAGCGCGCTGAGCGGCGCGCCCTCACACCAGCTCGGCAAGGCGAACACCCGCGCGCCGGCGTACGCCGACGCCAAGAGGTCGCTGTCGTGCGGCAGGGACTCGATCAGGTGCACGTTGGCGCCGCCGTGACGGCGCACGAGCGCGGCGTACGCATCGTCGGCGACGGCGCCGAGCAGCACCAGCGGCACGCCGCTCGCGCGCAGCGCCTGCGCCAGCATGAGCTGGTTCTTCCGCGGCTCCAGGCGTCCGACGCAGAGCACGTAGTCGCGCACGCCGTAGCGGCTCGTGAACGCGTCCGGTGTCGCCGCCGCGAAGCGCGCGACGTCGACGGTGTTGCGGACGAGCGTGAACGGCACGTCGTGTGCGCCGGCCGCGGCGAGGCGCGCGATCTCCACGTGACTGAGCGCGATCAGATGATCGGCGAGTGCGACCATCTCGCGCACGGCCGCGAAGTAGCCGGGCACGATCTCGTGACGCTCGGCTCGGCGTAGGCCGTCGACCGTGAGTGTGCCGTCCGCGATCGATGCGAGGTGACGCGCGAGCTCCTCGTCCGACGATGCCTGCCGGAAGGCGGCCGGGATCGCCCGCTGCGCCCAGGTCAGCTCCGAGAGATCGAGATAGATCGGCGAGAAGACGACGGGCACGCCGCACGCACGGAAGTGCCGTAGTTGTGCCAACGCCGCCGCTGGGTCCCAGACATTGAAGACGTGCGCCACCGTGTAGCCGCGCGGATCGGGCAGCGCGGCCGTCGTGACGTCGGCGTCGATGCCGAGCGCGCGCAGTTCTGCCTGGAGGCGCGGCACGCGCACCGACGGACCGCCACCCGTCTCGCTCTCCGGCGCGTGCAGCGCGAGGAGCACGCGCAGCGGCGCGTGAGCCGGCGAGGCACCGCGGGCAGATCCTGTGCCGTTGACGCCGACGTCCGCCGGCTGCGAGCGCGGCGGCGAGGCGGTGTGGGTCTGCGGCCCGCGCACATGGTCCCCGATCGCCGTCGGCGCGTCACCTGCCGCGGACGGCGCCAGCGACACGGGCCGCGAGCCCTCCGGCTTGTCGCGCTCGCACAGCATGCGGCGGAAGAGCCCGTCGTGCGCGCGCGCCCAGGCGTCCCAGCTGCGATGCTCGACGGCAGCGCGGAGCGCCATGCGACGCGCGACGAGCTCGCGCAGCACACGGCGCAGGTCGGCGACGTCGCCGGTGCGGTACGGAATGTGCGGATAGTCCGGCACGAACCCGACCGGCGGGGCGATCACCTCCTTGCCGCACGCGAGCGCTTCCAGGAGCGGCATCGGGCCGCCTTCGTAGAGCGCCGGCACGAGCACGTAGTCGACCGCGTTGTAGAGCTGCGGCATGCGCTCCGGCGGATGGCGCTCGGCGGGTCCGGGCCATCCCTCGCCGGTGAAGTGCCATTCGATCCCCGGCTCGTCCATGACCGCTTGCACGAGGGCCTCGCCCTTGCGGCCGGTCGGGTACGTGCGCCCGACGACGGCGATGCGTACGATCGGGCGATAGGCGTCGAGATCGACCCCGGGCGTGATCTCGTGCACGTCGCCCACACCCGCCGCACGGAGACGCTCGGCGTACACGCGCGACATGCAGATGGACGTGGTCATCGCGTGTGCGACGGCGAAAAAGCGCGCCGCCGCCTCGGGCACGCGCTCCTCGATGTGGGTGAAGAGCGCGACCTCGATCGCCGACGCGCGCCCGCGCCAGGCGGCGTAGTTCACGTAGTAGTTGATCGCCGCGCTCTGGTCCGCTGCCGAGCCGACGTGCACGTAGGGAAGCCGGCGCTCGAGCTCGCGCCCACACTGCTCGAGGATCCATCCCTCGTCGGCGAGCACGACGTGAACGCGGCCGGACACGCTCACGCGCCGCGCCGTCGCGGCGTCACGAGCGGCCGGAGTCGTCGCGGGCTTCGGCGGCGGCGGCGCGGCGCGGCGGCGGGCGTCGCAGATCGGCTGGATCGCGGCGAGTCGCTCGCGTATCCGCGCCGCTTGCTGCTGCACCGTCCACTGCGCCTCGACGTCGGCGCGCGCACGCGCGCCCCGGCGGCCGCGCTCGCCCGCGTCCTCGTACACGCGGTGCAAGAGCTCGGTCGTGTGGGCGACCGACGGCTCGGCCCAGAGCTGGCCGTCGTAGAGCGGGTCGTCGCGGAGCTGCGCGTCGTCGACCGGACGCAGCCCGTCGACGTCGATCAGGAACGCGTTCTCGTCGTGCATGAACTCGAGGTTGCCGGTCGCGCGGGTGCCGATCGTCGGCTTCCCCATCGCCATCGCCTCGAGGTACGGCATGCCCCAGCCCTCGCCGCGGCTCGGCAACACGTAGGCGTCGCATGCGGCGTAAAGCGCCGGTAGCAACGCGTCCGGAATCGGAGCGTCGAGAAGCACGATGTCGGCGCAGCGCTCGGGGTCGTGCCCGAGGCTCACGATCGCGTCGCGCAGGCGCGGCGCGGCGCTCACACCCGAGCCGGCGTAGGTGCGGAGCACGAGCGTGACGTCGTCATCGGCGCGAAACGCGTCGAGGTACGCACGCAAGAGGACGTCCCATCCTTTGCGGCGCGTCCACTGGAAGACGCTCAGAAAGGTGAACCCCTTGCGACCGTCGATCGCGAGCGGCGCGACGCGCGCGGGATCGAAGCGACGCGCGTCGACGCCGAGCGGCAGGACGTGCAGCTTGTCTGCGAAGATCCCGCTCGCCGCGAACGTCCGCTGGTTGAACGTCGACGGCACCCAGATCTCGTCCATCGCGTTCGCCGCCGTCGCCCAGCCCGCCGGCACCCCGGCGGTCTCGAACATCGTGCTGCCGACGTAGTACGGGTACTCGGGATTCAGGCGGCGCGCGATCGCATAGAAGTCGTCGTCGCCTTTCGCCGGGATCATATGCATCACGAAGGGACCGTCGCGACGCGGTGCCGACGCGGCGCACGCGAGGAGGCGTTCGACGGTCGCCGCGTCGACCGGCGACCGATACTCGAGGAGATGGCCGTCGCCGAGGCGGAGATAGATCGTCTGTGGCTCGCCGTCGGGCGCTGAACGGAGCGCCGCATGGACGGGGACGGCGCCGTACTCGAGCGGCCGCAGCGTGACGTCATCCGGCAGGCTGGCGATCCGACGAATGTCGGCAACGCCCGCGCCCCAGAGCGGCTGCGCGGTCACGCGCACGCCGAGCGCGTCGAGCCCGAGGACGACGGCGCGCGCCATCGTCGCATAGCCGCTCATGACGAAGAGCGGCGCCGCGTACGTCACCGCGAGCGACGAGCGGTCGTCCGGCGACGCGGCCATGCTGTGCGCGATCGCAAGAGCGGTGCCAATCGGCGGCCGGAATCGTGCCGCGCGAGCGCCGGCTCGGAGGCGCGGACGCGCTGGGAAATCCGCACGTGCCCGCGGCGTCGCGACCGCCGACGAAAAGCGTCTGACATTGGACGCCAATCGTCTGACGGTCGCGCGCCGGTCGCGCGTATGCGGCCGCCCGCCGCGGGCGCCACTTTGGCGACGGACTTCAGACTCGGGACAGTGATGCGCTCAGCCGCGGCCGGTTGATGGTCGCGAACGCATCGGCGATCCGCAGTGCCGCTCGCGGACGCGCGTACATCCGTCGCACGTAGTCGAGCAGCACCGGGAAGCGGTCCAGCAAGCCGAACTCGGTCGCCCAATCGAGGGTGTACGCCGTCACGAAATCCGCGACCGTGACGCCGTCGCCGACCACGAACTCCCGACCGCGCATGTGCCTCTCCAGCACACCCGCCATCGCGCGGAATTCCTCGCTGGCGAGGCGCACGTCGCCCGGCAGGCGCTGGTCCTCGGGATAGAGGGCCGTGTGCCGCGTGATCCGCCAGAGCGGCTGCTCGAGCTCGGTCGCGGCGAAGAGCAGCCAGCGATAGAGCTGCGCACGCTCGGCGGGATCCGTCGGCATGAGGCGCTTCGTGGGGTATTTCTCCGCCAGGTACAGCACGATCGCGACGGACTCCGTCAGCACCACGTCGCCGTCGACGAGAGCGGGAATCTTCCCGGCCGGATTGATCTGCAGGAACTCGGGGCGCTGGTGCGCGCCGGCGAGGAGATCGACGGCGACGGCATCGAAGTCGACGCCCAACTCCTGCAGCGTCCAGCGCACACGAATCGAGCGCGTCGGCGCAAACTCGTACAATGTCATCACGACCTCCCGTGT
>VBKW01000241.1 GCA_005879405.1 Deltaproteobacteria bacterium
CGGATGTGGACGCAGGCGCAGCGGATCGACCTCGCGCGTCCGCTTGTACTCGAGCCAGGTCTCGACGACGTCCTCGGTGAAGACGTCGCCTTTCAGTAGGAACGCGTGGTCCTTCTCGAGGGCGGTGAGCGCGTCGGCGAGCGAGCCCGGAACCGACGGCACGTCCTTCAGCTCCTCTGGTGTGAGGGCGTAGATGTCCTTGTCGAGCGGATCGCCGGGATCGAGGCGGCGCTCGATGCCGTCGAGCCCCGCCATCAGCATGGCGGCGAAGGCCATGTAGCCGTTGCACGACGGATCAGGGAAGCGCACCTCGACGCGCTTCGCCTTCGGCGACGGCGAGTACATCGGGATGCGGCAGGCGGCGGAGCGGTTGCGCGACGAGTACGCCAGGTTCACCGGCGCCTCGAAGCCGGGGACGAGCCGGCGGTAGCTGTTCGCGGTCGGCGCGACGAAGGCGCAGAGCGCGGAGGCGTGCTTCAGGATGCCGGCGATGTAGTGCATGCCGAGCTCGCTGATCCCGCCGTAGCCGTCGCCGGCGAAGAGCGGCTTCTCACCCTTCCAGATCGACTGATGAGTGTGCATGCCGGAGCCGTTGTCGCCGAAGATCGGCTTCGGCATGAACGTCGCCGTCTTGCCGTGGCGCTTGGCGACGTTCTTGACGCAGTGCTTGTACCACATGAGGGCGTCGCCCATTTTCACCAGCGGCAAGAACCGGAGATCTATCTCCGCCTGACCGGCGGTCGCGACCTCGTGGTGCTGCTTCTCGACGCGCAACCCCACCGATTCCATCGCCATCACCATCTCGTGGCGGATGTCGGTTTGCGAGTCGATCGGCGCGACCGGGAAGTACCCTTCCTTGTAGCGCGGCTTGTAGCCGAGGTTGGGACCCTCCTCGCGGCCGCTGTTCCAGCGGCCCTCCGTCGAGTCGACGTAGTAGAAGCCCTCGTGCTCGTTCTGATCGAAGCGGATGTCGTCGAAGATGAAGAACTCGGGCTCGGGACCGAAGTACGCGGTGTCGCCGATGCCGGTCGACTTCAGGTACGCCTCGGCCTTGCGGGCGATGTTGCGCGGATCGCGCGAGTAGTCCTCTTTCGTGATCGGGTCGACGATGTTGCAGATGAGGGAGAGCGTCGGGTGCGCCATGAACGGGTCCATGACGGCCGTCGACGGATCGGGGACGACGAGCATGTCGGAGGCGTTGATTGGCTGCCAGCCGCGGATCGACGAGCCGTCGAACCCGAGCCCCGACTCGAACACGTCATCCTCGAGCTCGCTGATCGGGGTCGTGAAGTGCTGCCACGTGCCCAGGAAGTCGAGGAACTTGAAATCCACCGCCACCGCCTTCTGGTCCTTCGCCAGCTTGATGGCGTCCTTCGCCGTACCCATATGCTTCTCTCCTTTGGTTTGGGGTGATGTGTGCGGGGTTACAGGGCCTGATCGCCGCGCTCGCCCGTGCGGATGCGCACGACTTCCTCGACGGGCAAGACGAAAATCTTGCCGTCGCCGATGCGCCCCGTTTTCGCCGACTTCTCGATCGCCGCCACGACGCTCGCCACCGCGTCGTCCTTCACCATGATCTCGAGCTTCACCTTCGGCAGGAAATCGACCACGTACTCCGCGCCGCGATAGAGCTCGGTATGCCCTTTCTGACGGCCGAAGCCCTTCACTTCGGTGACGGTCAGACCCTGGATGCCGATGCCCGAGAGACTCTCCTTCACCTCATCGAGCTTGAAGGGTTTGATGATCGCTTCGACTTTCTTCATGGGAGCCTCCGCAGGCGGGGAGCAACTTGCCGCCCTCTAAATCGCATTCGATTCTGCTTGTAAAGCACGGATGCCTGCGGTGCCGGTCACCGCAAGTTGTACCCGACCTCGCCGTGCTGCGAGAGGTCGAGACCGATGATCTCGTCGTCCTCCGTGACGCGCAAGCCGACCGTCGCATCGACGATTTTCAAGATGATCACGGTGACGACGAACGAATACACGGCCGTCGCGACGACGCCGACCGACTGCGTGACGAGCTGCCCGGCGTTGCCGTAGAGCAGTCCATTCCCCCCTGCTGCGTTGATCGCTTTGCTCGCGAAGATGCCGGTCGCCAAGGCGCCGAACGCGCCGCCGACGCCGTGGACGCCGAACGCATCGAGCGAGTCGTCGTACCCGAAGGCGTGCTTCAGGCTCACCGCCCAGTAGCAGACGAAGCCGACGCCGCCGCCGATGAGGATCGCCGGGATGGGGCCGACGAAGCCCGAAGCCGGCGTGATCGCGACCAAGCCCGCGACCGCCCCCGAGGCGGCGCCGAGGACGCTCGCTTTGCCGCGGGCGAGGTATTCCGCGAGACACCACGTCACGGTGGCTGTCGCCGCGGCGAGGTGCGTCGCGGTGAACGCCGACGTCGCCAGCGCTCCCGACGCGAGCGCGCTGCCGGCGTTGAAGCCGAACCAGCCGAACCACAACACGCCGGCGCCGAGGACGGTGAGCGTCAAGTTGTGCGGCAGGATCGGCTCCGAGGGATATCCGAGGCGACGTCCCATCACGATCGCGGCCGCGAGGGCGGCGAATCCCGAGTTGATGTGGACGACCGTGCCGCCGGCGAAATCGAGGGCGCCCATGTCATGCAGCCAACCACCCATGCCCCACACCCAATGCGCGATGGGATCGTAGACGAGGGTACACCAGAGGAGCGTGAACCAGACGAAGGCGCTGAAGCGCATCCGCTCCGCGCAGCCGCCGGTGATGAGAGCGGGGGTGATCACCGCGAACATCATTTGAAAGACCATGAACGCTTGGTGCGGCACCGTCGCCGCGTAGTCGGCGTTCGGCTCCCCTCCGACGCCCGCAAGGCCGACCCACTGCAGTCCGCCGACGAAATGCCCCACGTCGGGTGCGAACGAGAGCGAGTAGCCGAAGAGCGCCCACTGGATGCTCACGAGACCCATGATGAAAAAGCTCTGCATGATGGTGCCGAGCACGTTCTTCGTCCGCACCATTCCGCCGTAGAAAAGCGCGAGCGCCGGCGTCATCAACAGCACGAGGGCGCTCGACGCCAAAAGCCAGGCGGTGTCGCCGGTGTTCACCTCGATCGGCGGCGTCGCGGCGAGCGCCGGCGTTCCGAGCGTGAGCCCGAGGCCGACCGCCATTGTGATACCGATCGAGCGCTTCCATCCCGTGCACGTTCGCATGTGAGCCCCCCGGAGTGATTTGTTAGCGCTGCGATGCTTGCGGCGCGAGGGGCTTACATAAGCTCGCTATCCAAATGCAAGGGAAAGACCGCTCGTCCTCGCGCCCGGCGGCGGCGGAAACATTCGGCGCGGCGAACGATAGGTATACCGCCCGGTTGCGCGTGCTGCGCAGAAACGAGGCAGTGCTCACGAATTAGGCAACGCCGGAGTCGACGTCGGTCGGTCGGGCGATGCCGACGCGCGGCTCGGTGCCGAACCGTAAGCGGCGGATGTTGTCCCGGTGCCGAACGGCGACGAGGACGCTCATCGCGAATCCCGCGAGCACCGTCGGCGCCGAGTAGCCGATCGAGAGCAGAATCGGCGCCGTGAACGCCGCCGCCAAGAGCGAGGCCACGGACACGTAGCGCCCGATCGCAACCGCGGCGAGGAACAGGACGACGAGCAGCGTCGCGCCGATGGGTGCGAGCCCGAGCAGCACGCCGAAGGTCGTCGCGACCCCCTTCCCGCCCTCGAATCCGAGGAAACAGGAATAGAGGTGGCCGAGGAACGCCGCGAGCCCGACTACCGCGACGGCGGTGCTCGCAAGGCCGAGGCTCTTCGCGACCAGCACGGGCACGAGCCCTTTCAGCGCGTCCCCGAGGAGCGTCAGGAGGCCCGCGGTCGCGCCGGCGGCGCGGGCGACGTTGGTCGCGCCGATGTTGCCGCTGCCGATGTCGCGCGGATCGACGCCGCGGCGGCGGCTCAGCAAGACGCCGGTCGGAATCGATCCGCAGAGATACGCGACGGCTGCGAGCGCGAGCGCCAGCACTAGGAGCCTGTCCGAGTAATGCCGTCGGCTACGCCGAACGATCCCGGGGCTGCGAGCGCGGTGCTCGCTCCTCCCTTGTGCGGCGTGCCTTTAGGCACGCCTCCGCGGTCGTCGCTGCGCTTCGCGCTCTCGCTCCCGGTCTCGCTCGGCTCGCGCGACGGCATTACTCGGACAGGCTCCTAGCGTCTCGAGCGCGCGGCCGCGAGCGACGTCGACGTCGTCCAATGCGGCCGCGCGTGAGGGATGTGGAATACGAGAGAGTCGGGGTGACTGGATTTGAACCAGCGACTCCTGCGTCCCGAACGCAGTGCTCTACCAGTCTGAGCTACACCCCGTGAGATACGCACCACGTTCGCTAACACATCGACGTCATGAAGCAAAGTCTCGCGCTCACCGCTCGGTGCCGTCGCCACCGCCGCGGAGCGCGTCGATCGCGATCGCGTAGTCATCGGCGTGGAAGACGGACGTGCCCGCGACGATCACGTCGGCGCCGGCTGCGGCGACGTGCTCGACGTTGGCCGTGGTGATGCCGCCGTCGACCTCGATCAGAAACCGTGCGCCCATGCTCGAGCGCAGCCGCGCCGCCTCTGCGATCTTTTCGATGGTGGTCGGAATGAACGCTTGGCCGCCGAAACCCGGATGCACGCTCATGACGAGCAGCATGTCGATCGCCGGCAGCACGTCGGCGGCGGCGGAAACCGGCGTCTCCGGGTTGAGCGCGATCGACGCCTTGGCGCCGAGAGCGTGGATCTGGGCGACGACGTCAGCTCCCTTGGGACACACTTCGTGGTGCACGGACACCCACGTCGCACCGGCGCGTACGAACGCGGGGAGGTACTTCTGCGGATCGGTGATCATCAGATGCACGTCGAGCGGAACGGTGCTCGCCTCGTGGATCGCCTCGACGATCGGCGGACCGATCGTGATGTTGGGGACGAAGTGGCCGTCCATCACGTCGACGTGGAGCCAGTCGGCGCCGGCACGAATCACCGCCCGCACCTCGTCGGCGAGGTGACCGAAATCCGCGGAAAGCAACGACGGCGCGATCGTCCGAGACACAGCAGGTTCTCGACTTATATGTTCGCGAGTGCCGCGGCGGCAAGGCGCGCGAGCGTGCGCGGGCGGGCGCGCGCGGACGGCGGCCGCTTCGCGCGGTCTTATGTGCGACGGCGGACGCGGACGGCGTAGAAGCCGTCGAGTCCGTCGCGGTGCGGGAGTGTGCGGAGCGCGCCGTCGGCGTCGACGAACGCGGCGGCCGCCGGGGGAAGAAGCTTCGCGGCGTTCTCGCGCTCGAGTTCGGGATGGCGTGCGAGCCAGCGGTCGACGACTTGTTCGTTCTCCTCGGGGGAGATCGTGCACGTCGCGTAGACGAGCGCGCCGCCGTGAGCGAGGTGCGGCGTCACGGCGTCGAGAATCTCCGCTTGCAGCGCGGCGAGGCGATGCACGTCTGCGGGGGTGCGGGACCAGCGGACCTCGGGGTGGGCGCGGAGCGTGCCGAGGGTGAGACGCGCGATCCCGAGTCGCCGCGCGACGGCGGCGATCGTCGATGCGCGCCGCGGGCGAACGTCGCATGCGAGGACGAGGCCGCCGTCACCGGCGAGCTCGGCGAGGTACGTCGCCTTGCCGCCGGGCGCGGCGCAGGCATCCAGGACGCGCGTGCCGGGCGGCGGATCGAGGAGGCGGGCGACGAGCTGCGACGCCTCGGATTGCACCACGAAGTCGCCGCGCGCGTGGCCGGCGAGGAGCTGCGGCGCCGCGGAGTCGACGACGACGGCGTCGGGCGCGTAGCGGGCCGGCGTCGCGTCGACTCCCTGCGCCGCGAAGTCGGCGAGCAGGCGATCGCGACCGCCGAGGCGGGCGCGGACGACGGTGGGCGCGGCCTCGTTGTCGGCGGCGAGAAGGCGGCGCGTCTCGTTCGGCCCGAACGCGTCGAGCCAGCGCGCGACCAGCCATTCGGGATGCGAGTAGGCGACGGCGAGATGGCGCACGGTATTGGCGGCGTCGGGGAGCGGCAGCGCCTTGCCCTCGCGCGCGGCGCGGCGGAGGACCGCGTTCACCAGGCCGGCCGCCGCCGGCGCCGCGCCTTTCGCGAGCTCGACGCTCGTCGCCACGGCGGCGTGCGCGGGGATGCGATCGAGCAGGAGGAGCTGGTACAGACCGAGGCGCAGGATCGAACGCAGCTCCGGATCGAGCGCGTCGACGGGGCGCGCGGCGAGGCGTGCGAGGTGCCAATCGAGCCTCCCCTGCCACGCGAGCGTGCCGTAGACGAGGCGCGCAGCGAGCGCACGGTCGCGCGCGTCGAGCGTGCTTTCGGCGAGGGCGGCGTTCAGCGCGACGTCCGCGTAGGCGTGGTCACGCTCCACGCGGCGCAGCACGGCGAGCGCGACGCCACGCGGGACGACGCCCGTGCTCGAGCCACGCGGACCGTCAGCGGCCGTCATCGAGCCGCGCACCCACGGCCAGGCGCGCGCCGGCGATGAACGCACGCGCGTCGAGCGCGCGCTTGCCTTCCGCTTGCACCGTCAGAAGATCGAGCGCGCCGACGCCCGTTCCGACGCGAATCTCGTCGCCGAGGGCGACGACCGTCCCCGGCGCGACGTCGCTCGCGAGCACGACGGACGCGACGCGGGCGCGGAGCACCTTGAGCGTCCGTCCCGCGAGTGTCGCGAACGCCGACGGCCACGGCGTGAATGCCCGCACCTTGCGCGCGATCACGACCGCAGGCTCGGCCCAGCGGATGCGGCCGTCCTCCTTCGTGAGCCGCGGCGCGTAGGTTACGGCCGCGAGATCCTGCGGCCGCGGCTCGAGGCCGTCGGCACGGAGACATGCGCACGCTGCCGCGAGGGCGCGTCCTCCCGCGACTGCGAGCCGCGCCGTCAACGTGCCGGTCGTGTCGTCGGGCGCGATCTCGACCGTCTGCTGCAGGAGGATGTCGCCGGCGTCCATTTCCTCCGACATCCGCATGATCGTGATGCCGGTCACCGGATCGCCGGCGAGAATCGCGGCCGCAATCGGTCCCGCACCGCGATGCCGCGGCAGCAACGACGCGTGCACGTTGATCGGCGCGAGCGTCGGCAGCGCGAGCAGCGCCGGCGGCAAGATGCGACCGTATGCGGCGACGACGAGGAGGTCCGGGCGCCAGCTCTCGAGCGTTGCGAGCACGTCGGGATCGCGCACGCGGGCCGGGCGGATCAGCGGCAGGCCACGTGCGGACGCGAGCGCCGCGACCGGCGACGGCGCCGCGGCGAGTCCGCGTCCGCGCGGCTTGTCCGGCTGCGACACCACGCCGACGAGTTCCGTGCACGCCGCCAGCGCCTCGAGGCTCGGCACCGCGAACTCCGGCGTCCCCATGAACACGGACCGCAACGGTCGATCGGCCGCCCACTTCAGTTGCGCTGCCATCAGCTCCAAAGTACCGCGAACGGCTGGCAGTTAGTATCTTCGCGCGCCGGCGGTCGAGACGGGTGCAGCTGCAAGGCGAGGAGAGGG
>VBKW01000242.1 GCA_005879405.1 Deltaproteobacteria bacterium
GATCAACCTCGTGTACGAGTTCGGCGACGGCGCCGGTCTCGGCCTGCGCATCGCGGTCGTGAACACGCTCGGTGAGCTGATGGCGGCGATCGCACCGCTCGCCGGCGGCGTGATCGCCGACCGCTGGTCGTACGAGGCGCTGTATCGGGTCGCGATCGGCTGCACGATCGCGGCGGCGGCGACCATGTACCATCGCGTTCGGCGCCCGATTCCGCGGCGCGCAACCGCATGGTAGCGTCGCGCCGCCATGGATCGCACCGCTGTCTCGCTCCTCGCCTTCGCCGCCGGTCCCGAGAATCTCGAGCGCCGCGCCGCCGCCATGCTGATGCTCGCCGAGTTGAAGCTCGACGATGCGAAGACCGCGGCGGTCGTCGCCGACGCGCTCGCTAGCGAGACCGTGCTCCAGGAGTATGCGCTGCGCTACGTCGAGAAGCTGCGCCCGACGGCGGTCATCGCCGCCGTGCTGCCGCTCCTCGAGGCAAGCGACCCCGCGGTGCGCGAGCGCGCGCGGCGTCTCCTCGTCCACTACGGCCTGCCGGCGGTCGCCGCGCTTGCGCGTCGCGCCGAAGGCGCGGGTCGGACGTGGCTGCTCGGCGCCGCGGACGTGTTGGCGACGATCGCCAGCGCGCCCGCGATCGAGGCGCTGGTGAAGCTCCTCGTCGCCGCCGACGCCGAGGTGGCGCGGGTGGCCGCCGACACGCTGCACCGACGTGTCCGTGAGCTCGACGACCGCGGCCGTGCCGCCCTGCTGCGGCACATCCTCACCGCGACCGAGAGGCGTGAGGTCGGCGCGAGCAGCGCGGCGCGCCTCTTCCTCGTCCGTGCCTGTGCTGCGCTCGCGCTCCCCGACGCGCGACGCTGGCTGCTCGCCGCGGCGATGCACGTCGACGTCCCGCACGTCCGCGCCGAGGCGCTCGCCGCCCTCGCTGCATGCGTGCGCGGCGAAAAGTTGCTCGCGAAGGAGGTGACGGCGCTGATCGCGATCGTCGAGGACCCGAACGCGGCGCACCTGGTGCGTCAAGCGCTCGAAATGCTCGAGGGATACCGCTTCGGCGTCGACGCGCAGCCGGTGCTGCTCCGTCTCAGCGAGAGCACGCACGTCGCGGTGCGCTCGTTCGCGCTCGCCAAGCTCGGCGACAGCAGCGCGCCGGGCGCGCTCAAGGCGCTCCTCGGCAGCCTCGACGACGCGGACGCCGTTCGCCGCTCCGCCGCGGGGTCGCTGCGGAAGATCCCGGCGGCGCGGCAAGCGTTGATGAAGCGGTTCGCCAGCGCGACCGACGCGAGCGCCGCGTTCACCATGGCCGAGACGCTCGCAGGCTATGGCGCCGCGTGGCGACGGCCGCCGCTGGAAGCGCTCTGGCGGCGCTACGTCCAGGCGTTCGCCGCCGAGGACCGCATTCAGGGGGCGTTCCTCCACTTCCTGCGCGCCGCCGCGCCCGAGTTCCTGGCCGAGTCGCTGCGCAAGGAGAGCACACGCGTTATGAAGGCGGGCCGCGCGCGCGACGCCGCACGTTTACGGCAGATCCTCCGCGAGCTCCCGGTCGCGACCGACGAGGACGCGTATCAGCTCGCGCTCGCGCTGGTAAAGACGCGTCGCCGCGGCCTCGACAGCCCGTTTCGGCGGCCGGACCCCGCACTCGACGTCCTCGCGGCACTCGAGGAACGCCGATTCCCCACGAGCACGCGCCTGAAGCGCGAGCGCGCGCTGGAGCCCGAGGAGCTCTACGCGATCGGCTTCGCGCTCGCCGAGACCGGCGGCGCCGGACAGCGTCTCGGCGAGGAGCTCCTCGAGCACCTCGCGAAGCGCCAACCCAGATCGCGCGTCGGCAAGAGCGCCCGCAACAAACTCGCCCTCAGCGCCTGACCAACGCGCCCGCCGAGGATCAACCCACGCTCGCGCCCGTGAGGGCGCGGCGTTCTGTACCGCGGGCGACGACGCGGCGCCAGATGACGTCAGTTGCGTAGCGGCGCGGAGCGATCACCGACGGACCGCGGGTACGGCGCGGGGGCCGTTTGCTGCACCCGTGGTGCGCAAACTTACCTTCTTGCGCACGTCGCGTGCGGCAGACGGCCCCCGCGCCGTACCCGCCGCCCTACGATGTCAGGTCTGCTCTTCCCGTCAGAACTGATACGTCAACCGTAGCCCCGTCTCCGAGCGCCCGCGGTTGAGACCACCGAGCCCCCAGGGCTCGAAGTTGATCTCCTTGGTCGGGTTGATGATGAACCGCTGCGCCAGATTGACCGCGAAGTTCGGCGTCACGAAGTAGTCGACGCCCCAGACGACCTCCTGGCTGTAGCTGTTCACGGGATCGAGCAGGTACACCATCGACGGGACGACGCTGCCGCCGCGGTAGAAGCCGAGAATCGCGAACGTGGTCAGCATCTCCCAGCGGTGGATGTCGTCGCGATAGGCGATCGGCGGCGATTGATTGAGCGGCTTCGAGAGCGTCGGCAGATCGAGACCGCCGATCGTGCTCTTCGCCTTGTTGACCATGTACGTGAAGAAGAACTGACCGGTGAGGAAGAACGTGGTCTTCTTGTTGAGCGGCCGAATCCACGTCGGCCTATCCCACGCGAGCAGACCCGACCATACGTCTTGCTCGCGGATGCCGGGCAGGAAGGGCGCGAACGTCGTCTCGCGGACGCACGCTTGCTCGCCGGCGGCGCTACGCGCGGCAATCGCACGCGGGTTGTGGCCGCACGAGTAGAAGGGGATGCCGAAGTCGTACGTCGACTCCGCGCGCCACACGACCTTCGTGTGCTCGTCGAAGTAGTTGGCGGCGATGCCGATCGTGGGGATGTACGGCGTGTAGAACTCGACGGGCAACGTCTTCCGCGCGATGAGATCCTGCGTTTTGGTGTTGCCGGCGTCCGTGGGCTTGATGCCTTTCGCGACCGCCGCCTCGGTCATCGCGCCGCCGCCGCCGGAGAAGCGCTGATAAATGAACCCGAGCTGCATCTGGAGCCCTTCGGGAAGTATCGGCGTGTCGCTGCCGGTGACACCGTTGAAGCGGATGCCGAATTGGCTATTGTCCCACGGGTTGCGGCTGTAGTCCCCCTGCCGGAAGAGGTGCGAGTGGAAGAGCCGCTTGCTGTTGAAGACCTTGAACGCGCCGCTCCGCGGGTTCTCGAGCGGATTGCCGAGCTTCACGCCCCACGGCGCGGGCAAGAATGACAGCTTGTTCGGATACCAATCGCCGGGGTTCCAATACGCCTCGGCGAAGACGTTGCTCCACGATCCGAGGCTGCCGAAGTCGTAGAGTCCCTTGATCATCCAGAAGGGAATGCGCAGATCGTCGAAGCCGAAGCCGGGCGGCGGCAGCTCCTGCTGGAAGTGCCACGAGAGGTC
>VBKW01000030.1 GCA_005879405.1 Deltaproteobacteria bacterium
GTCAAATGCTCTTCCAGAAAGGCATGGAGTTCTGGGACGGTGGGTGGTTCAACAGCCTCATCGTCCAGGTCCGGCAGAACGGCGTCTGGACGAGTGTCGCCGGCCTGACGTTCACGCCGATCTACCCCGGCCACGACGGCGTCAACTACGAATCGTACACGCTCAGCTTCGCGCCGATCACCGGCGACGGCATCCGCCTCTACGGCCGTCCCGGTGGGTTCGATGCGTTCATCTCGGTCGGCGAGCTGCGCGTGTACGCCGATCCCGGCGCGGCCGCCGTGACCGCGCAGTTCGCCGCCGTCGCGCCGGCGATCACCGCGGCCGCGGCGCCCGCGAGCGACGTCACGTCGACGCCGAGCGGCAACGGTGTGGTGGCGGGCGACGTCGTCACCGCACAGGCGGCCGTCGCGACGCCCGTTCCGCTGCCCGCGAATCCGCCGCCGATCGACGTCCCCTCGGCAACGTGCGGCAACGGCCGTCGTGAGGCTGGCGAGGATTGCGACGGCGCCGACGACGCGCAGTGTCCCGGCCGGTGCCGGATCGATTGTGCGTGCCCGATCGTCGTCGAGCTGCCGCTCACCGGCTGGTCGCCGCTCGACGACGCATCCACGTCGCGCCTCGTCGAGGACGCGGACGCCGGCACCGTCGCCCTCGCGGTGACCGACGCGAGTGTCGGGGCCGACACGAGCGCGACGACACCCGGCGTCGCCTACCCGGAGACGCCGACTCTCGGCCTCGCGCTCTCGCAGCTCGCGTTCAGCGCGCGTGCGACCGCGCCCTTCGACGTCGAGGTCGCGGTGACGAGCGTCGACGACACGCCGTACACGCTCGTCTACCGAGCCGCTGATGCGGATCCCGGGGCAGCGCCGGGCCTGCCGGTCGTGACCGCCGCCGACGGGCGCGCAGTCTTCGCGCTCGGCGCCGTCATGGCGGCGGGCGAGGTCGGGTCGACGTATCGCGACCTCGCCGTCGATCTCAATGCGGCGTTCGGTGCCGCGCTCGCCAGCGTCGATCAAGTGCGCGTGCGCGGCCGCGTCGAGGTTTTCCGCGTCGCCGTCGCGAGCGATCGCGGCCCCGGCGAGGACACGGCCGCCGAGCTCGCGCTGCCGGTCGGTGGTTGGGACGAGTCGGGACGCAGGACCGTCGACGAGCGCGTCGACGATGCGGCGCTTCCCGGCCTCACGTTGGTCGCCGATTCGAGCTCGCGTCAGGGGTCGCTGCTGCGTCTCACGTATCCGGCCGGCGCCACGGCGCGCCTGCTCCCGTTCGGCACGCTCGCGTTCGCCGTCCGCGATGCGGACGCGTTTGCCGTCCACGTGAAGGGTGTCACCGCGAGCGGCGATCCGGTCGACCTCGATTATGCGGCCGACCACACGACGCCGACCCTTCGTCTCGTCCGCGGCGCGCTGCCGCTCCGCGTCGTGCCACGCGCGGCGAATCCCTATGGCGACGCGCGCATCGACGTCGCTGGCGACGTCGCGGCGATCGACGCGGCGGAATCGCTCGCGGCGATCACCTCGGTGACGTTCATCGGCAACTTCACCGTCGGCGACGTGCGGCTGCGGGACCCGATCGCGGTGCCGACGGCGCCCTGACGCGCGTTCACGCGCGCGTGGTGACTTCGTCGAGGGCACGGCGTGCGGTGCGTGTGACCAGCGTCGTCACGACGATCGTCGCCACGAGACCGAGCCGCGAGCTTGCCGTAGTAGACGTAGAGAATCGTCCCCGGAACCATGCCGATCGAGGCGACGACGTAGTCGGCGAAGGAGACGCGCGTGAGGCCGAGCGCGTAGTTCAGCAGGTTGAACGGGAAAACCGGCGAGAGACGAAGCAAGAAGACGATCTTCCGTCCCTCGCGGCCGACCGCGCGATCGATCGCCGCGAAGCGGACGTTCCCGGCGAGCCGCCGCTCGACCGCCCCGCGTGCCAGGTGCCGGGCGACGAGGAACGCGCCGGACGCTCCGAGCACGGCGGCGACGAACACGTACACGACGCCGCGGACGACGCCGAAGATCGCCCCCGCGGCGAGCGTGAGAATCGAGCCGGGGACGAACGCGATCGCCGCGAGCGCGTAGCCGACGATGAACACGACGGGTCCCCAGACGCCGAGCCCGTCGACCCAGCGCGCGAAGGCGGGGAGATAGGCGCCGACGAACCTGCCGATCGCGACGAGCGCGATCGCTGCGGCGACGACGGCGAGGACGCGTCCCCAGCGACTGGTCACGGTGGCTCCATAGCTCGCGTTCGGGCTCTTTCCGCGGAGCCGCATCGACGCTATGGCTCCCGGGCGGCAGCGACCATCGCACGCGCGTCGCCGCAATCCAACGCCGCCGGACGGCGCCGCGGCGGACGCGTAGGGGAGGCACGATGGAGGTTCGGCCCGACGACGAGTACAACCGGACCCTCGTCGCGAACGTGCACCCGCGGGCGTGGGTGAATCCGCAGCCGGCGCCGCGCTACAACTTGGTCGTGCTCGGCGCCGGCACCGCCGGCCTCGTCACCGCCGCGGGCGCGGCCGGTCTCGGCGCGAAGGTCGCGCTGGTCGAGCGCGATCTCCTCGGCGGCGACTGTCTGAACGTCGGCTGCGTGCCCTCGAAGTGCGTGATCCGCTCGTCGCGCGTCGTCGCGGAGCTCCGCGACGCGGCACGGTTCGGCATCCACGCCGGAGCCGCCGCCGTCGACTTTTCCGCCGTGATGGCACGCATGCGCCGCCTCCGCGCGCACATCAGTGCCCACGACTCCGCAGCCCGCTTCCACGATCTCGGCGTCGACGTGTTCCTCGGCGAGGGCCGTTTCACCGGTCCCGACACGGTCGCCGTTGGCGGCGCGACGCTGCGCTTTCGGCGCGCCGTCATCGCGACCGGCGCCCGCGCCGCGTATCCACCGATCCCCGGTCTCGCGGAGGCGGGTTTCCTCACGAACGAGACCGTATTCTCCCTGACCGAGCGGCCGCGATCGCTGGCGGTGATCGGCGCCGGACCGATCGGCTGCGAGCTGGCGCAAGCGTTCCGCCGCCTCGGCTCCGAGGTCGTGCTGTTTCACGACTTCCCGCACGTGCTGAACCGCGAGGACGCCGATGCGGCGGAGATCCTCCAGCGCGCATTCGTCCGCGAGGCAATCCGCCTGGTGCTCGACGCGCGGCTGACGCGCGTCACGACCGGCGCCGGCGGGAAGACGATCGCGTTCGAGGCCGGCGGCGCCGCCGCGACGGTCTCCGTCGACGAGATTCTCGTCGGGGCCGGGCGCGTGCCGAACGTCGATGGTCTCGGGCTCGAGAGCGTGGGTGTCGCGCATGATCGCGAGCGCGGCGTCCACGTCGACGATCGCCTGCAGACGACGAACCCGCGCATCTACGCGGCCGGCGACATCTGCATGAGCACCAAGTTCACGCACGCCGCCGACGCCGCGGCGCGGGTCGTCATCCAAAACGCGCTCTTCCTCGGCCGCAAGCGGCTCTCGGCGCTCACGATTCCGTGGTGCACGTATACCGATCCCGAGATCGCGCACGTCGGGATGTACGAGCGCGATGCCGCGGCGCGCGGCATCCCGGTCACGACCTTCGTGGTTCCCCTCGCGGACGTGGATCGCGCCGTCGTCGACGGCGAGGAGGAAGGCTTCGTGAAGGTGCACGTCCGCGCCGGCGGCGACGCGATTCTCGGCGCGACCATCGTCGCCCGTCACGCCGGCGAGATGCTGAACGAGCTCACGCTGGCGATCGTGCGCAAGATCGGTCTCGGCGCGTTGGCGAGCGTCGTTCATCCGTACCCGACGCAGGCCGAAGCCATCCGCAAGGCCGGCGACGCCTACAACCGCACGCGTCTCACGCCGCTCGTCAAGCGCGCGTTTGCGGCCTGGCTGCGCTGGCGGCGCTGAGCGTCGCGGTCGTCGCGACCCTGCGGCATCGGTCTCGGGGTCGATGCACGCCTGCCGCGCGACCGGCGACCGATTGCGGCGCTTGGACTAGTGTTCCGTGACGGGACACTAGCGGTGCGGCGTTGACTCAGTGCACGCGCGTGCGCGCGAAGGCGAGTTGCCGGGTGCGCATGAGCACGGGAAGCGAGTCGGCGAGACGTGCGTGCCGTGCCGAGCGCGATGCGAGATGTCGTGGCGCTTGCATGGCTGCATGGGATTGCATCGCGGCTGCATTGCGTACGCCCGGAGCACGTCGGACCTGAGAGAGGAGCGCGCCCATGATGACCGCGCCCACCGAACCACCGACGAGGATTCCTGCTGCAAACTCGATCATGAAGAGCTCCGTCGCGTCGTGACACGCGATGTGATTGGGCGGCGCCCTAAGACGCCGGGCCATCTCGAACGAGCAGAATCCATGCCCGTAGGGCAGCGTCCTAAGCGCGCGTCCGTTCATGGTCGGCTCGCGCGGACGAGGTATTTCCGTGACGAAGCGCCACGTCTGTGATGCGCGTTTTCGAACACGTACTCCCGAGCAGAGGCGATATCGCGGGACGTCGCGCGTGTGTTGGCGCGGATGGAACGTGACGACGCGCGTTGCTAGAGCGGGCGCGTGAGGCGTTCGCTGCGACAGCCCTGCCGGCCATGACGGCGCCGCGCCTCCACATCGAGGTCGACGGCGCCGGGCCGACGATCGTGTTCGCGCACGGCTTCGGCGGCAGCGCGCGCAACTTCCGAGCGCAGGCGCGCGGCCTGAAGGCACGCTTCCGCATCGTGCGCTTCGATGCCCGCGGCCATGCGCGCAGCGACGCGCCCGACGCCGCCGCCGCCTATCGTCCCGAGGCGTTCGTCGACGACGTCGCGCGCGTCCTCGACGCCGTCGGTGCGACGACGGCGGTCATCGGCGGGCTCTCGATGGGCGCCGGCATTGCGCTGCGGTTCGCGCTCGCGTATCCGCAACGCACTCGCGCCCTCGTCCTCGCGGCGTTTCCCGCCGGCGCGGCTGCCGCGGGCTCGCTCGGCGCGAGCGCGCGCGCGTTCGCGGACGCGATCGACGAAGTCGGTCTCGAGGCCGCCGGTGCGCGCTTCGTCTGGGGGCCGGACTCCGGGCTCGATTCGCCGGCGGCGGCACTCATCCGCCAGGGATTTCTCGAGCACTCCCCGCGCGCCCTCGCGCATACGCTGCGCGAGGTGATCGCGGTGCAGCCGTCGATCGTCGACATCGGCGACGCCGTGCGCGCGATTGCGTGTCCGGCTCTCGTCGTCGTCGGCGATCGCGATCGGCTGTCGCAAGCGCCGAGTGCGCTCCTCGCGCACACGTTGCCGCGCGCGCGGCTGGTGACGATTGCCGACGCCGGCCATCTCGTGAACGTCGCGCAACCCGCGGCGTTCAACGCGGCGGTCGCCGACTTCGTCGGCGCGTTGCCGGAGATGCCGCCGCTCAGAGCCGGCCGGTGAGAAGCAGGATCAAGATGACGAGAAGCAGGACGCCGCCGATGCCCGACGGGCCATAGCCGTAGTCGTGGTAGCCCCACGTCGGCAGGCCGCCGAGCACGATGACCAACAGCACGATCAGTAACACGAGTCCCATGATCGAACCTCCGTGCGCTACGACTTCCGCGATCGCGAGCGCGAGCTCTTCCGGCTGCTGCGCTTGCGTCCGCGCGCGCTACTCGACCGCTTGCGACTGCCGGACGAGCGCTTGGGGACCTTGCCGCCGGCACGTCGCGCCTCCGAGAGGCCGATCGCGATCGCTTGCGTGCGGCTCTTCACCTTCCGTCCCGATCTGCCCGACCGTAGGGTGCCGTGCTTGCGCTCATGCATCGCCTTTCGGACCTTTTGTTTCGCCTTTGCTCCATATTTCGCCATATCGCCTCCTCGATGCGCGCGCTGCTGCGCTCTCACCACCAGTTTGCCGCTGACGGTCGGCTAGGCAAGTCGCGAGCGGATTCCATCCGCGGTGCGGTTTGGCTACGGACGCGGGCTTCGCTCAGTAGGCGTCGCCGGCGGGCGGCGGCTCCGCGGGCCGCGGCGGCGGCGGCTCGACGTGGCGGGGCGCCGGCGCGGTCTCGTCGAGCGGCGCCTCTTCCATGTGCTGCATGTGCGGCGGGCGTGACGGCGCGTGGCGGCGTCGCGACGCGGCCGCGCGCGCGATCGTGAACTTGCCGAAGTCGATGCCAAGGTCGATGCCGTGTCCCTTTCCCGAGAACGCCAGCGACACGCTGCCTTTGGTCACCACCTGCGCCGTCGACGACTCGCCGGCGCCGGCGTGGGCCTCGGCGTTCGCGTAGTCGCCGAAGAGCTCGCCGATGTCGCTCACCGGGGAGAAGGTGCCGTAGCCGTCGACGATATTCGTGGCCCCGAACGTGATGCCGCCGCCTTTCGTCCGCAGCACGACCCGCGCCGCCTGGCCATTGTTGCACGTGATCCGCCCGCCGCCGTGCGCGGTCTTGTAGAATGCCGACCAGCCTTCGAGGTGGAACGTCAGCTCACATCTCGTCTCCGCCGCGGCCGGCATCGCCGCCATCACCAGTGCAAGCACCGGAAGCAGGGTCGTGGCGATCTTCATCGAGGCCTCCTCAACGGGTGGTTCGGTCGGAAAGACTCACCGCGCGACGGCGAGCCGCTCTCGCAACCGTCGTAAGCGCTCGAGCTCGGTTGCGAGCTCGTGCTGGATCTCGCGTTTGTCGCTGTGGATGAGCTCGTCGTCCAGCGAGGCGATGTAACGATCAAGGTGATCCGCGAGGAACCGGACGTCGTCGGACGACAGGTCGAGGGTCACCACCATACGCGTCTCCTCCCACCGTCCACGCTACGCCGGTCCCCCGACGTGCGCCACTGCACACCACGCGACTGAAGCCGGAGGCAGGTCACTCCGAGGTCGCCGGCCGTCACAGCCGTCCGAAGAAGTCGTTGCCCTTGTCGTCGACGACGATGAATGCCGGGAAGTTCTCGACCTCGATGCGCCAGATCGCCTCCATCCCGAGCTCTGGGTACTCGACGACCTCGACCTTCTTGATGTTCTCCTGCGCGAGGATGGCAGCGGGACCGCCGATCGAGCCGAGATAGAAGCCACCGTGCCGCTTGCACGCCTCCGCGACTGCTGGTGAGCGATTCCCCTTGGCGACGGTCACGAAGCTGCCGCCGTGTTGCATCAGGAGATCGACGTAGGAGTCCATCCGTCCGGCGGTCGTCGGTCCGAAGGAGCCCGAGGCGTAGCCGGTCGGCGTCTTGGCGGGGCCGGAGTAGTAGATCGGATGGTCTTTCACGTACTGCGGCAGGCCCTCGCCGCGGTCGAGACGCTCTTTCAGCTTCGCGTGCGCGATGTCGCGGGCGACGATCATCGGGCCGCTGAGCGCCAGCCGCGTCTTGAGCGGATGCCGTGAGAGCGTCGCGCGGATGTCGCTCATCGGACGGCGCAAGTCGATCGCCACCGGCTCGCCGCCGAGCGTGCGCTCGTCCATGTCGGGCAGGTAGCGCGCGGGATCCGTCTCGAGCTGCTCGAGGAAGACGCCGTCGCGCGTGATCTTCGCCTTCGCCTGGCGGTCGGCGGAACAGGAGACGCCGATGCCGACGGGACAGCTCGCGCCGTGGCGCGGCAGGCGGATCACGCGCACGTCGTGGCAGAAGTACTTGCCGCCGAACTGTGCGCCGATGCCCGTCCGCTGCGTGAGCCGCAGCACCGCGTCTTCCATCTCGGGATCGCGAATCGCGTGGCCGAGCGCGTTGCCGTGCGTGGGCAGGTCGTCGAGGTAGCGGCAGCTCGCGAGCTTGACGGTCTTGAGCGTCATCTCCGCCGACGTGCCGCCGACGACGATCGCCAGGTGATACGGCGGACACGCCGCGGTGCCGAGGGTCCGCACCTTCTGCTCGAGGAAGGCGAGCAGCGACTGTGCGTTCAGGAGCGCCTTCGTCTCTTGGTAGAGAAAGGTCTTGTTCGCCGAGCCGCCGCCCTTGGTGACGAAGAGGAAGTGATACTCGTCGCCGTCGACGGCGTAGAGATCGATCTGCGCCGGCAGATTCGACGCGGTGTTCACCTCCTCGTAGAGCGAAAGCGGCGCGAGCTGCGAGTAGCGGAGATTCGTCTGCGTGTAGGTGTCGAAGACGCCACGTGCCAGCGCCGCCTCGTCGTCGCCGCCGGTCCAGACGCGCTGCCCCTTCTTGCCGATCACGATCGCGGTGCCGGTGTCCTGGCACGACGGCAGGATCATCCCCGCCGAGACATTGGCGTTGCGCAGCATGTTGAGCGCCACGAAGCGATCGTTCTCCGAGGCTTCCGGGTCGTCGAGGATCGTCTGCAGCTGCGCGAGGTGTCCGGGGCGGAAGAGGTGCGACACGTCGCGAACCGCCGTCGCCGCGAGCGTCGTGAGGAGCGTCGGCTCGACGAGCAGCATGCGCTCGCCGCGGAAGGTGTCGGTCGCGACGTCGCCGTCGAGCCGGCGGTACGGCGTGGTGTCGTCGCCGTGCGGGAACATCTCCTGGAAGCGGAACTCGGGCGCCATCAGGGCCTCATGTATCGTGTACACGCGTGTCCCGCGAGCGCCGCGCACCGCCCGCACGGGTCACATCAGGCTAAATCTCGTAATACAGCGGCGGCGCGACGCCGGCGCGGCGCGGGCACGTCGGGCAGAGGTCGGTCACGAGATCGTAGGCGTGACGGACAGCGAGCGTCGTGCTCGTCTGCTCCACCGGCTGCTCGAGGAAGATGTGCTTCTCGCCGATCTTCTCGGCGAGCCCGCAGTTCTCCATGCACGCGTGCATCCCCTCGCGAATACCGCAGAGCACGACGTGCACGCCGCGGCGCTGCAGGCGGTCGACGCAACGCTCGAGCAACGACATGCCGACGGCGTCGGGGTTGCGGGCGCGTTTCAACCGCAGCACGACGGCTTGGGTCTCCGGTACGACGCGGTCGTAGATCGCATCGAGGTGATCCTCGAGGCTCGCGCCCGAGCCGAAGTACATCTCGCCCTCGAGACCGAAAATGAGCAAGCGGCCGCACACCTCGTCGCCGTTGCGACGCTCCCGGACGCTGCGGTCGAGGCTGACGACGAACTCCGTCAGCAGCATCTTGCCGGTGCGCGGTACCGCCAGCATGAACGACATGAAGACGCCGATCAGGACGCAGAACTCGATCGAGATCGCGAAGGCGGCGATCGCGGTGACGGCGACGATCGTCGCGTCGAAGCGCGACGCGCGCACGTGGTAGCGCAGGTCGTGCAGGTTCACCATCCGCGCTGCGGTGAGCATCAAGAGGCCGGCGAGCGCCGAGCGCGGGATGAAGCGCGCGTACTGCGCGAAGACCATCATGATGAGCGCCACCGCGATCGCGGATACGACGCCCGACCACTGCGTGCGGGCGCCCGCCTGCTGGTTGATCGCCGAGCGGGTGAGCGAGCCCGAGCCGGGCATGCACTGGAAGAAGCTGCCGGTGAGATTCGCGAAGCCCTCGCTCAGGCACTGCTGGTTCATGTCGAGCTTTTGGCCGGTGACGGCCGCGATGGCCTTCGCCATCGAGATTGCCTCGAGGAGGCCGAGAAGCGAGATCGCGAGCCCGCTGCCGGCGAGATCTTGCATCGACGCTGCACCGAGCGGCGGCAGCCGCGGCGACGGCAGCGACGCCGGGATGTCGCCGACGACACTCACACCTTGCTGCGCGAGACCGAAGCGCGCCGTCGCGGCCGCCATCACGATGACGACGATCAGGAACTCCGGCAGGAGAGGCCAGTCGATCTTCTGCTTGATCCAGCGCAGCGCGAGGACGAGCGCGATTGACGCGAGGCCGATCGCGAGCGTCGGCGAGTGCACGGCGCCTCCCTGGGTCATCGTCAGCCAGAAGCGATACAGAAAATGGTCGTGGGCCCCGCCGACCGCCTTCAGCCCGAGCAGGTTCTTCGTCTGGTCGAGCACCAAGAGGATGCTCGCGCCGACCGTGAACCCGACGATGACCGAGTGCGAGATGTAGCGCGTCATGTCGCCGAGACGGAGCACGCTGATCGCGATTTGAATGGCGCCGACCAGAAAGGCGATCAGCACCGCCGCCTGGATGCGCTCGTCGGTGCTGGCGATGCCGCCCACCACGCTCAGGAGGGCGATCGAGATCG
>VBKW01000243.1 GCA_005879405.1 Deltaproteobacteria bacterium
CGCGAGCGCGGGAAGCCAGCGTTCCTGCTGCCCGCGCGTTCCCGCGTCGCGCACGGCGACAGTCCCGAGCACGGCGCTCGCGACGAACGGTCCTGGGACGAGCGCCTTTCCCGTCTCCTCGAGGATGACCGCCATGTCGAGAAAGCCGCCGGATTGTCCGCCGTGGTCCTCGGGCACGAGGATCGCCGTCCAGCCGAGCGCGGCGAGGCGGCGCCAGCGCGCAGGATCGTGCGCCGTCGCGCTGTCCATCGCCGCGCGCGCCACGGCCGCGGGATACTCGCTCGCGAGAAACTTGCGAGCCGCGTCACGCAGCATCTCCTGCTCTGCGGTAAACCCGAAGTCCATGGTGGTGTGAGCACGCGCGGCGGCGCGGGCGAATTATAACGGCAGGCGATGCGGGCGCAACGCGCCGCGCGCGGTATGAATCGGTCTCGCGCCGCGCGCCCGCCGATCTGCGGTGCGGCGCTGCGCCCCGGCAATTGGTGCAATCGTCGCGACGCGCGCTATAAGAGCGGACGCCGCAGCCGCATCGCGACGATTGTCAGAAGGAGATCCATGCGCCAGACTCGACTTTTGATTCCGACGCTGCGTGAGGTGCCCGCCGAGGCCGAGGTCGTGAGCCACAAGCTGATGCTGCGCGCCGGAATGATCCGTCAGATCGCGCGTGGGATCTACGACTTCTTGCCGCTCGGCGTGCGCGTGCTCCGTAAGGTCGAGCGCATCGTTCGCGAGGAGATGCAGCGCGCCGGCGCGCAGGAGGTGCTGCTGCCCGCGGTCTGTCCCGCGGAGCTGTGGCAGGAGAGCGGCCGCTGGGAGCACTACGGCAAGGAGCTCCTGCGCATGAAGGACCGCAACGATCGCGACTTCTGCTTCGGGCCGACGCACGAGGAGGTGATCACCGATCTCGTGCGGCGCGACGTGCGCTCCTACCGCGAGCTGCCGCTCAACCTCTACCAAATCCAGGTGAAGTTCCGCGACGAAGTGCGGCCGCGCTTCGGCCTCATGCGTGGACGCGAGTTCATCATGAAGGACGCGTACTCCTTCCACCTCGACCGCGCCGACTGCGATCGCGAGTATGACACCATGTATGCGACGTATCGCCGCATCTTCACGCGATGCGGATTGCGCTTCCGGCCGGTCGAGGCGGACACGGGCGCGATCGGCGGCAGCCGCTCGCACGAGTTCCAGGTGCTCGCCGACTCCGGGGAGGACGCGATCGTCAGCTGCGAGCAATGCGAGTACGCGGCCAACGTTGAGAAAGCGGCGATCGGTGCGGCGTCGGACAGCGCGACCGCGGGTGGTGCGGCGTCGCAGCGTGACGCCGGCCGCGCGCAGGAAGCAACGCCGCTCCGCAAGGTCGCAACGCCCGGGAAGCGCAGCGTCGAAGAGGTGAGCGCGTTTCTCGGCGTGCCGGCGGAGCGCTTCGTGAAGAGCCTCGTCTACGTCGTAGACGGCGGCGACGCAGTCGTGGCGATGGTGCGCGGCGACCATGCGCTCTCGGAGGCGAAGCTCAAGGAAGCTCTCGGCGCGCAAACGGTCGCGCTCGCGTCGGCGGACGTCGTCGCGCGCGTCACCGGCGCGCCCGTCGGCTTCGCCGGCCCGATCGGCCTGAAGACCGGCCTCCGCCGTATCGCCGATCGCGCGCTCGCCGGGCTCACCGACGGCGTCGCTGGCGCGAACGAGGCTGATCAGCATCTCGTCGGCGTGGTGCAGGCGCGCGATCTCGCCGACGTGGAATTCGCCGACTTGCGCGTCGCCGGCGAGGGCGATCCCTGTCCGCGCTGCGGCGGACGCTTCGTTCTTCAGCGCGGCATCGAGGTCGGGCAGGTGTTTCAGCTCGGGACAAAGTACAGCGCGGCGATGCACGCGACGGTGCTCGACGCCGAGGGCGCGGAGCGCGTCCTCGAGATGGGCTGTTACGGCATCGGCGTGACGCGGACGATCGCCGCCGCGATCGAGCAGAACCACGACGACGCCGGCATCGTTTGGCCGATGCCGCTCGCGCCGTTCCACGTCGTCGTCATGCCGGTCAACTGGAGCGACGAGC
The DNA here is from genome assembly GCA_005879405.1 of Deltaproteobacteria bacterium. Taxonomy (GTDB): domain Bacteria; phylum Desulfobacterota; class Binatia; order UTPRO1; family UTPRO1; genus DP-19. The sequence continues at coordinate 2,048 of VBKW01000243.1, forward strand.
GACTGCGGACGACCGCGATCCGGCTGCACGATGAGCTCGAAGCGCGCGGCATCGACGTGCTGCTCGACGACCGCGAGGAGCGTCCTGGGGTGAAATTCAAAGACGCCGATCTGATCGGGCACCCGCTGCGGATCACCGTCGGGCCGCGTGCGCTCGAGCGTGGCGCCGTCGAGATCAAGCACCGTACGGAGTCGACCGCCGCCGAGGTGCCTGTCGACGACGCCGCGGCGCACGTCGCGGCGCTCGTCGGCGCGGCGATGGACCTCGCGCAGGGGTGACGTGACGATCCACTGGCGTTTCGGCGCGGGGCGCGCCACCGAGAGCAAGCGGCGCCTCATCTTCGCGCTCGACGTCGACTCGACGGCCGAGGCCGAGGCGCTGATCGACGCGCTCCTGCCCGAGGTGGGGGTCTTCAAGGTCGGGAAGCAGCTCTTTCTCCACGCCGGCCCTGCGATCGTGCGCCGCATTCGCGAGCGCGGCGGCGAGGTCTTCCTCGACCTCAAGTTCCACGACATCCCGCGTACGGTCGCGAAAGCGGGCGTCGAGGCGGCGCGCCTCGGCGTCAAGATGTTCGACGTGCACGCCTCGGGCAGCGACGAGATGATGCGCGTCACGGTCGCCGAGGTGCGGCGCGCCTGCCGTCGCGAGGCGCTCCGCCGCCCGAAGATCCTCGCGGTCACCGTGCTGACGAGCCTCTCGCGCGACGATCTGAAGCGTGTCGGCGTCATGGCCGGCGTCGAGAACCAGGTGGTACGGCTTGCGCGCTTGGCGAAGGAGAGCGCGATGGACGGCGTCGTCGCCTCGCCGCACGAGATCGCGACGATTCGCAAGGCGTGCGGCCGCTCGCTCACGATCGTCACCCCGGGCGTGCGTCCGCCGCGCGCCGATTGGGACGATCAGAAGCGTGTCATGACGCCCGAGCAGGCGATCCGCGCCGGCGCCGACTACCTCGTCGTCGGCAAGCCGATCCGCGACGCCAAGGATCCGGTGCAAGCCGCGCGCGCGATCGTCGCCGACATGGAGCGCGGCTTCGGCGGCTTGACGCTGCGATCGGCGGTGGAGCGGACGTGAGCGACGGGCGCGGGTCGCTGCTCGTGACCGGCGGCGCTCGCAGCGGCAAGAGCCGGTACGCCCTCGCGCGCGCCGTGGCGCTGCCGCCGCCGCGCGTCTTCATCGCGACCGCCGAGCCGGGCGACGCCGAGATGCGGGCGCGCATCGGCGACCATCGCGCCGAGCGCGGCGACGCGTTCGTGACGATCGAGGAGCCGCGCGCCGTTCCGGCGGCGCTCGCGCGCGTCGCCCCGACGAGCGGCGTCGTGGTCCTCGATTGCCTGACGCTCTGGATCGCGAATCTCTCCACGAGCGCGCCCGCCGATGTCGAGCGCGCGATCGACGACCTTGCCGCCACCGTCGCCGCGAGCGCGTGCCCGCTCGTCGTCGTCACGAACGAGGTCGGCTCCGGCATCATACCGTTCGTGGAGGAGACGCGGCGCTTCCGCGATCTCCTCGGAGCCGCGAATCAGCGCCTCGCCGCCGCCGTCGAGTCCGTCGTCCTGATGGTCGCGGGCATCCCGCTCGTCGTGAAGGGCGGTACGCAAGAGACACGCTGACCGGCCGCACGCCGCGTCGCCGGCCTCGGCCGGGCGATGTACGATCCGGCCTCATGTCGCGTGACGTGGAGCTCGTGCTCCGTCCGGATCTCGCCGCCGACCCTGCAGCGCTGCGCGCCGCGGCGGCGCGCGCGGCGCGCCTCGCGCTCGACGAGGTCGCCGACGTGCGCGTGCTGCGTCGCGCGCTCGACGCGCGTCGCGGCGTGCACATGCGGCTGCGCGTGCGCGTCCTCGTACGAGGCGAGCATGCGCCCGCCGCCGAGGCCCCGCGTCCGCCGTCGTTTCCGGCGCTGCGTCGCGGTCGGCCCGTCGTGATCGTCGGTGATGGACCCGCCGGCATTTTCGCGGCGCTGCGTTTGGCGGAGCACGGTGTGCCGGCGGTCGTGGTCGAGCGCGGGAAGCCGGTGCAAGCGCGCCGGCGCGATCTCGCCGCGCTGAACAAGCAAGGCGTCGTCGATCCGGAGTCGAACTACTGCTTCGGCGAGGGCGGCGCCGGCACGTACAGCGACGGCAAGCTCTACACCCGGGCGCAGAAGCGCGGACCGGTCGCGACGGTGCTCGAGCAACTGGTCGCGCACGGCGCCGACCCGGCGATTCTCGTCGACGCGCGGCCGCACATCGGCTCGAATCGCTTGCCGCGTGTCGTGAGCGCGCTCCGCGCGACGCTGGCAGCGGGCGGCGTCGAGACGCGCTTCGCGTCGCGGGTGACGGACGTCGTCGTCGACGGTGCGCGCGTCGTCGGCGTGCGGCTCGCGGACGGAGCAACGATCGTCGCCGCCGCCGTCGTGCTGGCGACCGGCCACAGCGCGCGCGACGTGTACGCGCTCGCCGCGCGCGCCGGCGCGCCGCTCGCGGCGAAAGGCTTCGCGGTCGGCGTGCGCGTCGAGCACCCGCAGCCGCTCATCGATCGCGCCCAATACGGCGCCGACGTCGAGCGCTACGAGCTGCCGGCGGCGTCGTACCGCCTTGCCACGACCGTCGACGAGCGTGGCGTCTTCTCGTTCTGCATGTGCCCCGGCGGCTGGATCGTCCCCGCGACCACGGAGCCGGACGCGGTCGTGCTGAACGGCATGTCGCTCGCGCGCCGCGACTCGCCGTTTGCGAATAGCGGCATCGTCGTCGCGCTCGAGCCGGCGGACGTCGCGGCGCTCGGCTATCCGGGCGCGACGGGCGGCGTCGAGCTGCAAGCGGCGCTCGAGCGTGCCGCGTTCGCTGCCGGTGGCGGCGCGCAAACCGCGCCGGCCCAGCGCGTGCCCGACTTCGTCGCCGGGCGCGCGAGCGCCGACCTGCCGCGCTGCTCGTATCGTCCCGGCGTGCACTCGGCGCGGCTCGACCTCGATCTACCGCCCTTCATCGCGACCCGCCTCAGCGCCGCGCTCCGTCGCTTCGCCCGCACGATCCGCGGCTACGACACGCGCGAGGCGATCGTCGTCGCCGTCGAGACGCGCTCGTCGAGCCCGGTCCGCATCGTCCGCGACCCGGCGACGCTCGCGAGCCCGGCGCTTGCGGGACTGTATCCGTGCGGCGAGGGCGCCGGCTACGCGGGCGGCATCGTCAGCGCGGCGCTCGACGGCCTCGCGGTCGCCGACGCGGTCGCGGCCGCGTACCGCGACTGACCCGCCGCCCGCGCGCCATCCTGGTGCGCGCGACGCGCGTCACGCCGCCGCGCGACGCTCGGCGATCGCGCACAAGCCATCGGACTCGATCTCGAGCGGGATGTTGATCAGGTTGTAGTAGTTCTCGAGCGCGTTCAGCCAGGTGATCTCGACGATCTCGGTGTCGTTGAAGTGACGGCGGAGCTCGGCGAACGTCGCGTCGCTCACGCGCTTCGCGCGCGTCGCCTCCTCGACGTACGCGAGCGCGGCGCGCTCGCGCGGGCTGTAGAGCGGGCTCGTGCGGTACTGCGGCAACGCATCGAACTTCTCGAGCGTCATCCGTTTCTGAACGGCGACGGCCTTCGCGATGTCGACGCAGAAGGAGCAGTCGTTGATCATCGCCGCCCAGGTGCGGACGAGGATGCTCACCGTCGGATCGACCGTGAGCTTGCCCTCGACGATCTTGATCTCCTCGTACGCGAGGCGGAAGAGCGCGGGGACGCGCGCGTACACGACGCGCGCCGGCGTCATCACCTTGCCGAGACGGCGCTTGACGGCCCAGTAGAAGATCTTCGCGATCAGCTGTCGCGGATTGTCGATCGGGGTGACTCGCATCGTAGGCTCCTTTCCGTTACCGCGAGGCCGTCGGCGGTTGCCGCGCGAGCAGCCAGAGAAACGTCGTCATAAGCAGTGCCGGCACGTAGACCCCCGGCAGATCGATCAGCCAATGCGCGGGGCCGACGAGGCCGCGCGCCGTGTCGTAGACGTGCGCGAGCGCGTGCAAGACCGTGAAGAGCGCGACCGGCGCGACGAGCGGCACACGCCAGCGCGGCACGAACGCCGCCCACAGGAGCGCGACGCCCTGCACGGCGAACGCGGAGCCGATGTCGCGCACGAAGTGCTCGTTCAGCGGTCCGAAATCCGGCACGGCCGCCGGCAGGTCGTGGAACCACCCGACGGGCTGCGCGAGCATCCAGGCGGCGTTCGCGAGATCGCCGACGCCGAAGACCGTGAGAATCCAGGTCCAGGCGTCGGCGCGGCGCGCCGGCGCCGCAACCCGTGCTGACCCGGCGGCGCTCGCATTCACGGTCGCGAGGCGCTCCTCGCGGGAAGGTGATGCGCTCATGATGTCGATCTCCTTCGGCGCTTCGCGCCGTGCGCGCGAATGAGATCCGCGAGGAGCGCGACGCCGTCGCGGATCGCGTTCGGGGTGAGGGCCGCGAACGCGAGGTGGATGCTCTCGCTGCCGCGCCCGTCGACGTAGAAGACATCGCCCGGGGCGTACGCGATGCCCGCGAGCGCCGCGGCGTGCGCGAGCGCCTCGGGATCGACGCCTGGCGGCAGCGTCAGCCAGACGCCGTGACCGCCGCGCGGCCGCGTCCAGACGGTGCCCTCCGGCATCGTCGCGTCGAGCGCGTCGAGCGTCGCGGCGAGACGCGCGGCGTAGACCTTGCGCATGCGCCGCAGGTGGCGCTCGAGGCCGCCACTCTCGAGGAGCGTCGTCAATGCCGCCTGCGGGACGATGCTCGTCGCGACGTCGGTGTTCCAGCGCGCCAGCACCATCTTCTCGAGCAGCGGCCGCGCGGCGACGACGTAGCCGACGCGCAGCCCCGGAAAGAGCACCTTCGAGAAGGTGCCGGCGTAGATCACCTGGCCGGCGCGGTCGAGTGTCTTCAGCGCCGCGATCGGCGCGCCCTCGTAGCGCAGCTCGCTGTCGTAGTCGTCTTCGAAGACCGGCGTCTGGTGCTCGTCGGCGAGCGCGAGGAGCGCGCGGCGGCGCTCGGCGCTCAATACGGCGCCCGTCGGGCTCTGCGCGGCCGGCGTCGTGTAGACGAGCTTCGCGCGCCGCGCGCGCAGGATGCGGGCGAGATCGTCGATGCGCAGTCCGTCCTCGTCGACACGGACGCCGACGAGGTGCGCCTGCGCGGCGGTGAAGGCGAGGCTCGCGCCGAAATATCCCGGCTGCTCCATCACCACCGTGTCGCCGGGATCGAGGAGCACGCGCGCGACGAGATCGATCGCCTGCTGGGCGCCGTTCACCACCGCGACGTCGTTCGCGTCGCACACGATACCGCGTCCGACGAGATAGCGGGCGATCGCGCGGCGCAGCGGCGCGAAGCCGCGCGCGTCGCGGTCGCGCGCGAGCGCCGGCAGCTGCGTCGCGACGGCATCCGCGAAGTCGCGCCGCAGCTCGGCCGTCGGCAGCGTGTCGACGTCGACCTGCCCGCCCGTGAAGTCGAAGCGCGGCGGTCGGGGGACGTGCGGCAGGAGCTTCACCGGCGCGGTGAGCGCGCGCGCGCGGACCGCGAGGAGTCCCGACCAGACGAAGCCGCGGCTGTCGCCGCTCGCAACCGCGGTCAGCCGCACCGGCGTCGGCCGCGCCGCAACGAACGTCCCCTGCCCGACATGCGCCGTCGCGAGGCCGGCGTCGATCAGGTTCTCGTACGCGAGGCTCACCGTCGCGCGGCTGAGATCGAGCGTCGCGGCGAGCTCGCGGGTCGCTGGCAGTTTCGCGCCCGCCGAGATGCGATCGGTCTCGATGAGACCGCGAAGATGCACCGCGAGCTGCCGATAGACGGGCTCGCCGGCGTCGCGATCTGGAGTGAAGACGATGTCGAGCACGAGAAACGTCTACCACATGCCAATCGGATAGCAACGGACCAATTGGCTCCCAAGGCGCGCAGGCCAATCGCGACGGGGCAGGCGGATGTACGCCTAACGTGGAGGCGTTACGGTGACGGTTCGCCGCTGGCGTCTCGGCGGGCGGCCGATGCCGCGCCTAGACGAAGCGCTCCACGACCACCGGTGCGCCTGCCTCGAGCGCGGCCGCCGCGGCGGGCACGTGGATCATCCCGGCGGCGTGCACCAAGGCGGCGATCTCGGCCGAGCCGCCGGGAAGCGGATGCGCGAGCGCATCGCCGTCACCCTCTTCGAGCCGCACACGCACCCAATCGTCGCGCCCGACCGTCGACGCGATCGGCGCCGCGAGGCGCGCCCGTATCGCGATGCGCGGCGCGAACGCCTGCGCGTCGGGCTCGCCGCCGAGACGGCGCACGAGCGGCGCGCCGAAGATCTGGAAGACGACGAGCGCCGAGACTGGATGGCCCGGCAAGCCGACGACCGGCTTCGCGCCGATCTGCGCGATCAACGTCGGCTTCCCCGGCTTGATGCGGACGCCGTGCACGAGAATGCGCGCGCGCGGCAGCGTGCCGATCACCTGCGGCGTCAGATCCTTCACCCCGACCGAGCTGCCGCCGGAGAGCATCACGACGTCCGCGATGCGGAGCGCGCGCACGACGGCGCGCCGGATCGCCGCGAGGCGGTCGGGGAGGACGCCGAGATCGATCGGCGCGCCGCCCTCGGCGGCGATCATCGCCGCGAGCGCGTATTGATTGATGCTCCGCACCTGACCCGCCTTCGGCGTCACGTTCGGCGGGACGATCTCGTTGCCGGTCGCGATGACGGCGACGCGCGGCCGGCGATGGACGAGGACGCGACTCGCGCCCACACCCGTCAGCGCGCCGACGTCGAGCGGCCGGCAGCGATGGCCCGCGGGGAAGAGCACGTCGCCGCGATGCATGTCCTCGCCGCGCGCCATGACGTGCTGCCCCGCCGCCGCCGCCCGCATGATCCGCACCGTGTCGTCGCCTGCCTCCGACGTGTGCTCGACCATCACGACCGCGTCGGCTCCGGGCGGCAGCATGCCGCCCGTCGGGATGCGCATCGCCTCGCCGCTCCGCACGCGTCCCGGCGCGGCGCGTCCCATCTCCACCGCGCCGACGACCCGCAGCGGAACCGCGACACCGTCGCTCGCGCCGGCGGTGTCCGCGGCCCGCACCGCGTACCCGTCCATGTACGCGCGCGCGAAATGCGGGACGTCGATCGCCGCGCGCACCGGCCGCGCCAGCACGCGCCCGACGACGTCGGTCACCGCCACGGACTCGGTTCCGAGCGGCCGAAACCTCCGCAGTACCGCCAGCGCGTCCTCGTAACTGACGAGCGGAAAGCGGCTCGCGATGCCGGTGTGCGGATCGGGAAGGGCGCCGGCCGCTTTCCTCACGACACTCATCGCGCGAGCACCGCGTGCAACTGACAGGGCATCTCGCGACGCACGCGTGCGATCCGGTCGGGGTCGAGCTCGGCGACGATCACCTGCTCGCCGTCGGACGCGTGCGCGACGACGGTCCCCCACGGGTCGACGATCATGGAGTGGCCGTAGTCGCGAAATCCGTGTGGGCTCTTCCCCGCTTGATTGGGGGCGATCACGTAGCACTGGTTCTCGATCGCGCGCGCGCGCAGCAGCGGCTCCCAATGTGCGGCGCCCGTATAGAACGTGAAGGCGGACGGCACGGTGACGATCGTCGCGCCACTCGCGGAGAGGCGGCGGTAGAGCTCCGGGAAGCGGAGGTCGTAGCAGATGCTGAGCCCGATCGTGCCGAGCGTCGTCGGCACCGCGACGACGTCGCGTCCGTAGGCGCGCGTCTCGGACTCGCGCACGCTCACCTCGCCCGGCACATCGACGTCGAAGAGATGAATCTTGCGATAGCGGCCGAGGATCGTGCCGTCGGGCGCGATCAGCAGTGAGGTGTTGTAGCTCTTCCCACCCTCGGCGGCGCGCTCGAGGAACGATCCTCCGACGAGGACGACCGCGAGGTCCGCGGCGAGACGGCAGAGAAAGTCGCTGACGCGGCCCGGGATCGGTGTCGCCGCGGCGCTCTCGTCGGCGCGCGGGCCGCGCCACGCGAACACCTCGGGCAAGACGACCAGCGCCGCGCCGCGGCGCGCCGCCTCCTCGGTGAGGATGCGAGCGCGCGCCAAGTTGGCGTCGAGGTCGGGGCCGGTTCGCATTTGCACGGCCGCGACCAGCTGGCTCGACATGGCGCGAGAGTGTAGCAGAGGCGCCTCCTCCGACAACGGCGGCGCGCGCGACTCGGCCGGCCCGGAGCGTCGTCGACTCGCGATGTTACGCGAGTTGCGCAAAGCGTCGTCGCTTGCTCACGCGCTGCGGCGTATGGTAGGCGGCGTCGGTCCGTGCACACCCTGAGGATCGAGACCGGGTCGCAAATGGAGATGGTCGACGTCACCGCCAACGTTCGGCGATTGGTCAAAGACTCGGGGGTCGCGCGCGGCGTGTGCCACCTCTACGTGCCGCATACAACCGCGGCGATCACCATCAACGAGAACACCGATCCGGACGTTCGGAAGGACATGATCAAGGAGCTCCTGAAAACCATCCCGCTACAGGACGACTACTTGCACGCCGAGGGCAACGCCGCGGCGCACATTCTGTCGTCACTCCTCGGCGCGTCGCAGAGCGTCTTCGTCGAGAATGGTAAGCTCGTTCTCGGCACGTGGCAGGCGATCTACTTTTGTGAGTTCGACGGCCCGCGCTCGCGGACCGTCCTGCTCCGCGTCATGGCCGGCTGAGGAGGTCCCCATGAACCAATCCAACTCGATTCGTCTCATCAAGCGCTACGGCAATCGCAAGCTCTACGATACGCTGGAGAGCCGATACATCACGCTGGAAGAGATCGCGCGCCTCGTGCGCAGCGGCAGCGACGTGAAGGTGATCGACAACGAGAACGGCGACGATCTCACCACGATCACGTTCGCGCAGATCATTCTCGAGGAGGAGAAGCGTCGCTCGAGCCTGCTCTCACTCAGTCTGCTGCGTGAGCTGATTCAGCACGGCGAGGAGACGCTCGCGACCCTGCGCTCGCGCGTCGATAAGGGGATCGAGGCGATCGGCTCGATGGGCGAAGCCGCCGGCCGTCGCGTCCAAGAGATGGTGAGCGGCCGCGGCGCCGAGCGTGCGGCGTCGGAGCCGCCGCCCATCGACACCGCCGCCGACGTCACGGGCGCCGAGGCGAACTCGAAGAGCTTCTTCGACGATCTCCTCTCCGGCCCCCAACGCCGCCTGGAATCGCTCCAACGCTCGATCGACGAGCGCATCAAATCCTCGGTCGGCCGCATCACCGGCCACCCCGCGTTCCAAAACGAGGTCCGCCGCATCGAGCGCTCGATCAAGAACCTCGAGGAGCGCCTCGCCCGCCTCCGCCGTCGCGAAGAAAGCAGCTCGACCCCGCCCGACGAGACGCCCTAGCGGCCGGCGCGTACCAGCCGCCGCGTTGCTAGCGGCAGAGAAAGAGCGGCGACGGTGAATTGCGGAGCACGTACTCCGTCGTGCTGCCGAGGACCATTTCGATGATGCGGCTGTGGCCGTAGGCGCCGATGAAGAGCAGGTCGTACGCCTGCTCCGCCATGACATCGAGGATCGTCTCGTTGGCATACCCGGAGCGCGCCAGCAGCTCGACCTCGAGCGTGTACGCCGCGAGATAGCGGCGTGCCTCGTCGAGCACCCTCTGGATCGCGCCGTCGTCCTTGCCGACGTGGAGGACGCCGAGCGGCAGATGCAGCGCCGCCGCGAGCTCGGCCGCTTCGCGCATCGCCGCCGCGGCGCGCTGGCTGCCGTCGTAGGCGAGAAGCTGCCGGGTGATCGGGCGAAACTGCATCGGACAGACGAGGACCGGCTTCGGGCACTTGCGGGTGACGCTCTCGGTCGTGCCGCCGAGGAGTCCGGTCGAGAAGCGCTCGTTCAAGCCGCGGTGGCCGACGACGACGATGTCGGCGGTGCGCGCCTGCTCGCAGATCTCGTTGGCGACGATGCCGGTCGCGAGCTGCACGTCGGCGCGGACGCCGCGCTCCTGACACGCGGCGAGGAACCCGTCGAGCAGCGTCCGGCCACGGTCGTGCAGCGCCTCGCGCATCTTCGAGGAGAAGTCGAGGTACGGCTCGAAGCCGAGCGAGCCGGAGATGTCGTGCAGGAACGACCCCGAGCCCTCGATCGACACGACGTCGATCACGTGCAGCCCGGTGACCGTCGCTTGCAGATGCTCGGCGAGCCAGAGCGCGTATTGCGAGGCCGTGTGCGAATGCTCCGAGCCGTCGAGCGCTACGAGAATGCTCTTGATCATGGACTCGGGCGCTGATTTACCACTATGATCAAATGCAGTCTACGAAACCGATGAAACAGAAAAGCAACGCAGCCGCCGAGGCGCTGCTCGAGGAGCTGAAGGCCGCCGCCCGCATGCTCGGGTTCGACGTGCGCGAAGAGGAGCTCTTGCGCGACGCCGGGTATCGTCCGCGCAGCGGCGCATGCCGGGTGCGCAGTGCGCGCGTCGTGCTGCTCGATCGGCGCGCGAGCGTCGACGATCGCATCGAAGCGCTCTCGAACGTGCTCGCGTGCGAAGACCTCGAGCGCGTCTTCCTCTCCCCGGCGCTGCGCGCGCGGCTCGGCAGCCGGACGCTGCGGCTCGCGACGCCCCCCGCCGGATGAGCGTCACCCACCGCCTGCAAGCGGAGCGCTTCGCCGCCTTCAAGAACGCGCTGAAAGAGCGCAACCTCAAGTCCACCTCGCAGCGCGACGACATCGCGCGCGTGTTCTTCGCGAGCAACCGCCACATCAGCGTCGAGGAGCTCTATCGCGAGGTGCGGAAGATCAATCCGCGTGTCGGCTATGCGACTGTGTACCGAACGGTACGCCTGCTGCGCGAGTGCGGGCTCGCCGCCGAGCGCCACTTCCACGACGGCGAGGCGCGCTTCGAGAACGCCGTCGAGGAGCAGCACCACGACCATCTCATCTGCGAGCGCTGCAACCGCATCGTCGAGTTCTCGAACGTCGAGATCGAGGAGCTGCAGGAGCGGGTCGCGCGCAAGCTCGACTTCGTGATCAGCGGCCACAAGCTCGAGCTCTACGGCATCTGCGGCGACTGCCGCACCGGCCGCGCGCCCCGTCGTTCGGTGCGCGACGAGACGCACGTCATCCGCACCTGACCGGCGGCACGCGCTCTCCGAAGATCGTAGGCGGCAGGGCGGGCGGAAAGGTGCTGATCGGCCGCCGCGTGCGCAATGAGGTTCAGTGCGCACAACGCGTCCGATCAGCCCCTCTCCGCCCGCCCTGCGGTCACCGCAATCGAAGCGCCGTGCGCGCCGTTCACGGACGTGCGGCGGCGGTGCCGGCCTCGCCAGCGCATGCGCGGCCGTGGGCGGTGGCACATGACGCGCGGGCGCGGAGCGCCGCGCCCCGCGGTGCGTCCCACGCCGCCCGCGAAGAACGTCCGACGCCCTGATGGGAGCGGCGTTCAGCGCGCGGTGTGCTCGATGAGGAGCGTCGGCACGCCGTGCTCGCGCTTGACCGTCGCGACGCGCGTCGCCGGCGCGAGGCCGGTGCGCGGATCGCTCACGGGGATGCCCTCGGCGCGCAGGCGGGCGACGGCGGCGGCGCAGTCGTCGACGGTGTAGGCGACGCCCCAGAGGCGCTCGCCGCGGTCGCCGGCGGCGGCGCCGAGCGGGG
>VBKW01000244.1 GCA_005879405.1 Deltaproteobacteria bacterium
CGACCGGCGGCTGCGGCGGCTCGTCGTGCATCACCTTCCAGAACTGGATCAGGGTCCCGAACGCCGAGCGCGGCGAGATGAACGCGGTCTTCTCGTCGGGGCCGGCCTCGAAGCGGTCGACGATGCGGACGCCGCCGCGTTCGAGGGCGTCGATCGTGCGCTCGAAGTCCGGCGCCTCGAGCGAGAGATGGTGCAGCCCCTCGCCGCGCTTCGCGATGAACCGCTCGACGAAGCTCCCCTGCGCGGCACTTGCGATGAGCTCGAGCTTGAAGTCGCCGATGAAGAAGTCGCACCACGTGTAGTCGCCGGTGTGACCGAGAAGACGTTCGTGCATGGGGACGATCGGGAAGTGGCGGCGGAAGAACGCGAGCGCGGCGTCGATGTCGCGCACCGCGATCGCCAAGTGGTTGACGCGCATCGACGGACGATCGACCATGCGCGTGCTTAGAGCAACGTTCCTCGACGGTCAAACTTGCCGTGACAAAATCCCTTGTGTTAGCGTCGTCTGTCGGGTGGCGGAGATCATCGACTTCCAGGACGTGTTACGGCAGCGGGCGCGCCGTCGCGAGCACGCGCTCACGACGCGCTGTCTCGCGCTGATGGAGGAGTGTCTTGCGGTCTCGCGTATCGCGTACGCTGGAGCGCCGTTCGACGAGCGCGGCGCGCGTGCGGTCAAGATCCGTCAGCTCGAGGACCTGATAACCTACGCGGCGAATCTCCTATGACCATTCATCGAGCCCTGACGGCGACGCTCGCCCTCGCGGCGGCGCTCGCGATTGCGGGCTGCGGCTCGTGGCGACCGCGACCCGCGGCGCCGCCGACGTCGGAGAAGATCTCGATGATCTGGGCGCGCGTGCCGCTCGACGGCGAGCTGCCGAGCCTCGTCGGCCACGTGCAGCACCATCGCGTCACCCCCGGTGAGACCCTCCTCGACGTCGCCCGCGACGCCGATCTCGGCTTTCGCGAAGTGCGCGACGCCAACCCGACGATCGACGAGTGGATCCCGCCGCCGGCGACCGACGTCGTCGTCCCGACGCGCTGGATCCTGCCGCGCTCGCGCTACCGCGGTCTCGTCGTGAACGTACCCGAGATGCGGCTCTACATGTTCCCGCCCGACTCGAAGCCGGGCGAGCAGGTGCCGCTCCTCACGTGGCCGGTCGGCATCGGCGTCGAGGAGGCGCCGAGCCCGAAGGGCACGTTCACCGTCCGCTCCAAGGACAAGAACCCGACGTGGATCGTGCCTGCCGACATTCAGAAGACGATGGACAAGCCGAAGCGTGTCGTCCCCCCGGGTCCCGACAACCCGCTCGGCGCGTATCGCATCCGTCTCTCGAAGGGGCTGTACTCGATTCACGGCACGGACGACCCGTGGTCGATCGGCCGTCTGACGACGCACGGGTGCATCCGTCTCTATCCGGAGGACATCGAGACGCTCTACCCGCTCGTCCGCCCCGGGATGCCGGGCGAGCTCGTCTACGAGCCGGTGAAATTCGGTGAGGAGAGCGGCCGCGTCTACGTCGAGGTGCACGATGACGTGTATCGCCGCATTCCGAGCCTCGAGCGCCACGCCTTCGCCGAGATGCAGAAGGCGAAGCTCACGGCGCGGGTCGATCCGGAGCTGCTGCGCGCCGCCGTGCGCGCGAAGAGCGGCGTCCCCGTCGACGTGACGGCGTCGAAGTCGCCGCTGCGCCGCATCGCCGGGCGCTAGTCGTCGGCGCGGACGAGGCCCTTGCGGATCGCGTAGCGCACGAGGCCCGGCGTGTCGTGGATGTCGAGCTTCGTCATGAGGCGCGTGCGGTGCGTGTCGACGGTCTTCGGAGTGATGCCGAGCGCGGTCGAGATCTGCCGGTTCGTGTAGCCCTCGGCGACGAGCTGCAAAATCTGGCGCTCCCGATCTGACAACGCGACCGCCTCCTCCGCGCCGGGATCGTCGGAGGCGAGGAAGCGCTCGACGACGACGCGGGAGATGTCGGAGCTCAGATAGAAGTCGCCGCGCGTGACGGCGCGGATCGCTTGCAGCAGCTCCGACGCCGCCGCGCGCTTCAGCAAGTAGCCGCGGACGCCTGCCTGCAGGGCGCGCAGGACGTATTCCTCGTCGACGTACATCGTGAGGACGATCACCTTCGTCTGCGGCACGAGGCGGGTCAGCTGGCGCGTCGCTTCGATGCCGTTCAACAGCGGCATGGCGATGTCCATGATGACGACGTCGGGAAACGTGCGGCGCGCTTTCTCGACGGCCTCCTGGCCGTTCTCCGCGGCGCCGACGACGACGATGTCCTGCTGCTCGTGCAGCAGCGACAACAGGCCTTCGCGGACGATCGTGTGATCGTCGGCGAGCAGAACTTTGGTGCGCTCTCCCTTCATCACCGCCCCGGGTGATTCCCGGATGCGTCGCGCTGTACCAGCTGGGAACCACGGCTGCCAAGTGGCGGGAATTTCCGACCTGTCAGGTGTTGACCGGACATTTTGCCCTTCTCGCGGGTATCCGGCTCTCCTAGGTTGCCCTCCCGTCAATACGTGTCTCAGGAGGTAACACATGGAAAGCTATCGCCCCGTATCCCTTCGCGATTCGTCGAAAGTCACCCTCGCTGGTGCCGCCCAGGTAGTAGTCGGGACCAGCGCCCCGATCCGTGAGGTCGAGCGGGCGCTCGGCTGGCTCGCTGCGGCCGAGGTGAACCTGCTTCTTCAGGGAGAACCCGGGAGCGGCAAGCGGGTGCTCGCCGAGGCGATCCACCTCCAGAGTCCACGTGGGAGCGGCCAGTTCTACGCCGTGTCGCTGGCGAATCGTACCGACTCGCAGATCGAGGGCGAGCTCTTCGCGGCGCCGGGCGAGGGGCTGCTCGGCGACGCGCGTGGCGCGACGCTGTACCTCGAGGAGGTCGGCTGTCTGCCGATGCGCTTGCAGCGCCGGTTCGTGCGGTTGCTGCGCGCCGACCCGTCGCGCCGGAACGTCCGTATCATCGCCTCGTCGACCAGTGAGCTCGAGGAGGCGGTACGTCTCGGGCGCTTTCTACCCGAGCTGTACGCGCACCTCGGGCTCATTCGGTTGACGCTCCCGCCGCTCCGCGAGCGGCGCGAGGACATCGTCGCGCTCACGGAGTACTTCGTGCGCCGCTACTGCGAGCGCGCCGGCAACGGCGCCATTCGCGTATCACGCTCGGCGCTCGCGGAGCTCACGACGTACGCGTGGCCGGGGAACGCACGCGAGCTGCAGCAGACGCTCGAAGCGGCGCTCGCGCTCACCCGCACGGGCGAGCTCACTGGCGAACGCATCCGCACCGTGCTCGGCCGGCGGCCGCGACGACACGTCGCGCCCGACGTGTTCCCGCTGCGCACGCTCGAGCGCGACTACATCGCGACCGTGCTCACGCGCTGCAATTGGAACCAGAGCCTCGCGGCGCGCCGCTTGGGCATCGGCCGCAATACGCTCATGCGGAAGATCAAGTCGTTCAAGCTGGAGAAATCGGAAGCGGCTTGAGCACGTGGAGCGCGCCGGCGAGGCGCGCTCGCGCGTAGACGATCCGCCGGCGCGACGAACGTCGCCGGCGCGCGCGCCGCGCCGGCGCGCCGGGAGCGCCGTGTCGCGCGCCCCACCGCCTCCGCGTTGCAATGCTCCCGGCACGCGGTTACTCTACGCCGCCGATCCGCATGCTCACCGTCGTCGCCAAGTTGAAGGTCCAGCCCGGCAAGGAAGCCGAGTTCGAACGTGCGTGTCGCGTCATGATCGAGCACGTGAAGACAGCGGAGGCGACGACGCTCACGTACGTGTTGCATCGCGCGCGCAAGGACCCGACGACCTTTCTGTTCTACGAGCGCTATCCGGATCGCGCCGGTCTCGATGCGCACGCGCAGAGTCCGCAGATGGCGACCCTCTTCTCCGCGATCGGGCCACTGCTCGACGGCCCGCCCGTGATCGAGACGTACGAAGAGATCGACGGCAAGCGCTGAGGCGAGACGCAATGGCTGAGTTCGTGAAGATCGCCAAGGCGGCTGAGATCCCGTCCGGCAGCGGCAAGACCTTCGAGGTCGGCGACCGTCCGATCGCCGTGTTCAACTGCGACGGAACCTTCTACGCCATCGACGACACCTGCCCGCATCAGGGCGGTCCGCTCGGCGAGGGCGAGCTCGCGGGCGCGGTCGTAACGTGCCCGTGGCACGAGTGGCGGTACGACATCCGCACCGGCGTCAACGAAGACGACCCAGGCTGCAAAGTGAACTCGTACCCCGTCAAAGTCGAGGGCGACGAAATTCTCGTCGCCGTCTGACGTCGTCCGCGGTGTCGCGACGCGCGCCTCCTGCGCCTCGTCGGTGTCGTAGTACAGCTCGAGCGCGGTGAAGCCGAGGCCACCGATGCCGTGGATGTGATCAGTGTCGGCGTTGAACGACGCCTTCGCGAGCTTGAGCGCCGTCGGGCTCTTCGCGAGCAGCTCGGCGCACCACTGCTCGACCTCGCGCCGTAGCTCGGCGGCGGGGACGACCTTGTTGACGAGGCCCATCGCCAGCGCCTCGGCGGCCGAGTATTGGCGACAGAGGTACCAGATCTCGCGCGCCTTCTTCTCGCCGACGACGCGCGCGAGATAGGCGGTGCCGAAGCCGGGATCGACCGAGCCGACGCGCGGGCCGGTCTGACCGAAGATCGCGGTGTCGGCGGCGACGGAGAGATCACAGATCACGTGCAGGACGTGGCCGCCGCCGATCGCGAAGCCGTTCACCATCGCGATCACCGGCTTCGGGATGTTGCGGATCACGGTGTGAAGGGTGGTCACGTCCATCGCTTCGTAGCCGCTCGTCGTGGCGCGCTCCTTCTGATCGCCGCCGCTGCAGAAGGCTTTGTCGCGTGCCACGCGTCGTGGAAGCAGCCGATCAGCTCGCTCGCGGTGCGACCGCGAAACGCGTTCCGCCGCTCGGGACGATTGATCGTGATCCACGCGACCCCGTCGCGCTTCTCGTAGAGGACGTCCGTCAGGTCCATGCGTTGTCTCCTTCGCCGCGATGTCTAGCGGAATGCGCATTCGACGGCGACCATGTGCGATCCCCATAGGGCTGCGGGTCGGTCACTCGGTCGCGGGCGGGCCTGGGTCAAGTTGCGAGCGACCGAGCAACGAAGTATCGCGAAGCAAA
>VBKW01000245.1 GCA_005879405.1 Deltaproteobacteria bacterium
CGGATACCTGCACAAGCGCATCGCGGAACCGGCCGCCGCAAGCGTGCCGATGCTCACAGACGACTTCGCGCCCGTCGATCAGTACCTGTTGAACGCCGCCCTCTGATCGTCGCCGGCGCGGGTCACACGGCGCGGACGCGCGACGCGTCCTGACCCGGCGGAATCGGCACGCGCAGGTGCTGCTTGTTGGTGAGCCGCAGTAGCACCTTCATCGAGTTCTCGAACTCCTCGATCGGCCGGACCTCGAAGAGGCCCTCGGCGACCATGCGATTGAAGAGTTCCTCGCCGCGCGCGGTGCGCAGAATCGTGATCGTCCAGTCCATCGCGCCGACGCCGCCGCACGAGATGTCGGCGAGCTCGGCGGAGAAATCACCGCAGTGATGGCACTCCGGCCGCGCGTACTCCTGCGCCGCCTTGAGCTTCATCTCGACCAGACTCCCGTCATGCTTGTAGATGAGCACCTTGCCCTTGACGTTGAACTTCTTGATGTCCTGGAGCGGAATGCCCATCTCGTCCTGGATCTTCTCGACCATGAGGCCCTCGTACGTGAAGACCTCCGTGCACAGGAGTCCGATGTTGAGCGCGACGCGCGCACCGAACCCCTTCAAGAACTTCGTCTGGCGCTCGATGTGCTTCTCTTTCTTGCGGCCGTTCACGAGGTAGGACTCGTCGACGAGCTGCATCTTGCGGACGGGCGTGATCTGGCACGGCACACCGACGAACGCGACGCGCTCGCAGCCGAGCCGCTCGGCGTCGGCGAGCGCGAGGTTGTTCGCGCAGTAGGTGTACCAGGAGCCGCTGCTCGCGAGGAGCTCGTCGACCGTCGTGACGAGCTTCGGCATCGGCAACGCCGGTCGCTCCGGGTCGGAGACCGAGACGGCGGCGCCGTCGATCTCGCCATGCTCGAGCAGCCAGCGCAGCATCCCGGTCACGACCCCGCCGTCCTGGCAGCGGGCGAGGATCTCCGGGTCCTTGCAGCGCGCTCGCAGCCGATCCCGGTGCTGATGCCGCAGAAGTCGAACGACGCGCTCGCCTTCGCCGTCTGCTTCGGCTTGCCCTCGATGTACTCGATGACGTTGTGTGGGCAGACGAGGACGCAGGAGCCGCACTCGCAGCAGCTTCCGTACGCCACCACCTCGTTCATCATCTCTTTGAAGCTGGGGTTTGCCGGCACCGACGGAGCATAAGAAGGCCGCTGACAAGTGTCAATTTTGCGGGTGCCTGGGGCGATTTGCGTCGCCATACTTCGTTGCTCGGTCGCTCCGGTGCTCGGCGTAGCGCTGCTACGCCTGCGCTCCTCGCTTCCCTCGCGCCTCGTCTGGCTCGCAACTCGCCCCAGTCCCAGTCGCCGCTCGTGCACCTCGCAACTTCACCCAGTCTCGCCGGAGCAGATTGATGCACTACGCGGCACGCGGGTCGGCATCGCCGACGCGGTGAGGTCTGCGCCCGTCGCGGGCGTGTGCGGTTACGGCGCTCAGGACGTCGCCGTGCGCTCCAAGAGACGGATGAGTGTCGCGGTCGTCGCGACGTCGACGCCGCGGCGTTTCCAGTCGGCGATCACCAGCTGCGCGGCGGCGTCGTCGACCGCGGCTGCGGCGTCGAGGGAAACGTGGGTGCGGACGCGTCGGTGGAGCAGCGCGTCGACGGCATGCGCGAGGCCGTACTCGACGCCGGCACCGAACACGACGGCATCGCGCACGCCCGCCGCGAGGTGATCGAACACCCGAGCGTGCAGCGTGCCGGCGTCGACACCGGCGTCGCAGCCGCTCGCGACGTAGTAGGCGTGCACGCGATCGAGCGCCGGTGCGACGCTCCCCGCCGCGACGACGATGACGGGCAGCGCGGGCGCGCCGCCCGGCGCGAAGTCGGCTCCCGCGGTGCCGACGAGGCAATGTGTCGCGAGCGCAGGGGCGGTCGTGCTCGCGACGGACGTCCGGTCCGGCGCCGATCCGCGCGGCCACGAGTCGTGCAGACAGCATATGCCGCCGGTGCGGATCCGGAGGCGGGCCCCGACTCCGACGAGCGTCGCGACGTTCGCCGCCGTCGCGCCGTCGACGAGCGCTGCGGCGCCGCCGGGCCAGAAGTCGCGCTGCGTGCAGACGGCGACGAAGAGCGTCGCGCCTGGGAGCATCGCGATCACCCCGGCGGCACGGCTACTCGCCGGCGTACGTGATCAGCGAGAACACGTCGTCCGTCGCGAGTCGGGTCCTGCCCTTCAAGAAGGCGAGCTCGATGATGAACGCGCACGCGACGACGTCGCCGTCGAGCCTGCGGACGAGCTCGATCGCGGCCGATGCCGTACCGCCGGTCGCGAGCAAATCGTCGACGATCAAGACTCGGCTGCGGTCGCCGAGCGCGTCGCGATGGATCTCGAGCGTGTCGGAGCCGTATTCGAGCTCGTAGCGCGCCGCGTAGCGCTCGTGCGGCAGCTTGCCCGGCTTGCGGACGAGCGCCAGACCGAGTCCGAGCGCATACGCCACCGCGGCGCCGATGATGAAGCCGCGCGACTCGATGCCGAGGACCATGTCGACACGTCCGCGATAGCGGCCCGCGATCCGATCGACGACCTCCTGGAATGCCGGCCCCGACGTGAGCAGCGGCGTGATGTCCTTGAAGACGATGCCGGGCTTCGGAAAGTCGCGGATGTCGCGGATGTACGTCTTCAGCTCGTCGAGGGTCATGTGGCGTCGTCCTCCGCGTGCTGCGCGGTCTCCCGCGCAACCGCGTGGCCGGCGGGCAAGAAGTAGATCGGGTTACGGGCGATGTTGTCCTTGCGCACCTCGAAGTGGAGGTTCGGTCCCGACGTGCGCCCGGAATTGCCGAGCCGGGCGATCGTGTCGCCTTGTCGGATGCGGTCGCCGGCGTGCACGAGGTTCTCCTCGTTGTGCGCGTACACGGTCGCGTAGCCGCCCTCGTGCTCGACGATGACGACGTTCCCGTAACCGCGCAGCGTGTCGCTGTAGATGACGTGGCCGTCGCGCGCGGCGTGCACCGCCGTGCCCGGAGCGGCGCTGATGTCGATGCCGTCGTGGAAGCTCTGGCCACGCGGCCCGAACGTCGAGGTCAGGGCGCCGCTCGCGAGCGGCCAGATGAAGATGCCTTCCCCGTGCGGGAACTCGTGCGCCTCGGGCGCGTCGGCGATCGCGCGTTTGGGGGTGATGACGTTCACCGGCAGCACGCGCTGTCCGCCCGGAATGAAAATCCGCTGCCCGACCGCGACCCGGTCTGGATTCGGGAGATTGTTGATCCGTGCGAGCTCACGAATGGAGATGCCGTACGCCTTGCCGATTCGGTACAGGTTCTCGCCCGGACGTACCTCGTGCACAATGCCGGGTCCCGGGACGGCCACCTTCGGTTCGTGCATGGTCGCGCTGCATCCCGCCGCCGTCATCAGCACCGCAGCCCATGCCGCCCGCGCGCGCGTGTGACGCGCGCCCGACGCGTTCACCCCCATCCGCTCCACCACCGCACCTCCACGCCGCTACGCGGCGCCCGCGGCTCACCGCTCACCGGGTCCCGCGCTGACTCGCACGCGGCCGGGTCACGCGATCACCGCTCCCATCCATAGCGCCCGACGAGCTTCACGAATCGGCAGTCGCCGAAGTACTCCTCGTGCAGACGCTCCCCTTCCTTACGAATTCGCACGAGCGTTTGCAATTCTTCCTCGCCGATCGGAAAGACGAGCCGGCCCCCGTCCGCGAGCTGGCTGATGAGCGGTCGCGGTACCTGCGGCGTCCCCGCCGTCACGAGAATCGCGTCGAACGGGGCCTCCTCGCTCCAGCCGAGGGTGCCGTCGCCGACGCGGATCGCGACGTTGTAGTAGCCGAGCGCGTCCAGCAACTGCCGGGCGGCGGTCGCGAGGCTCGAGATGCGCTCGACTGAGAAGACATTGGCGACGAGCTCGGCGAGCACCGCCGTCTGATAGCCGCACCCGGTACCGATCTCGAGGACGCGCTCGGCGCCGTGCAACACGAGCGTCTCGGTCATGAGCCCCACCATGAACGGCTGCGAGATCGTCTGGCGCGCGCCGATCGGGAGCGGTTTGTCGTCGTACGCGCGGTCGGCGAGCGCCTCGTCGACGAACCGAT
>VBKW01000029.1 GCA_005879405.1 Deltaproteobacteria bacterium
CCCGAACGGCGTCAGCATCGCGAGCCACTTCGGCAGCTTCGCCTCGATCGCTTCCAGCCGCGGCGCTTCGGCCGCCTGCGTCTGCTTGCTGTCTTTCTGCTTGCTCTCCTCCTGTACCTGCCGCAGTTCCTCGCGCGTTATGAGACCTTTCCGGACGAGGATCTCGCCGAGCGCGTCCGCCGACAATGAGTCGTCGGCCGATGCCACGCCGGCAAGCGCGATCGTCATCGCCGCTGCGATGAGCCGCACCAGCCACCTCCGCTCATGCCACCCGTCACCCATCATCGTCTCCAGCTAGGGCTCGAAGAAACGCGTGAAGTTCGGCTGCCCGGTCGCCGCCGTGACGCCGCCGTCGACGACGATCGCCGCGCCGGTCACGTACGACGCGTCGTCGGAGGCGAGGAACGCGACGACGCCGGCGACCTCCTCGGGACGGCCGACGCGTCCGAGCGGCACCAGCTTCGCGTACTCCTCGACGATCGCCGGGATCGCCTGCATGAACGGCGTCGTCAGCGCGGTCTCGACCGGACCAGGACAGACGCAGTTCACGCGGATGCGGTCGCGCGCGTGATCGATCGCGAGCGCACGCGTGTAGTTCACGACGCCTCCCTTCGCGGCGTTGTATGCGGCGAGACCGTAGTCGCCGCGGATGCCGGAGATCGACGCGGTGTTGACGATCACTCCGCCGCCGCGGCGGCGGAGGTGCGGGATCGCGGCCCGGCAGCCGTAGAAGACCGAGTGCAGATCGACGGCGATGATCTTCTCCCAGGCGTCGGGCTCGAGATCGGGGGTCCTGCCGTACATACCGGTGCCGGCGTTGTTGAAAAGCACGTCGAGGCCGCCGAAGTGATCGACACCGGCCTGCACGAGCGCCTCGACGTCGGCGCGCACGCTGACGTCGCCGGCGCGCAGGTCGACGTCGGCACCGGCGCTTCGCAGCTCGTCGGCGATCGTCGCGAGACCGACCTCGTTCAGGTCGCCGAGCACCAGGCGCGCACCCTCGCGCGCGAAGCGCCGCGCCGTCGCCGCGCCGATCCCCGAGGCGGCGCCGGTGACGAGCACGATTTTGTCGACGAACCTGCGCTCCATCGGCCGATGTCTCCCGCGGGCGCCGCGCGCCCGTGACCGCCGTCGGCTACCACGGCGATCACGCACCGACAACCGCGTGCCCGACGCCGTCGCCCCTCGACAAGTACGTGCCTCCTTCGTGAGCAGCGACTGCCGACGTTCGCGGCACGGAGACGGGAGCCGATGTGCGAACGTCGCCGGAACCAGCGGCAGCATCTCACGATCGCGACAGGCACGTGCTTTGCGCGCATCACGGTCCTCGGACGCACGTAGCGTCGTTCCGCCCCCGCGCGAGCCGTGTCGATCGTGGCTCGCGCGGGCATTGGTCTACGCGTAGTGGCTGCGACGCTTTACCGCGAGCTCGCGCTCGAGGTAGAAGATCTCGATCTTCTCGACCGTCCCGTCCTTCTTCGCAAACTTGTGGCCGCGCAGCGTCGTCGCCAACACGCCGAGGTCGGGACGACCGGGGAGGTCGCGTGTCTCGCGGATCTCGGTCGACGCGAAGACCGTGTCGCCGGCGAAGCTCGGCGCCGTGTGGCGGCCGGTGATGTACCGTAGGTCGGCGAGCGCGTTGTCGCCGACGTCGGCGGACGAGATGCCGAGACAGAGGTTGAACGGGATCCCGCCAAAGACGATCAGCTGCCCACCGACGTAGCGCTCGGGCTGCTGCTCGACCATCCAGAGATTGCAGTGCACCTGCGACGTGTTGTCGAGGATGCCCGTCAGCATGATGTGGTCGGTCGTGATCACCCGGCCGCGCGAGTGCTCGAGGACGTCGCCGACGTTGAAGTCCTCGAAGTACGTGTTCTCGTTGCTGAGATACGCCAGCTCGCGGTACTTGCGCGACGGGTCGTACGCCGGCAGATCGAGCGCGATCGGAATCTCGTCGGGCGCGACGTCGCCTTCTGCGACGGTCGCGTTCGGATCGCGCTTCCACACCTGCACCTTGCGCTGGAACGTCAGCACGACCTGGCCGTGCTGGTTGCGCCCCGTCGTCTGCACGTGCACGACGCCCAGGCTCGGGTCGCGGGTCGACACCTTCACCCCGAGGACTTTCGTCTCCGCCTCGAGCGTGTCGCCGATGTAGACCGGCACCCCGAAGCGCATGTCGATGTACTCGAGGTTGGCGCGCGCGTTCTCCGACACGTCCTCGACGCTCTGGCTGAAGACGACGAGCATCACGAGGCCCGGGTGCACGACGAGCCCGCGAAAGCCGTAGGCCTGCGCGTAGCGCGCGTTCTTCGACAGCGGATTCGTCGTCATCGAGAAGTCGGTGAAGATGGCGAAGAGACCTTCGGTCACGGTCTTGCCGCGCTTGTGACGGAAGATCGCGCCGGGACGGAAGTCCTCGAGGAAATGCCCGTGCTGACGCTGGATAATTGCCATGCGCGAGTTTCTTTATGGGTGACCGCGGTGGGGGTCAAATCGCGTTGCGGCGCCGTGGCGGCGGGGATGCGACGACGAAGTGGCTGCCGCGGGCGCCGTCGAAGCCGCGACTAGAGCCCGAGGCGCTGCGCGGCGAGCTCGCGACACGACGTCGCATCGCCGAAGGTCATTTCACCGGACTGCGCGCGCTTGAAGTAGAGGTGGAGGTCGTGCTCCCAGGTGAAGCCGATGCCGCCGTGGATTTGGATCGCGCGCGCGGTCACGAAGCGGTACGCGTCGCCGGCGATCGCTTTCGCCTGCGCGGCCGCGAGCGCGGCGTCCGCAGCGGCCTCGGCGTCGGCGCACGCGGCGTAGTACGTCGCGGCTTTCGCTTTCTCGACCTCGACCGACATGTCGGCGCACTGGTGCTGGATCGCCTGGAAGCTGCCGATCGAGCGTCCGAACTGGCGTCGCACCTTCGCGTACTCGACCGTCATCTCGAGAACGCGCTCGGCACCGCCGGCCATGTCGGCAGCGAGCATCACCCGGCCGCGGTCGAGGAGCCGGACGACCACCGTTGCCGCGTCGCAAGGCAGCACCTGCTCGGCGTCGACCCGCACGCCGTCGAGGACGACGTCGTCGACACGGCGCGTGCGATCCATCGTGGCGAGCGGGGCGATCGTGACCCCGCGTGCGCCGGCCTCGACGAGGACGAGCCCGAGGGCGCCGTCGTCGCGACGAACGGCGCACACGATGATGTCCGCGCCCGCCGCCTCGGGCACGAAGCGCTTCGTGCCCGAGAGCACGAGCGCCTCGCCACCCGACTGCGCGCGCGCGGCAACGGCCGCCGGATCCCAGCGGCCGCTCTCCTCGACGAGCGCGAATGTCGCCCGCGTCGACCCGTCGCAGATCCGCGGCAGCCAGCGCGCGCGCTGCGCGTCGCTGCCGCCGACGACGAGCGCCAGTGCGGCGAGCGTGCTGGCGAGGAACGGACCGGGCAGGAGCGCGCGGCCCATCTCCTCGAGCACGATCGCGAGCTCGAGGAGACCGAGCCCGGCGCCGCCGTACTGCTCGGGCACGACGAGTCCCTGCCAACCGAGTGCGGCCATGCGCCGCCAATCGGCGTCGTCGAGCCCGCTGTCGTCGGCGATCATCTGCCGCACGCGCGCCATCGGCGCGCGATCGGCAAGCAGGTCACGCGCGGTGCGACGCAGCAGCTCCTGCTCGGACGTGAGGCCGAAGTCCACGGGGTATCCTTGGGGTATTCTTGCGGATGGCGGACGAAAACTGTTAAGCGAAACGAATGGCCGACTGCCTCTTCTGCCGAATCTGTAGCGGCGAGGCAAGGGCGACGCGCGTGCACGAGGACGAGCACGCGGTCGTGATCCGCGACATCAATCCCGGCGCGCCGCTCCATCTGCTCGTCTTGCCGCGCAAGCACATCGCGACCCTGCACGATCTCACCACCGCGGACGACCCCCTCCTCGGCCACCTGCATCGGGTGGCAGAGCAGGTCGCCGTCGCCGAGGGTCATCGCGACTTCCGCGTCGTCATCAACTGCGGCGCCGGCTCCGGCCAAAGCGTGTACCATCTCCACGTGCACGTGCTCGCCGGTCGTGCGCTCGGTTGGCCGCCCGGTTGAGGCACGGCGCGCGGGTCGCAGCGATCCGACGACGCGCGCGTCGCCGATGAGCCGATGAGCGACTTCAGCCGCCGCGCTCTCGGCGCGGCCCGGCTCGATCCCACCGTCTACGAGGAGGTCGAGCACGACCGCGCGGCAAGCGTCCAGGCGCTCGTGATCGTGCTGCTCTCCGCCATCGCCGGCGCGATCGGACGTCTCGGCTCGTTCACGCTGGCGGCGCTCGCCGCGAACACGATCGTCGGCGTCTTCGGCTGGGTCGTGTGGGCGGGCTTGTGCCTGGCAATCGGCGCGCGCCTCGTGCCCCGACGACCACGGACGCAGAGCGACATCGGTGCGTCCGTGCGCGTCCTCGGATTCGCGGCCGCGCCGGGGATCTGCCAGGCGCTCGCCGTCATTGCGCCGCTTCGCACTCCGGTCTTGGTCCTCGCGCAGGTCTGGATGATCTTTGCGATGGCGGTCGCCGTCCGGCACGCGCTCGACGACAAGCGCACCGCACGCGCGCTCGGCGTGTCTCTCGCCGGCTGGGCGGCGCAGCTGGCCGTGGTGGTGATCCTGCTCACGGTCGCGCCGAGGCTGGTCGACCATCGCGCGGCGGGCGGCCGGCCGCCCGCCGACGCCGTCCCGACGGCGGGGTACCTCGGCGTCGTCAAACCGAGCGGCGTCGCACCGCCCGTCGAGTGATCGTCGCCTTCTACGTACATCCTTCTGCATAACAGTTGTGCTTGACCATACTGCTATCTTCACGGTACGTATGTTTTGTCGCGTTCTACGCTCGCTCGTCGCGTTACCCCGACGCATCGAGCCCGGCATCCGAGTGGAATGCGCCCCTAGAGAGGATGGTCATGAAAGAGCGCAAGCTGAAGCTCGCCGATCTGAAGCAACGCGCCGCCACCGAGACGGCGCTGCTCGCTGTTCGTCTTCCAGGTCAAACGATGAAAGAGATCCGCGACGTCGCCCGCACGCTCAACATCCGCATGCGCGCGCTCGTGCTCGCTCTCTTGAACGAAGGCCTCGACGCCTACGAGTCGTCGCCGTCAGCCGCGAGAAACTCGCGTCGACGCACGAGCCTCCGCTGAGACCGACAGCACGGCGCGGCGGATTGAACTGCGCCCGAGCGGCCGCGCGATTCGCCCCGTCGCGTCGTGTTCGATAGGATACGGCGCCGTGAAGTCGAGCTTCCGGCCGATGCTCGTGAACGGGCCGTTTCAAGACCCGGCATTGTACGTCGCACTGCGCTGGCAGGGCGACGCGCTCCTCTTCGATCTCGGCCGCATCGACCGCTTGAGCCCGGGGCACTGCCTGCGCCTCTCGTACGTGTGCGTCTCGCACACCCACATGGACCATTTCATGGGGTTCGATCAGCTGTTGCGGCTGACGTTGCCGCGGGATCGCGAGCTGACGTTCTGCGGACCGCCGGGGTTGATCGACAACATTCGCGGCAAGCTCGCGGGCTATACCTGGAACTTGACCGCGAGCTATACCCTCGCGCTCACGGTCGTCGAGCGCCATGACGACCGCCTGGTGCGGGCGCGGTTCCGCGCCAGCACCGGCTTCGCGTCCGAGCCGCTGCCCGACGTCGTCGCGCCGCCACACGCGCTCGTCGACACCGACGCGTTCCACATCGCGACGACGACCCTCGACCACCGCATCCCGTGTCTGGCGTTTCGGGTGAGCGAACGCCGGCACCTGAACGTCCGCACCGACGTGCTCGCGGCGCGCGCGCTGCGGCCCGGGGCGTGGCTCGCGGCGTTGAAACACGCCGTCCGCGCAGGTGACGACCACGCGCGAATCGCGTTGCCGAACGGCGAGTCGATCCCGGCTAGTGTCCTCGCGCGCGACCTCATCCAGGACCAGCGTGGGCAGCAGATCGCGTACGTGGTCGATACGCGCTTCGATCCGGACAACGGCCGCCGCGTCGTCGAGCTCGCGCGCGACGTCGATCTACTCTACGCCGAGGCGCGATTCCTCGACGTCGACCGCGACGAGGCCGAGAAGCGGCATCATCTGACGGCGCGGCAATCGGGGTTCCTCGCCCGCGTCGCCGGCGCGCGTCGCCTCGAAGTGTTTCATTTCTCGCCGCGCTATCAGGGAATGGCGCAGGCGTTCCACGCCGAGGCGCAAGCGGAGTTCCGCGGTGAGACGCGGCTCGAAGAGACCGAGTCCTGGGTCGCGGAGCTCGCGGACGCGGCGCGCAGCGACGAGCGCGACCGGCGCGTCGCCGGCGACGCACGGTCGTGACGGCGCGCGACCGCGGCGCATCCCGCGACACCGCGCGCGGCGACGCCCTCGGACCCGAGGCGCGCGACGTCCTCGATCGGCACCGGGTCGCCCACCTCGCGACCGCCGATCGCGGCGGCGTGCCGCACGTCGTGCCACTCTGCTACGCCCGCGACGGCGACATGCTCTACTTCGTGATCGACGCGAAGCCGAAGCGGCGCACGGGAACGGCGTTGAAGCGCATGCGGAACCTGCTCGAAAATCCCGCGGTCGCGCTGGTCGTCGACGACTACGACGAGGACTGGACGCGGTTGGCGTACGTGCTGGTGCACGGCCGCGCCGCCGTCGTCACCGACGCGACTGAGGCGCGGCGAGCGCTCGGCGCGCTGCGCGCGAAGTATCCGCAGTATCGGGCGATGGACCTCGACGGCCCCGAGCATCCGGTCGTGCGCGTCAGCGTCGAGCACGTGCACCTGTGGCGCGCCTCGTAGAGACCGCGCGCCGGTGATCACGAAGACACAGGCCCTCGCCTCGCTCCAGTGCGTACGGCATGCGTGGCTCGCGGTGCACGATCCGACGCGGGCGACCGCCCTCAGCGCGAGCCGCCAAGCGCTCCGCGACGCCGGGCGCGAGATCGGCCGGCTCGCGTACGCGCTCTTCCCCGGCGCCGTCCTCGTCGACGAGCCCGACTTCACGCGCGCCTGCGCGCGGACGGCGGAGATCCTCGCCGACCCTGGCGTACCGGCGGTGCTCGACGCGGCGGTCGAGCACGGCGGGTTCGCCGTTCGTCCCGACGTGCTGGAGCGGCTTCCCGACCGCACGTGGGGACTGCGTGAGGTGAAGTCGGGGACGCGGATCCGCGACGTCCACTTGGACGACCTCGCGATCCAGCGACACGTGCTCACCGGCGCGGGTCTGACGATCACCTCGATCGAGCTGATCCAGCTCGACCCCGAGTATCGGCACCCGGGCGGCGACGTCGATCGGGCGCGGCTCTTCGCGCGCCGGGACGTCGCCGCCGCGGTCGACGCGCGCGCGGCCGACGTCGTCGCGCGTCTCGCCGGCCTGCCGGCGGCGCTCGCGCGCACGACGGAGCCGCCGATCGAGCCGGCGCCCCATTGCTTCTCGCCGTATCGTTGCGAGTTCTGGGAGCACTGTACGCGCGTGCTCCCCGAGGATTGGATCCTGCACGTACGCTACGTACCGCCCGAGCGCTGGGCGGAGCTCTGCGCCGCGGGCACGACGCGTCTCGGCGATTTGACGACTCCGGAAAGCGTGCCGCCCGTGCTGTGGCGCGCGCGTGAGGCGCTCGCGCGCGGCGGCGCGATCGTGTCGCCGGAGTTGGGCGCGGCGCTCGCCGAGCTCGGCCCGCCCGCCGACTATCTCGATTTCGAGACGATCAGCCCCGCCATACCGCAATACCGCGACACCGCGCCGTACGAGCGCGTCCCGTTTCAATGGTCGCTGCACCGGCGCGACGACTCGGGCGCGCTGCTCCACCGCGAGTTTCTCGCCGACGGCCGCGACGACCCGCGGCGTGCGTTCGCCGAGAGCCTCCTCGACGCGACCCGCGACACCGCGCATCCCATCCTCGTGTACTCCGACTTCGAGTCCGACGTCCTGGCGGAGCTGGCGCTCGCGCTTCCCGACCTCGCCGCCGATCTCGAGGCGTTGCGTGCGCGGTTGCGCGATCTCCTGATCGTCGTACGCGACCACGTCTATGACCCGCGCTTTCGCGGCTCGTTTTCGCTGAAGGCGGTCGCGCCGGCGCTGGTGCCGAGCTTCGGCTACGGCGACCTCGCCGCGATCCGCGACGGCCTCGGCGCGACGGTCGAGTTCAGCCGCATCGCCGCCGGTGCATGCGGCGTCGACGAGGAGGCGTCGTTGCGCGCCGCGCTGCGCGCGTATTGCGGGCGCGACACGGAAGCGCTCGTTCGCGTCCACGACGCTCTCCGCGCACTCGCCGCGTCCGCTGCGACGGCGTCATGAGGCGGCACCCGTGCCGCGACGGTCGTCCGGGGCGCGGGTCGCAGCGACCGTCGTGCACGGCGCCGGTGGGGAGCGAGCGGAGCGAGCGCTAGCGCGATCGGGCGAGCTGACGGCGGGCTGCGGCGGCGGCGCGGCGCGTGGCGGGATCGGACGCGCGCTCGGCGGCGGCGATGGCCGTCTCGGCGTCGGCGACTCCGACGCCGAGACGCCCGAGCGCGCTCAGTGCGGCGCGGCGCACGCCGGCGTCACGATCATCGCGCGCGAGACGCAGCACGTGTCCGCATGCGCCGGGCGGCGGCGCAGTGAGGCGGGTGAGCGCGGAGAGCGCCGCCAGCCGCACGGTCGCGTTGGCGTCGTCGAGGGCGTGAAGAAACGTCGATGCGACGCGCGCGTCGGCGGGCGCGAGGTCGCGGAGGACGTAGAGCGCCATCCGGCGCAGCTCGGCAGATTCGCCGCGCGCAGCGGTCAGCAGCGCAGGAACCGTCGTCGACGAATCGCGCGCGCCGCACCCGACGAGGAGCGCCGCGGCCGCCCAGCGCCGGTCGGCGTCGTGATGCGCGAGCGCCTCGAGGAACACCGGGACGAGCGCCGGCTCGAGCACGTCGAGCCGTCCGAGGGCGTACGCCGCTCCCCACCGTTCGTCGACCCCGGGGGCCGCGAGCGCGAGACGAAGTCGCGCGAGGACGGCGGGGCTGGCGGTGGCTTCGGCGGCGCAGAGGACGTCGGCGGCCCGCCGCTGCAGCGCCTTCGTTCCAGTGCCGAGGCACCCGACGACGGCGAGCACGTCGCGCTCGTCGAGCGCGCCCGCGGCAGCGAGCTCTTCGAGCGCGGCGAGTCGCGCGCTCGCGTCCGGCGACGCCAGCGCACGGCGCCGCGCCTCGGCGGCGGCGGCCAAACGCGAGGCGTCGCTCACGACGGCAGCCCCTTCACGATTGTGTCCGCGACGGCGCGCAGCGCACCGACACCGAGGAGATAGTTCGCCGGATCCGCGAAGACGCCGTCGACGACGCGCGTGATCGCCGTCCACTCCGCCGGGCAGAGCCGCAAACCGTACTCGAGCGCCGCAATCGCCGGCGAGTTGGCGATGAAGTCGCCGGCGAGCTGGATCTCCTTCACGAAGCGCCCCTGCTCGAGCGCGAAGTGTACCTCGAGGACGCCCGTCTGGATGCCCGACGAGCCGGCGAGCGGCAGCTCCTGGCGCAGGACGCGCATGTTGGTCCACGTGCGCGACTCGCGTTGTGCCAGCGCGGCGACCGCCTGCTCCTCGAGCGCCGAGAGCGGCGCGTCCTCGAGCGCGACGCCGTATTGCTGCGCGAAGGCCTCGCTCACGAGCGCCGCGAGGTCGTTGAAGGCAAGGGTCTCGCCGATCTCCTCGCGCAACGACGTCCCGGCTTCGAGCGCGAGGAGGTCGGCCTTGATGATGCCGCCCTTGTCCCAGCGGTCGAGGAGCTGCGCCACGGCGCCGAGCGGACGATCGACGGCGAGGATCATCTCGAAGACGAGGCGCCCTTCGTCGTCGGTCTCGAACGCGAGCGCCGCGATCGGGCGGCGGCTCACGGTGACGAGGTCGCGACCGGGATAGAAGACCGGAAGTCCGAGCGATTTCAGCGCCCGCAAGAGACCGCGCACGCACCGGTTCGCGACTTGGGCGGGCGTCAGCGCGAGCGGCTCCTCGGCGACGAGCGCCGAGCGGTGCGGCAAGAGGAGCGACACGCCGAGGTAGCCTTCGCCGAGAGCGAGCGCTCGTCCGCCCGTCATGCGACGGACGAACGCCTCGCCGGCGTCGGCCGCCGCCGGCGGTGCCAAGTGCCAGCGGCCCGCGGCGAGGACGTCGCCTGGAAAGCTGTAGATTCGCAGCACCCCGGGACGCGGTCGCAACGCCTTACCCAAGGTCGCGAGAAGATGCCGGTCCGTCGCGAGCCCGATCGACGGCGCGACGTTTTCGGCGCGCTGCTCCACCGCGAGTTTCTCGCCGACGGCCGCGACGACCCGCGGCGTGCGTTCGCCGAGAGCCTCCTCGACGCGACCCGCGACACCGCGCATCCCATCCTCGTGTACTCCGACTTCGAGTCCGACGTCCTGGCGGAGCTGGCGCTCGCGCTTCCCGACCTCGCCGCCGATCTCGAGGCGTTGCGTGCGCGGTTGCGCGATCTCCTGATCGTCGTACGCGACCACGTCTATGACCCGCGCTTTCGCGGCTCGTTTTCGCTGAAGGCGGTCGCGCCGGCGACGATCGACCGGACGGCACAATGGTTGCTCCGTGTCGATCGGCCTTGTGGTCGGTGACGTTGTATGCGTAGTCTTGCGGTCCCCACAAAAACGAAGGCAGGGTCATATGGTCGAACATCGCGGAGCAGCGCCGAGTAGCGCGCAGCGTACGCCAGCGATCGGTCTCGCCGACGTGTCGCGCCACGCGCAGACGAAGGACGCGGAAGTCGCGCGGCGGAGCGTGTCGGACGCGTCGATTCCCGACACGCTTCTCCCCGACCAGTACTTCGATCGTCTCGCGACCCGGCCGTGCGAAACACCCGAGAAGCGTCTCATGTTCGCCGTCCTGCTCGACGCCGTCATTCAGCTGCAGCGCCGCAACTCCGTCGGCGCCACCGAGGCGGAGATCTGGATTCGCGGCGAGGCGGGAGACGACGGTCCGTTCGCGTTCCGCAACGTCTGTGAAGCGCTCGGCCTCGACGCCACCTATCTCGCGCACGGCCTCCTCGCCTGGCGCGCATCGCCGGCGGGAACGACGCGCGTCCCCGTTCGGCAGTTGCGCACGACGCACCGGCGCGTCACGCCGGCAGTCCGCCGCCGCCGCCGCCGCGCGATCGCTTAGCGCGCCCATGGCGTAACGCCCGCGCGGGGGCGGGGGCTCCACCGCCTTGCCGGCCTTCCTAAAATGTATGGCCGAAGGTGAGGTAGACGAGGCCTTTTTCTTCCGCGCTGAACCCGACGTCGATGCGCGCCACGAGGCCGGACGAGAACCCGATTCGCGTGCCGCCGCCGTAGCTGTACCGGACGTGGTCGAGGAAATGGTTCAGGAAGTCGTCGCTGTCCTCGTAGACGCGGCCGATATCGCTGAACAGGACGCCGTCGATCGTCACGTCCCACAGCTTCCGTAAGTTGAAGTCGAGGAGCTTCAGCCGGTACTCGGCATTGAAGAGCATGCGGCCCTTGCCGAGGAACCGCTCGGGAAAGTAGCCGCGCATCGTGTCGTCGCCGCCGAGCGACGACAGCTCGAAGAACGGGATGTCGCTGCGGTGGCCGAACATCACCTCGGTGTTGCCGTGCACCGCCAGCACCTGACGGCGCCAGACGAGCGGCATCGTGTAGCTCGTGTCCAGGATGAACTTGGAATAGTCGGTATCGCGGTTGAAGAGCGCCTGGTCCGCCGAGAGATACTTCGCGATCAGCTCCCAACCGCGCGTCGGCCGCACGACCTCGTCGCGCGAGTTGTAGACGACCGCCACCGCGACGTAGTTGCTCGACGCGCCGTGGACGCCGGGGAGCGTCGGGGCGAACGCTTGCAGCTTCGGATGATTGCGAGTGCTCTTCGACGGATCGACGTCGCTTTCGCGGTACATCGCGCTGACCGTGAGGGCCACCCGGCGGAGCACGCGGTACGCGAAGGTGCCGCCGACTTTCGTGCGCTTGATGTCGTAGTTGGCAAGCTCCTCGGGGCCGACGTCGTTGTTGCCGAGTCCGAAGTACTCTTTCGAGGGGTCGCGATAGTAGCTGGCGGTCGCATAGTACATGAAGTCGTGGAAGAAACGGGGGTTGCCGATCGCGACCGTGCCCTTCGTCTGCTCGTGTTGCGCGTAGATGACGTTCAGATCGGCGAAGGTGTCGCCGCCGAAGAGGTCGCGTCCTTCGAACTTTACACCGCCCTTGCCACCGGTGTCCGGGCCGTACCCGACTTGCGGCAAGATCGCGAAGGGCAAGCCCTTGCGCTGTGCGCGATCGGCAGGCTGCGCGAGCGACGCGCGCGGCGGCAGCCCGTCGGTGACGTAGCGCTCCAAGGTGAGATCGCTATCGACCCCGCCACGCGCGACGGCGGGCAGCAACGCCGCCGCGAGAAGCCACACGCCGAGCGTCGCGACGAACACAGCGATACGAGGGAGACTGGAGCAGACGGTCGTAGACCATGCAGCGGCAGGCGTAATCGCGACCATAACACCTCCGCCGCACAGGATACGTGCCGGTCTTACGAGAGCAACTCCTGCATCGAAATGCGATGCTTTTGCAGCTTCCGCTGTAGCGCCCAGCGGCTCAATCCGAGGATACGCGCCGCGCGTGCTTTGTTGCCGCGCGTCTCCGCGAGTGCTTTGCGCAGATGCGTAGCCTCGATGTCGGAGAGCCGCCGGCTCGCGCCGCCCACCGACTCCTCGACGTCGGGCTCGCCCTGACGAAATGCCGGCGGCAGATCGCGGAGCTCGATCGGGCGTCCTTGCGCCGTCGCCTGCGCCGCCTCGAGCGTCGCGCGCAGCTCGTCGACGTTACCCGGCCACTCGTGCCGCGTGAGCGCCTCGGCGACGCCGCGACCGAGGCGCACGCCGTTGCCGCTGCCGCTGCCGTGCAGGATCTCGTAGGCGATCGGCAGTACGTCTTCCGGACGCTCGCGCAACGGCGGCACGTCGAGGAGCGCGGAGGAGAGCCGCAGGAACAGATCCTCCTGCAACGTCCCCGGGCTGCAACGGCGTCCGCCGTCTTCGCGGCACGCGGCGATCACGCGCGGCGCGCCCTTCTGCTCGCGCGTGCCCGAATCGAGGAGCGCCACGAGCGCCGCGGAGACCTGCGGCGCGAGCGCCAGCACGTCGTCGACGTACAGCGTGCCACTCGCCGCCTCGGTGACCGCGCGATCGAACGACTCGACGGTCGTGGCCGTCGCCTCGATGGGGACGAACGGCGTCGAGCTCCGCGCCAGATCGTGGATGGCGCGCGCCAAACTCTCCTTGCCGGTTCCCGCTTCGCCGGCGATCAGCACCGGCGTGTCGTAGCGCGCAAGACGGCGCGCGGCCGTGAAGAGCGCGATCATTCGTGGGCTCTGAGTCACGAGCCGACCGAGCCGCGCCGGACGCTCCACCTGCTGCGCCAACAGGCTGCTGTGCTCGCGCGCCTCGGCGGCATCGCTGATGTGCCGCAACACGACGTCGAAGCGGTCGA
>VBKW01000246.1 GCA_005879405.1 Deltaproteobacteria bacterium
GCACGCGTCAGTACGCGGCTCGCCGCGCGGGCTCGGGTCGCGGCCATTCGGCGAACCGTGAGCCGACGGCCACGCGCGCGCAGGCAACGCAGAGCGGCACCCGACTGCCGTTCACGAACGTGAGCGTCGCGCGCGCGCGATGGCAGCGCGCACATTCCTCGACCGTGTCGGAAGAGCCGTGCGCGACCCGCCACCGATGATTGTCGATCTCGAGCTGCACCGCCTCGTGACGGGCCGTGTACCAGTCGAGGTTCTCGAGGAGCAGCTCGATCTCGTAAGGGGTTCGTGACGGCAGCATGAGCATTCCGCCGTCGAAACGGATGCGAGCGATTGCATGCATGAGCGGTGGTCCCTCTGTGCGTCTGAGCTAACGGTGTCTGAACTGACTGTGTCTGAACTGATCTGCGGTGGCCGACGGCGCGCCACCCCGACGCCGCCGTGCGACCGACAAGTCATGCCCGCCTCGGCTGCCCGTCGCAATCACCTAAACCGGTGAAGATGGAGGATTCGTCGCTTCGCGGTGAATTTTTCGTGATCAGCTGCTCAGCGCTCGTGCTAGGTCGCTCAGCATCTGCGCCATTGCGGCGC
Organism: Deltaproteobacteria bacterium; assembly: GCA_005879405.1. Classification (GTDB taxonomy): domain Bacteria; phylum Desulfobacterota; class Binatia; order UTPRO1; family UTPRO1; genus DP-19. The sequence continues at coordinate 589 of VBKW01000246.1, forward strand.
ACATTCGAGGCGCGGTACGGCTTTGCTCGCCAATCGCGCGGTACCCGCGACTCGCAGCCGCGGGTACCGCGCGTCGGCACGTCGTCTCGTCACGCCGTCTCGAGGGCGGCGCGAGCGAGATCACGCGCTACTGAATCTCGTGACGCTCGGTCGTCGTCGACTCGCGGTGCTCGGTCACCACCGGCTTCGTCGTGACCACCTTGCTGACGATCATGCGGTCGCCTTCGCGCGTGTAGTACACGGTGACCGGCGTGTTGCGGATCGCGTCGTACGAGACGACGTGGCCCTGCGGATCCGCGAAGACGGTCTCTTTCGTGAACACGTACTTCGTCGGCGCCGGCGCCGTCTCGCTCCGTATCGTGATCGTCGAGCTCGACGGATCGATCTCGGAGACGGTGCCGCTGTAGGTCGTCGTCTTCTCGGTCGTCACCGAACGCTCGTTCATCTCGGCGGTCGCGATGCTCACCATGAAGGTGCTTCCGAGCGCCAGCGCGCCGGCCATCGCCGCTATCCAAGTCTTGCGCATAATTGTTCCTCCTAAGGGGGATTGGTTCCTCTCTAAGCTTCGCGCACGACGGGCCGTCGGCAACTCCGCATGGGGGTGAGTTCGCACACGCGCCAGCAACCCGAAATTGCCGACGATTCGGCGCTGTGGTGAGCTTGAATTATGGGTCGGGGCGCCGCGAGTCGCATGCCGCGCTGGCTACTGTGGGTGCTGGGAACCCTGGCCGCGATCGTCGCTGTGTTGACGATCGTCTTCATGTTCTTCGTCGACGAGCCGCTGCGGCAGCGCATCGAGGCGAACATGAACGCGCAGCTGAAGGGCTACACGGTGCACATCGGCCGCGCGCACCTCGATCCGCTCGGCCTGGCGGTCGTCTTGAAGGACTGGTCGATCATCGAGGATGCGAATCCGAAGCCGCCGCTCGGGAACGTGCCGAAGCTCAGGGCGAGCGTCCAGTGGATGGCTTTGCTGCACGGCCGCCTCGTCGCCGATTTCCGCATCGACAACCCGACGCTCCACCTCGACGAGAAGCAGGGCGAGCACGAAATGAAGGACCCGACGCCGGTCAAGCAGCGCGGCTGGCAAGAGGCTTTCGAGCAGATCTATCCGCTGAAGATCAACGAGATCAAAGTCAACGAAGGCGACATCACGTACGCGCCGGGGACGCCGTTCAAGCCGCTGCATATGACGCACGTGAACGTGATCGCCGCCAACATCCGCAACGTCCACTCGCGCGACCGCGAGTACCCGTCGACTTTGCACGTCGACGCATTCGTCTTCGACCGCGGGACGCTCCGCATCGACGGGCATGCCGACTTCCTCGCCGAGCCGTATGCGGGCTTACAGACCGACGTCGCGCTCACGGACCTGCCGCTCGACTACCTGACCGGCGTCATCAAGGACTACGGCGCGATCCGCAAAGGTACCTTCTCCGGCTACGGGGCGATCGAGTACGCGCCGAAGATCAAGCGCGTCGACCTGCAAGACATCACTATCACCGGCGCCGATGCCGATTATATCCTCACCAGGGAAAACCAAGCCCAGCAGGAGCAGATCCGACAGCAGACGGTGCGGGCGGCAAAGGAGACCAGTAACGACCCGGGCGTCCAGCTACGCGCCAAGCGCGTGCGCATGACTCGCGGCGCGCTCGCTATGCTCGACAAGACGGCGAATCCGAACTACCGGGTGTTCCTGACCGACGTCGATCTCACGGTGCAGAACTTCAGCAATCAGAAGAACGAGGGATACGGCACCGCGGATGCCAGCGGCACGTTCATGGGCTCCGGACCGGCCACCCTGCACGCCGTCTTCCACCCGGAGACGAAGAGCCCGAACTTCGATGTGGCCGTGCGCATCGAGGACACCGATCTGACGACGATGAACGACCTCTTGCGCGCCAAGGCCAACTTCGACGTCACCGCCGGCAAGTTCGCGTTCTACTCGGAGCTCGGCGTCAAGAACAACAACGTCACCGGCTACGTGAAGCCCCTCTTTCACGACGTGAAGGTGTACGACAGGAATCAGGATCGCGAGAAGCCGCTGCTGCATCAAGTCTACGAAGGCGTGGTCGGCGGCATCGCGAAGCTGCTCGAGAACCCACGCACCGAGGAGGTCGCGACCAAAGCGTCCGTTTCCGGCCCCATCGAGAACCCGAACGCGAGCACCTGGCAGATCGTCGTCCGGCACCGACGAGCCGCCACCTGCAACGGATCACCGTCGAGTTCGAGTATCCCGTCTACGTCACGCGCGACGCGTTCGCCGTCGACAACCTGCACGTGCGTGAGGCGATCAGCGCGCGCGAGCCGCAGCGCCGCCACCGCCTGTTCGTCGTCATCGACCGCAACGTCGCGGTCGCGTCGCCGTGGCTGCCGGCGGCGATCCGGGAGTACGTAGGCCGCCATGCCGACGCGCTCGAGCTCGTCGCCGAGCCCCTCCTCCTGGAGGGTGGCGAGAGCGCGAAGAACGACACCGCGGTCGCGAGTCGCCTCCATACCCGTTGGAACGAGGTCGGCCTCGACCGCCAGTCGGTGATCCTGATCGTCGGCGGCGGCGCGCTCCTCGATCTCGTCGGCTATGCGGCGGCCGTCGCCCACCGCGGGCTGCGTGTCGTCCGCCTGCCGACGAGCGTGCTCGCGCAAGCCGACTCCGGTGTCGGCGTAAAATGTGGCGTGAACCTCTTCGGCAAGAAGAACTTCGTCGGCGCGTTCGCGCCGCCGTTCGCGGTCCTGAACGATGCCCGCTTCCTCGAAACGCTGGCGTTGCGCGACGTCATCGCCGGCATGTCGGAGGCGGTGAAAGTCGCGCTCATTCGCGACGCCGAGCTCTTCGCGTGGCTGGAGGCGCATGCCGGCGAGCTCGCCGCGGGCACGCTCGAGCCGGTCGGCGAGCTCGTGCGCCGCAGCGCCGCCATTCACCTCCGCCACATCGCGACCTCCGGCGACCCGTTCGAGCTCGGCAGCGCCCGTCCGCTCGACTTCGGTCACTGGGCGGCGCACAAGCTCGAATCGATGACGCACCACCGGCTGCGCCACGGCGAGGCGGTAGCGATCGGCCTCGCCATCGACACGACCTACGCCGAGCTCGCGGGTGTCTCCGACGCGGCGACCTCGGCGGCGGCGCGCGAGCTTCTCGGCCGCCTCGGCTTGCCGCGATGGGACGACGCGCTCGAGCTGCGGGTCGGCGGCCGCCGCGTCGTGCTCGACGGCCTGGGCGAGTTCCGCGAGCACCTCGGCGGCGAGCTGACGATCACGCTCGCGCGCCGCATCGGCGAGGGCGTCGAGGTGCATGCGATCGACGAGTCGCTGATGGACGACGCGATCGCACGCCTGCGCCCGCGCGCCTGAGCACTCGAGCGCGACGATGAGGCTCCCGACTCCGGGCCGCCCGCACCTCACCTACTGCACGAACATTCACCGCGGCGAATCGTGGCCCGAGGTGCGCGCCAACGTGGCGACGCACGTGACCGCGGTGAAGGCGCGCGTCGCGCCCGACCGGCCGTTCGGCGTCGGCCTTCGGCTCTCAGGCGCAGCCGCGGCGGCGCTCGCGCAACCTGACGAGCTCGCCGCCTTTCATGCTCTCCTCGCCGAGCGCGGTCTCTACGTGTTCACGATCAACGGCTTTCCCTACGGCGCGTTCCACGGCACGGCGGTGAAGGAGGCGGTCTACCGTCCGGACTGGCGCGAGGACGCGCGCCTCGCCTACACGGACCAGCTGGCGCGCATCCTCGCCGATCTTTTGCCGACCGGTTGCGAGGGCAGCATCTCGACCGTACCGGGGGCGTACAAGGAGCGGATCGCCTCGCCACGCGACGTCGATGCGATCGCCGACCGTTTCGTTGCGCACGTCGCCACGCTGCACGACTTGCGCGAGCGCCGCGGCGTCACGATAGCCCTCGCACTCGAGCCCGAGCCGTGCTGCCAGCTCGAGACGGTCTCCGAGACCGTCGGGTTCTTCGAGGAGCATCTCTGGCGCCGGACGGTGCCCGGGCTCGACCGCCGCACGAGCGCGGAGGCGCTCCGCCGCCATCTCGGCGTCTGTTTCGACGCCTGTCACATGGCGGTCGAGCACGAGCCGGTCGCCGCCGCGCTCGCCACGTTCGCCGCGCATGGGATCCGCGTCGTCAAAGTCCAAGTGAGCGCCGGTCTCGCGGCGACGCTCGCCGCGGCCGACGACGTCGCCGCGCTCCGGGCGTTCGCCGACGACGTCTACCTGCACCAGGTCGTCGAGCGCACGGCGGCCGGTCTCCGCCGTTGGAGTGATTTGCCGGCCGCGCTCGAGGAAGCCGCGCGCGAGCCGCGCCGGCGCGAGTGGCGCATCCACTTTCACGTCCCGCTCTTCCGCGAGCGGCTCGGCCGCTTCCTTTCGACGCAGCGATATGTGCGCGAGCTCCTCGCGCTCGTCGCTCGCCAGGCGGTGAGTCAGCACCTCGAGATCGAGACCTACACCTGGGACGTCCTTCCCGCGGAGTACCGCAGCGAGGGCGTCACGAACGCGATCGTGCGCGAGATCGAGTGGGTGGTCGCGGAGATCGCGCGGCCGGCGGAAGGCGCGCCGCCCGCGCGTACGTGAGGATGCTCCCGTGAGCGGCCCACAGCCGAGGACGCCGCCGTGAGCCGCGCACACACCTACCTTCGCCTCGGCCGGGTCTCGAACTTGCCGACCGTGTGGACGAACGTACTCGCCGGCGTCGCGCTCTCGGGGGCGCGTGCGCCCGCCGGAACGGCGGTGCTGCTCGCCCTGGCGCTCTCGCTCTTCTACGTCGGCGGCATGTTCCTGAACGACGCCTTCGATCGCGAGGTCGACACGCGCGAGCGTCCCGAAAGGCCGATCCCGAGCGGCACCGTCTCCGCGGGCGAGGTGTTCGCCGCCGGCTACGGGCTTCTCGGCGCCGGCGTCGTCCTCGTCGCGTACCGCACACCGCACGGCGGCGCGATCGGGTCGGCGCTCGCGCTCGCCGCGGCGATCGTCGTCTACGACGCGTGGCACAAAAGCAACCCGTACGGTCCGGCGCTCATGGCGACGTGCCGCTTCCTCGTGTACACGACCGCCGCGCTCGCGGTCGCGAACCGGCTGGAGTGCCCCGTCGTCGTCGGCGCGCTCTGTCTTTTCGCGTACCTCGTCGGGCTCACGTATGCGGCGAAGCAAGAGACGCTCGCGCGCCTCCAGAGCCTCTGGCCACTCGCGCTCTTGATCGTGCCGCTCGTCCACGGGCTTCCCGCCGCCGCGCACGGCGTCGTCGCGGGTGTCGTGTTTCTCGCGCTCTTTGTGGCGATCTCCTTCGCCGTGTGGCTGCTGCGCGGCGCGAGCCCGGGCCGGTTTCCACGCGCGGTCGCCATCCTGATCGCCGGCATCTCGCTGGTCGACGCGCTCGCGATCGCCGGCGCCGGCGCGCCCGGGTTGGCCGCGGTCGCGGCGCTCGGCTACCCGCTGACGCTCGCGCTGCAACGGCTCGTCCGCGGCACGTGATGCCGATCGCGCGTTGAGGGCGCGAGGCGTCGCTCGACAGGCGTGGCCTCGCGGCCCGAGCGGCGGACGCTTCGACTATGGCGTAGAGCCGGACTCGACGGAGCTCGACCGCGCAGTGACGGTCACTGCACCCGCATCGCGCGCGCGGGTTGCGACGCGAGCCCGAGATGGCGCAGGAGGAGGTCCTTCACCTGCGTCACGTGCACCGCGCCCTCGCGCGGCAACAGCTCGGCCTCGCTCGAGATGAGGACGGGACCTGTCGTCGCGACGCCATGCGAGCCGCGCACGAGCGACGGATCGAGCGGGATCACGTCCATCAGCATGCGGAAGCCGAGCATCTTCTTCGCGAGCCGCCACCCGACTTGCACCGGCGGAAGCCTGAGCGTCGGATCCAAGAACAGCTCGACCGGGTCGTACCCGGGCTTGCGATGGATGTCGACGGTGCGCGCGAACTCCGGCGCGCGCGCGTCGTCGAGCCAGTAATAGTAGGTGAACCAGCGGTCGGGCGCGGCGAGCGCGACGAGCTCGCCCGAGCGCGGGTGATCGAGGCCGAGCGCGCGCTTCCCCTCGTCGTCGAGGACGCGCGCGACGCCGGCGAGGCCGGCGAGGAGCGCCCGCACCTCACGGACGCGCTCCGGCTGTCGCACGTACACGTGCGCCACTTGGTGGTCGGCGACCGCGAAGGCCTCCGACGCGCCTGCGTCGAGCTTCTCCAGGCCGAGCTCGACCCGCACGCGGAGGAGCCCCGCCTCGCGCAGCGCGCGGTTCACGTGCACCGCGCCGCTCACCGCGCCGATCTCGTACTCCGACAGCACGACGACCCGCGCGCCGTCGCGCCGCACGTGCTCGATGAGCTGGCCGGCGACGTCGTCGATCGCGCGCAGATCGGTCGCGATCTTCGCGTCGTGCGGACCGAGGCGCTGCAGGTCGTAGTCGAGGTGCGGCAGGTAGACGAGCGTCAGCGTCGGATGACGCGTGTCGTAGACGTAGCGCGCCGCCTCGGCGATCCAGCGGCTCGAGCGAATGTCGGCGTTCGGCCCCCAGAAGTAGAAGAGCGGGAACTCACCGAAGCGTCGCACGAGCTCGTCGCGCACCTCGGCGGGCTCGGTGTAGATGTCCGGGACCTTGAGGCCGTCGGCCCAGTAGATCGGCCGCGGCGTCACCGCGAGATCGACCGAGCTGTACATGTTGTACCACCAGAAGAGATTGGCGCAGGTGAACGACGGGTCGTGGCGCCGCGCCGCCTCCCAGATCTTCTCGCCGCCGACGAGCCGATTCGATTGTCGCCAGAGGAACACCTCGGCGAGGTCGCGGAAGTACCAGCCGTTCGCGACGCAGCCGTGCTCGCGTGGCATGGTGCCCGTGAGCATGCTCGCCTGCGCGGTGCACGTCACCGCCGGCACGACGGTTTCGAGCGGCCGCATCCCGCCCTCGCGCGCGAGCGCGGTGAGGTTCGGCGTGTGCGCGCCGAGGAGGTCGGCAGAGAGGCCGACGACGTTGATCACGACGGTGCGCCGTGCCGTCATCGGCGCCTCGTAAACGCGGCGCCGCTGTGGCGGCCCCTGAGCGCGGCGCTCCCGGTTACAGCGGCGTGCAAGCGGCGCGGCGTCATCTGTGTACGAATGGCTTCCGGCCGGCGCGTAGGACGGAGTTGCCTTCGAAGAGCTCGCGCTGGTCGATCTCCAGGTCGGCCTCGAGGTCGGCGACGTCGAGGCGGCCCGATTGCGCGAAGAACGCGAGCGGGTTCCGCCAGACGACGGTCTCGATCGTCGCCGCGTCGATGCCGCTCGCGGCCATGCACGCGGCCGTCTTCGCGACCTTCAGCGGGTCGGAGATCCCCCAATCGGCGGCGCTGTTGATGACGATGCGCTCGGCGCCGTAGCGCCGCACGAGCGCGACCATGCGGTCCTCGTCCATCTTCGTCTCGGGATAGATCGAGTGCGCCGCCCAGCAGCCGCTCGCGAGGACCAGCGGCAGTGTCTCCTCGTTGTTGTGGTCGATGAGGACACGCTCTTCGGGAAAGCGCGCCTCGCGCACGAGCGCGATCGAGCGCTCGGTGCCGCGCTTCTTGTCGCGATGCGGGGTGTGCACGAGAACCGGCAGCGCGTGTGCGCGCGCGAGCTCGAGCTGCCGGGCGAAGACGTCGTGCTCCGCCGGCGTCTGATCGTCGAAGCCTACCTCGCCGACCGCAACGACGCTCTCCTTCTCGAGCCAGCGCGGCAGCAGCGCGAGGACGCCGTCGACGAGCGTCGGATCGTTCGCCTCCTTCGGGTTCAGCGCCAGCGTGCAGAAGTGGCGGATGCCGAACTGCGACGCCCGGAACCGCTCCCACCCGACGAGCGACGCGAAGTAGTCCTCGAACGTCCCGACGTGCGTCCGCGGCTGCCCCACCCAGAACGCCGGCTCGACGACGGCGACGATGCCCGCGGTGGCCATCGCCGCGAAGTCGTCGGTCGTACGCGACGTCATGTGGATGTGCGGGTCGATGAGCTTCACGCGACGTTCCTACCACGTCCGCGCCGCCGCGCACGACGCGCGGCGCCGAGTCGGGTCGCGACGGGTCGACCAGTTTGGGTCCCGGCGTCTTCTCGGCAAACCGCGCGGCTCACGGGCGCTCTCCCGCGAGGTGGGCGAGATCGTCTGACACCGGCCGCCCG
>VBKW01000247.1:0-3218 GCA_005879405.1 Deltaproteobacteria bacterium
CGCGCAGCGTCCGCGTCGCGCCGGCGACGTTCACGAGCGCGGGAATGCCGAGCTCGCGGGCGACGATTGCGCCGTGCGAGAGCTGCCCGCCAGCGTCGAGCACGAGGCCGGCGGCGAGCTCGAGGATCGGCGTCCACGCGGGATCGGTGTAGGCGGCGACGAGAACGTCGCCGGGAGTGAAGCGGGCGAAGTCCACCGGCCCGTGGACGACGCGCGCGCGGCCGCGACAGCGGCCAGGTGCGGCGCACTCGCCGCTGAGCGCGGGTCGCGCGGTCTCCGGCGACGCGCCCAACACGACCGGCGGCGGCGTCGCGCTGTCGCGTTCCAACGCCGCGCGCCGCTCGCGAGCCCGGGCGCGGAGGTCGAGCGGCTCGCGCAGCGCGCGACCGAGGTCGTCGAACTCGACGAAACACACGTCGGCTGCGTCGACGAGGCGCCCCTCGCGCACGAGCTGCACCCCGAGCGCGAGCGAAAGCTCGCGCAGCCGCGCCAAGAAGAAGTCGGCGTAGTAGCGCATGTTCTCGCGGACGACGTAGTAGCGCTGCGCCGCGGCGAGCGTACGGCGAAAGACGGCGCGGCGCGCGCTGCCCGCGACGCCGCCTCCGAGCGCCTGCTCGACGCGTGCGGTCGCGGCGCGGCGGCGCTCCGCGGCGTCGGCGAACGCCGTCGCGTGTGGGCCGGCGGCGGCGCGACGCGCGAGGTCGAGCACGATGTCGGGCAGCTCACGCCACGTCGGGCACGAGAGATCGCGTCCCGTCAACCGATGACCGTGACGCGCGAGAATCGCCTCGAGGGTCGCCGTCGCGGGTCCGTGCTCGCCGTGTCTCACGACCTCCGCACCCAGCGCCGCCACCTCCCGTGCGGCCTCCAGCGACGCGACGCCGGGTAGTCCCACCGTCAGCGCCGCGCGCTCCTCCTCGAGATCGGGCGCCCAGCGGACGCAGAGCTCCTGCAGCAGGTGGTAGAAGACGTACGCGAACACGACGCCCCAGCCGACCGTCTCGAGATACGTCCCGAGCTCGCGGCGGAGCGTCTGCATCTCGGCGTAGAGCGCCGTCGGTTCGTCGTCGCACGCGGCGCGTGGCGGAGCGAAGCGAGCGCGGATCTCGCTACACGCGCGGTCGAACGCTGCCGCGCGCCGCCACGGCGCCCATGCGGGCTCGTGACGAAGAAAGCGGATCGCGATCGTCGCGGTGCGCACCGTCGCCGCGGGTACCGACGTCGACTCGAGGCGCGGCCGCAGCGACGGCGGCACGAGTTGCAGCAGGCCCTCGGTGCGGACGACCGGCGGCAGCAGATTCACGACCGCGGCCAAGAGCGATCCGTTCACGTAGACGTGGCTCGCGTGCAGCGCGAGGACGGGCATCTCCGCGAGAGCGGGGAAGCCGGCCTGGCGCAGCGTTCGCCGCACCATGTGCTCCGCCATCGTCTCGCCGAGAAGCGTGAAGGTGAGGGGGGTGACCGGCCCACTCCAGAATTCGTCGGCGATGCGACGGGTCCAGACGGGTTCGGTCAACAAAGTACTTGACAGATAGCACCTATGCGCATATTCGTGAATGGAAGTTCAGTTCTGAATTACAGTTCACAAGTCTCATGCCGATCGACATTGCCACCGCGCAGGCACTTGGAGGAAGCCGCCAGGACCGCCGGCGCGCGCGCACCCGTGCCGAGCTCCTTGCGGCCGCGAAGCGGCTCCTCGCTTCGAAGGGTTTTCACGGTACGAAGATCGCCGACATCGCCGCCGCTGCGGACGTCGGCACCGGGACGTTCTATCTCCACTTCCCGACGAAAGAGGCGCTCTTCTCGGACCTCGTCCGGGAGACGGCGCTCCGTGCGACGGAGGAGATGGACCGCGCGAAGGAGCCCGTCGCCGACCCGCGCGCAAAGGCGCGCGTCGCGACCGAAACCTTCTTCCGCTTCGCCGATCGCAACCGCGACGTCTTCAAGATCCTCTTCGGCCACAGCGCGCAGTTCGACGAGTTGCTGCGCGAGGTGCATCAGATCTTCATCGCCGACGTCGAGGAGAACCAGGCGAGCGGCGCTGCGGCCGGCGCGTTCAAGCCCTTTCGTCCGGCGATCGTCGGCCAGGCGGTCGTCGGCATGCTGTCGCAGGTGACGTCGTGGTGGCTCGAGCGCGACGACATCTCCATCGAAGAAATCACCGATACGGTCTACCGCATCCTCCAGGAAGGCATCGCGGTAAAGGAGAATTCCCATGAGTGAGCTCGCCGCCGACAAGATCGCGCTCGACGCCGTCGAGGACTTCACCGAGCGACTCTCCACCTCGTTCGACACCTGCTACACGTGGAGCTACGACACCTTCAAGGTCGGGCTCCGCAATCTCTACGAGAAGGCGAAGCAGAACCAGTGGGACTCGGCGACCGCGCTCGCCTGGGCGACCGACGTCGACCCCGAGTCGGAGATCGTCCCCGACATGAACAACCCGCTCTACGGGACGCCGATGTGGGCGAAGTTCACGCCGGCGGAGATCCGCAAGTTCCGCCGCGAGCAGCTCTCGTGGAGCCTGTCGCAGTTCCTCCACGGCGAGCAGGGCGCGCTACTCGCGGCGGCGCAGATCGTCGACGCGGTGCCGTGGATCGAGGCCAAGTACTACGGCTCGACGCAGGTCATGGACGAGGCCCGTCATGTCGAGACCTACGATCACTACCTCCGCGACAAGCTCGAGAAAGAGTACCCGATCAACCCGCATCTCAAGACGCTACTCGACCAGATCCTCACCGACTCGCGCTGGGACATGAAGTATCTCGGCATGCAGATCATGGTGGAGGGGCTGGCGATGGCGGCGTTCGGCCTCATGGAGAAGTTCTGCACCGAGCCGCTGCTGAAGCAGCTCACGCAGTACATCATGCGCGACGAGTCTCGCCACGTCGCGTTCGGCGTCCTCTCGCTCGAGAATTACTACCACGAGCTCAGCGAGGAAGAGCTGCGCGAGCGCCAGGAGTTCACGTACGAGGGCTGCCGCTTGATGCGCGACCGCCTCTACGCCGTCGAGGTGTGGCGCGAGATGGGCCTCCCGATCGAGGAGACGCGCGAGATCGTCATGAAGTCCGAGATCATGCGCGAGTTCCAGAAGATGCTCTTCTCGAAGGTCGTCCCGAACGTGAAGCGCCTCGGCCTCCTCACACCGTGGCTGCGCGAGAGGTTTCACGAGCTCGACATTTTGAAGTGGGAGCACGAAGCGCCCAGCGCGTAGCTCG
>VBKW01000247.1:3394-6133 GCA_005879405.1 Deltaproteobacteria bacterium
CGGCGAGGTGATCGGCGTCATTCCGCGGGCGCTCGCGACGAAGGAGATCGCGCACCAAGGGCTCGCCGACCTTCGCGTCGTGCCGAGCATGCACGAGCGGAAGGCGCTCATGACGGAGCTCGCGGACGGGTTCATCGCGCTGCCCGGCGGCTACGGGACGTTCGACGAGCTCTTCGAGGCGATCACGTGGGCGCAGCTCGGGTTGCACGAGAAACCCATCGCGCTGCTCGATGTCGGCGGCTACTTCGCGCCGCTGCTCGCGCTACTCGATCGCGCGACCGAGGAGCGCTTCATCCGTCCCGAGCATCGTGCGCTCGTGATCAGCGACGACGATCCGGCACGCGCCCTCGAACGCATGGCGACGTTCCGTCCAGTTGGGAGCGTGATGAAATGGATCGGCAAGGACGAGAGCTGACACGAGCGCTGCTAGCCGTCACCCAGATCCAAACGGTTCTGGAAGATCTCCGCGAAGCTCCCGTCTGAAACGGTCGGCCAGCCGACGATCACCAGGAAGACGTCGACGACGAAGAGCGCGATCGCGACGTCGTTGAAGAGCGTCGCTCGCGGAATCTCCGGCCACAGCTGGTTCGCAGCCCAAAAGAGGAACGCCAGCGCCAGCATGATCGCCTTCAGAAGCTCGAGAGGCTCGGGACGCCGACCGGCTTGGTACGCGAGATAGGCGAACGCGATCAGCGCCAGCGGCAACGCCCCGAGGACGTCGTGAGCTTTCGGCGGAAATACGCTCGGCATCGCGTCCCACGCGAAGAGCGCGGCGACCGCGGCGAGTGCGATGGCCCCCAGAGCCACGGGAGCAAATCGATGCGGTGGGGCGAGACCATTCATGGGACGCGAACAGTATCACGCGCGCGCGGTGGGTCGACCAGCATCGTGCCCATGAATTAGGCAACGCCCGCGAAAGCAGCAGCGTGACTTTCCGATGTCGCGTGCAGGCTCGCGAAATCGCGTGACGGATGCGCGGGCACGTCGCTTGCTGTCTCGCGGCTGTCCGAACGATCACTCTCCAAACGATCACTCTCCAATCGGAGGAGGCGAGAATGGCAGAACAACCTCAGGTCAAGGCGACGCTCGGTCTCACCGGCGCGACGATGAACGCCATGGCGCTCATCGCGCCGGGCTGTTTTCTCTGGACGACTTTTCAGCTCCAGGCGGCCGCTACCGCCCCGGACGGGAGCTCGGTCGCGAGCGACATGTGGGCGGGCATCGCGTTCGCGCTCGCGCTCTGCTTCCTGACCGCCTTCTCGTACTCCGAGATGGCGCGCATCTACCCGCAGGCGGGGTTCGGCAGCTGTTACTATTTCGCGGAAAAGGCCTTCCTCGACCGCGAGAGCAAAGGTCATCATCGGTGGGCGCGCCTCGCGAAGATCATCACCGGCTGGGCGGCGCACCTCTTCTATTGGGTGTATCCGGGCGTGATGCTGGCCTTCGGCGCGACGCTCCTCAGCTACATCTACCAGCAGTTCACGGGTGACGCGCTCTCCGTGACGACCGACACGATCCTCGCCTGCCTCATTGGCCTCGGGGTCGGCTACGTCGCGTTCCGCGGCATCAACGGTTCGACCTTCACGGCGATCATGATCAACGCGATCCAGCTGGTCACGCTGGTCATCTTCAGCATTCTCGCGATCGCCTACCGGTTCAAGAACCCAGAAGCCGCGACGCAGTGGGCGTTCAGCGGCGGCTGGGACGTCGTCATGCCGCACTCGTTCACGGGTGTCATGGTCCAGGCGACGATCGCCATCCTGATCCTCGTCGGCTTCGAGAGCTGCACCGCGCTCGCCGCCGAGACCAAGGACCCGCAGAAGAACATTCCCCGCGCCGTGATCCTGTCGCTGGTCGTGCAGGGGCTCTTCGCATACTTCTTCGAGTACTTCGCGGCCGGCTACATGGTGAGTGAGAAGCTCACCGGGACGGACAGCTCGGGCGCGGCGGTGACCGGCATGGCGGCGGCCGCGGCGTCGAGCGCTCCCATCGGTGACATGGCGATACAGGTCGGTAACACGATCCTCGGCGGTATCGGCTTCGGCTTGATGGTCTCGATCGCGGTGACCGTCGTGATCGCGATCTTTGGCACGACGCTCAGCTGCCTGAACACCGCCGATCGCATCAGCTACGCGATGGCGCAGGACGAGGAGATGCCGGAGATCCTCGGCGGACTGCACGGCCGATTCGCGACGCCGCACCGCGCGCTCTGCGTGCTCGTCGTCGTGTCCTGCGGCATCGCGGCGATTGGCGTCCAGTCGGTCGTCGGCTTGACGGGAATCTCGTTGGCCTCGAACTTCGGTACGTTCGTCCTCTACGGCCTCACCTGCATCTGGACGATCGTCGCCTTCGCCGAGCGGCACGAGCGCAACATGGTGCGGCACACGATCATCCCGGTGCTCGGCTTGATCGCCAACATCATGATGCTGGTGGCGATCCTCTATCTCTACATCATCGGCAACGCCGACGCGGTCCACGAGGCGGAGATCTGCTTCGCGATCGCCGGCGGCTGGGCGCTGATCAGCGCGCTGTACGTCGTGGTGAACAGTGCGCGCAAAGGCCGGTCGCTCCTCGCGGTGCCCGGGCGGGCCGTGTAAGCGAACGTCGAACGTGATCGACGCGAGAGCCCGGCAGCGCTATGACGCTGCCGGGCTTTTCGTCGTGTGCGATGGCGGAACTTGAGTTCGCGCAGCTGACCGACGTCGGCTGCGTGCGCGAGGAGAACGAGGACGCGGTCGC
>VBKW01000248.1 GCA_005879405.1 Deltaproteobacteria bacterium
CGCCGCCCGCCCTCGGCGACGACGAGGTGATCGACGCGATCCGCGCGGTGCCGCTCGCCGACGCGATGGCGATGATCGCGCGCGGCGAGATCCGTGACGCCAAGACGATCGCCGCACTGGTGCACGCGGATCTTGGTGTGCGGCGGATCGTCGCCGGGGCGGGGCGATGAAGGTCGGTATCGTCGGCTTCCGCGGCGCCGGCAAGACGACGATCTTCAACGCGCTCACCGGTCTGCACGCGCACGTGGGCGGCTACGGCGACGCCACACGACCGAATCTCGGCGTCATCAAGGTCCCGGACGACCGCGTCGTCGCGCTCGCCGAGATCCATCATCCGAAGAAGATCACGTACGCGGAGATCAGCTTCGTCGACGTTCCGGGTCGCGGCGAGGAGCGCGCCGCGCTCGATCCCGCGACGCTGGTGCAGATGCGCGACGTCGACGCGCTGGCGCAGGTCGTGGCGGCGTTCCCGGATCCGAGCGGCGAGCGGCCGAGCGCGCTCGCGCAGCTCACGCGCCGCGCACGCGAGGGGCTCCTCGGCGTCGTCGAGCTTGCCCGCCGGCACCTCCCACAGATAGTCGCCGACGGCGTGGCGGTACTGGCGCAGCAACGTGACCGCGCCGTCGGCGTCGAGCGCCGCGACCGCGGCGGCGCCGGGATGCCGCACGATTTCCAACTCCATCCGGTGGCCGTTCGGCAGCTCGACGTCCTCGGCGGTGAGGTGCACGATGCGGCCGCGATAGATGTCGCGCACGGTCCCCATGGCGAGGCTATAGACAATCGTCGGGTGCGGCGAAAGCGACGTGCGCCGCTGGCGCCGGCGCGCGCTACGGCAGATGCGCGTCTGGTTCAGGAGCGCGCCGCCGTTGAACTTACAGAAAAATCGCTGCGGGAACGCGGGTTCATGAATCGTTGAAGATCTTGCTCGACGGCGTCGGCGAACGGGACCGAGACGGCGAACGGTTCTGATCTATGGACATGGCTCCGCGACGCCGCTACATCGCCCGCCGTGAACCGCCGCGCCGCGATCGCGATCGACGACGAAGAGCGGCGTCGCTACGTCGCCGACGCAAAGACGATGACCCTCGTCTCGATCGGCGCTGACGGCTACCCGCACGCCGTCCCGATGTGGTTCATGGTCGGCGACGACGAGCGCATCTACATGACGACGTACGGCCGCTCACAGAAGGCCGTCAACCTCCGCCGCAACCCGCGCGTCGCCCTGCTGGTCGAGTCCGGCGTGCGTTACGACGAGCTGAAGGGCGTCCTCATCCGCGGCACCGCCGAGGTCGTCGACGATCTCGAGCTCTGCGTACGCGTGCTGTCACAGGTCCACGCGAAGCACACCGGCGGCCTCCCCGAGGGCATCGAAGACCTCATGCGTGCCCAAGCACGCAAACGCGTCGTCCTCCGCATCACCCCCGACCGCATCGCCAGCTGGGACCACAAGAAGCTCAGCGGCACCTACTAGTAACGTTTCTTCCCTAGGCGGTCGCTCTCTGGCCCTCGTGCGCCGCCGTCGCCCCCGGGAGAGTCTTGCGTGCTCCCTCGGGCGGCTGACACCAGGCGGCGCTGCGGCAGCCAGCGCCGCCGGAGCGCGACGGCCCGCGTCGACGACGCCCTGGAAGCGTACGTCACGTGCGGGGGCGCGGGGATCGTCGGTCTGCACCCGTGGTGCGCAAACCTACCCTCTTGCGCACGTCGGGTGCAGACCGACGACCCCCGCGCCCCCGCCCGCGGACCTCCGCTTCTGGAGCGTCGACGACGAGAGCTACTGCTCTTCGAGCGCCGTGACGGTGACCGTGATCGTGGCGCGCGTGTCCGGCCCCACGTGGATCGGCACTTTGTGCTCGCCGAGCGTCTTGATCGGCTCGTCGAGGAGGACGCGGCGGCGCTCGATCGTGAAGCCGCGCTCCTCGAGGGCGCGGTGGACGTCCTGATTGGTGACGGAGCCGAAGAGCTTCCCTTCCTCACCGGCGCGCAGCGTGAACACCAAGGTGACCGCGGCGAGCTTGTCGGCGACCGCACCGGCGCTCTTCTGCTCGCGCAGACGCTTGTCGGCGACGACACGCTTCTGATGCTCCAGCTCCTTCAGGTTGCGCGTGCTGGCTTCGATCGCGAGGCCGCGCGGCAAGAGGTAGTTGCGCGCGAAGCCGGGCTTCACCTTCACGACGTCGCCGATGGTGCCGAGGTTCGCGACCTCCTCCCGAAGGATGACCTGCATCGCCGTTCCTCAGCTGACCGACGCGAACGGCAGCAGGGCGACGCTGCGCGCACGTTTGATCGCCGTCGTCAGGCGGCGCTGGTGACGCGCGCAGTTGCCGGTGATGCGGCTTGGAATGATCTTGCCACGATCGCTGATGAAGCCGCCGAGGACGCGGGTGTCCTTGTAATCGATGCGAATGCCCTTCTCGGCGCAGAAGCGACAGACCTTGCGGCGGCCGGCGCCGCGGCGCCCGCGCGGTCCGCGGTCGTCGCGACCGCGTCCGCGGCCGCGACCGCCGCCACCCGCTCCGCTGCGCCCTCCCGATCGTCCTGGCATCCTCAGCTCACCTTCTACTCGATGTCGCCGACGTCCGCCGCGGCACCGAGGCCTTCCTCGTCTTCGATCTCAGCGGCGCCGGACTCCGCGCGGTCGTCGCGCGGCACGGCAGCGGCAAGCGGCGTATCCTTCTCTTGGCGCACGGAGACGAACCGCAGGACGGCGTCGGACAGCTTGAGATTGCGCTCGAGCTCGGCGACTGCCACCGCCGTTCCGGTGTACTCGGCGAGCACGTAGTACCCACGCCGCTCCTTCTCGATCTCGTACGCGAGATCGCGCAGCCCCCACTCGTGCATGCCGGCGACCACGGCGCCGTTCGCTTCGAGCAATTTGCGGGCGCGCTCGATCTGCTCCTTCGTACCCGCCTCCTGCAGATCGGCGCGAAACACCATCATTGTCTCGTACCGCCGCGGTTCGTGATCTCGTGCCACCGACCCTCCTTCGTAAACCGTGAGTTTGTACATGAAGGATTGATCGATTGCCAGCGCCCGGGATCGCGGGTCGCCGTCGTCGGTGGGGCCACGGCACCCTCACGAGGGCTCGCCGGGCGGCGGGTTACACGCGCGCATCGCCGCCTCGACGCCGTCGCGCAGCACGATCTCGACACCGTCGGCGGCGCGGACGAGCGCCTGCCGCAGCCCGTCCCCCTCCTCGGCCGCGAAGGGCGACAGCACGAACGCGACCGGATCGACATCCGCCGGCGGGCGGCCGATCCCGATCCGCACTCGGACGAAGTCGACGTTCATCGCGATGATGGATGCGACGCCCCGATGACCGCCGGCGCCGCCGTCGGGGCGGATGCGCACCCGACCGAGCGGCAGGTCGAGGTCGTCGTACGCCACGACCACGGACTCCGGCGCGTAGGCGCGCTCGAGCGCGGCCACGGCGTCGCCGCTCGCATTCATGAACGTCGTCGGCTTCGCGAGGACGACGGCGACGTCCCCGGCGCGACCGACACCGCATTCCGCGACCGGCGTCGTCGCGGTGAGCTCGATCCGCCAGCGCGCGGCGAGCTCGTCGACCAGCAGGAAACCGGCGTTGTGGCGGGTCGTGCGATACGCGAGGCCGGCGTTGCCGAGGCCGACGATGAGATGCATCGTCGCACGTCCCGCCTTCGTCGCACCGTGCCGTTACGCGCCTTTGGTTTCCTTCGTCTCTTTCGTCTCCTTCTTCGGCTGCTCGCCCGCTTCCGCCGGTGCCGCAGCAGCCTCGGCCGCGCCCTCGACGGCGCCTTCGACCGGCTCCGCCGCCTTCACTTCCTCGACGGTCGGCGGCAGCACGGTGACCACCGCCTCGTTCGTCTCGAAGACCGCGGTGACGTTCGGCGGCATCTGCAGATCCGCCACGTGGATCGCGTCGTGAATCGCGAGCGCGCTGACGTCGACCTCGATGTACTGCGGAATGTCGCTCGGGAGGCACTCGACCTCGATCTCACGGATGATCGGCTGCAGAATGCCGCCGTCGGTCGTGCCGGCGGCCTTGCCCACGAAGTGCAGCGGCACGCTCACCTGGAGCCGCTGTGTGAGATCGACCTCGTAGAAGTCGACGTGGATGACGTCGCCGCTGACGGGGTGCACCTGCACCTCGCGCACGAGGGCGACCTTCTGTTGCAGATCGGCGACGGGCGAGCGGAAGCGGATGAGATGCGAGCCCTCGAGGTTCGACACGTGCGACGTGAACTCCTTGCCGTCGATGGCAAGCGGCGTCACGCCGCGCTTCGGCCCGTAGAAGACACCTGGGATCTTGCCGCTCTGCCGCAACCGTCGGGCCGGCCCCTTGCCGCGGCCGTCACGTTCCTCGACGTTGAGCGCGATTTCTTCCATCGAATCCTCCCTCGGAAACTCAGATGAACAGCGAGCTGATCGATTCCTCGTTGTGAATGCGCCGAATCGCCTCGCCGATGAGGTGCGCGACTGACAGGACGGCGATGTTCGGGGTGTGGCGGGCCTCGTCGCGCAGCGGAATGGTGTCGGTCACGACCAGCTTCTTCAGCGACGCGCGTGCGATGCGCTCGATCGCCGGACCCGACAGCACCGCGTGCGTGCAACACGCGAAGACGTCTTGCGCCCCGGCCGTGCGGAGCGCGTCCGCCGCCGCGACGATCGTCCCGGCCGTGTCGACGATGTCGTCGATGATCACCGCGACGCGGCCGGTGACCTCGCCGATCACTTGCATCTCGGCGACTTCGTTCGCGGCGACACGACGCTTGTCGATGATCGCGAGGTTCGCGTTCAGCCGCTTTGCGAACGCGCGCGCGCGCTCGACACCGCCCGCGTCGGGCGACACGACCGTGATCGGCTCGTTGTCGACCACGCACTCGCGGATGTACCGGAGGAGCACCGGCGTCGCGTAGACGTTGTCGACGGGGATGTTGAAGAAGCCTTGGATCTGCCCCGCGTGCAGGTCCATCGTCAGGACGCGTGCAGCTCCCGCCGCCGTGATCAGATCGGCAACGAGCTTGGCGCTGATCGGCACCCGCGGCGACACCTTCCGGTCCTGCCGCGCGTAGCCGTAGTACGGCAGCACGGCCGTGATGCGCCCCGCGGACGCGCGCCGCAGCGCGTCCTGCATCAGCAACAGCTCCATCACGTGATCGTTCGTCGGCGGGCACGTCGATTGGACGACGAAGACGTCGCCACCCCGTACGTTCTCGGTGATCTCGACGGCGATCTCCCCGTCGCTGAAGCGGCCGATCGAGGCGCTCGCGAGCCGCGTCCCGAGATAACGGCACACCTCCTCGGCGAGCGTCGGGTTCGAGCTCCCGGTGAAGATGATCACTTCGTCCTTCGCACGGAGCGCCATGACGTCGTCCTCTTGCTCACAGCTGGGCGGGAAGGATTCGAACCTTCGATACCGGATCCAAAGTCCGGGGCCTTACCGCTTGGCGACCGCCCATCAGCCAACGATGCCTCCATCACCTGCAAGCCGGCACAGGCCGTCGGGTCAGCGGCGCGCTCTCTCCCGATCAGGCATCGTTTGGTCGCAGGAAATCTCGAAAGGGCGCGATTTTAAGCCGCGCCACCGGGACGGTCAACCGCCGGCTGCACGTCCTCGCCGGTGCCGCGTACCCGCGCCGGTGCCGCGGCGAGAAAGAACGGCACGTCGGCGCCGAGCGCGACCGCCAGCTGCCGCAGGCGCGCCTCCGTGACGCCGAGGCGAAGCCGCACGTTCAGCTCGCAGCACGGTCGCCGCGTTGCCGCTGCCGCCGCCGAGACCGCTCCCGGGCGAGATCATTTTTCTGATCTCGAGGCCGATGCGCCCGCCGAGCCCGGCCTCCGCGAGCAGCGCCGCCGCGGCGCGCGCGGCGAGGTTGCTCGCGTCCTGCGGAACGTCGGCGCGATCACAGCGCACGTCGATGCGCGGCGGGATCGCGGTCATCGCTTCGCCTCGATCGACGCGGCGTCGCACGATCCTTTCACCTTGATCTGACCGGATCAATGTGACACTACCGCGGCGCATGGAGGCGTTCGAGCGCGTCGCGCGCGCCGCCGTCGCCGACGCGAGCGCGCTCCTACGATCGACGTGGCGCAAAGCGAAGACGATCCACCACAAAGGCGCCGTCGACATCGTCACCGAAACGGATCACGCGGTCGAGGCGCTCGTGATCGCCCACCTGCGACGCGCGTTCCCGGATCACGCGATCGTCGCCGAGGAGTCGTCGTCCGGCGCATCGCTGGTGCGCCCTGCCGCCGACGTGCCGGTGTGGTACCTCGATCCGCTCGACGGGACGACGAACTTCGCGCACGCGTACCCGCACTTCGCGGTGTCGCTCGCGCTCGGCCGCGGTCCCGACCTGCTGTTCGGCATCGTCCACGACCCCATCCGTAACGAGACGTTCGTAGCCGAGCGCGGACGTGGCGCGCGCCTCAACGACGAGCCGATCGGCGTCTCGAGCACGGCCGCACTCGACGCGGCGCTGCTCGCGACGGGCTTTCCGTACGATCGCCGCGAGCACGTCGATTTTTACCTCGGCTTTCTCGCCGATTTCGTCGCCCGTGCGCAGGGCGTGCGCCGGAACGGGTCGGCGGCGCTCGATCTCTGCTACGTCGCGTGTGGCCGTCTCGACGCGTTTTGGGAGTGGAAGCTCCATCCCTGGGATACGGCCGCCGGCGCGCTCATCGTGCGCGAAGCGCAGGGGACGGTCAGCGACTTCCGCGGCGCGACGTTCGACCTCTTCGGTGAGCAGACGCTCGCCTCGAACGGTGCCTTGCACCCCGAGATGGTGCGTGTCCTCACGACGCGACTCGATGCAAACGGCGGTACGACCAGGAGGACACCGTGACGGATCGGTTCTCGTTGCATGGCAAGCGCGCCATCGTCACCGGCGCAAGCCGCGGCATCGGCCGCGCGATCGCGCTCGGCTTCGCCGACGCAGGCGCCGACGTAGCGCTCGTCAGCCGCAAGCTCGAGGGCCTGCAAGCGGTCGCGAAGGAGATCGAGGACCGCACGCCGCAACGCTCGCTGCCGATCGCCGCTCACATGGGGCGGCCCGCCGACGTCGATCGCATGGTCGAGGAGGTCGTGTCGCAATGGGGCGCGATCGACATCCTGGTGAACAACGCCGGGACGAACCCGGTCATGGGCCCCCTCATGGACATGGATCCCGCCGCGTGGGACAAGATCATGGACGTGAATCTCAAGGGGCCGTACCTCGCGAGCGTGCGTGTCGCGCGGGCGATGGTCGAGCGCGGCGAGGGCGGGAAGATCATCAACATCTCCTCCGGCGCGAGCCTCGACCCGGCGCCGATGCTCGGCGCGTACAGCATCAGCAAAGCCGCGCTCAACCACTTGACGCGCGTGCTCGCCAAGGAATGCGGCCACGCGAAGATCTGCGTCAACGCGATCGCCCCCGGCCTCATCGAGACCGCCTTCGCCGCCGCGCTGATCCAGAATCCGGCGATTCACCAAGGCGTCGTGCGGCAGACGCCGCTCGGACGCCACGGGCAGCCGGACGAGATCGTCGGCGCGGCGCTCTTCCTCGCCTCGAGCGCCTCGGATTTCATCACCGGCCAGGTCGTGGTCGTGGACGGCGGCGTCCACATGTGACTCTGACGCGTTGACCCTCCGTAGTACGCATGGTACCGATCCCGCTCGCCCGCCGATCGCGCATCACGCCCCCGTAGTGAAAAGGACATCACGAGGGTCTCCGGAACCCTAAGTCCCAGTTCGATTCTGGGCGGGGGCACTGTCTCGCACGCGTCTTCCGTCGC
>VBKW01000249.1 GCA_005879405.1 Deltaproteobacteria bacterium
GGCGCGGGAGACGGGTCGCGTGCTCGCCGTCGGGTTGTATCGGCGCTTCCTGCCCGCGGCGCAGACGATCGGCGAGCTCTTGCGGAGCGGCCGCCTCGGCGCGCTCCGCCGCTTCCATTGCGCCGAAGGTGGCGACTTCCGCTGGCCGGCGCGCTCCCCCGACTTCTTTCGCCGCGACGCCGCCGGTGGCGTGCTCGCCGACGTCGGCGTGCACACCCTCGACCTGCTGGCGTGGTGGCTCGGGACACCGCAGCAGGTGGACTACGAGGACGACGCGATGGGCGGCGTCGAGGCGAACTCCCGCGTTCGTCTCGCGTACCCAGGCGGTGTGACGGGCGAGGTGCGGCTCAGCCGCGACACGGAGCAGCCGAACCAGTACCTCTTTCAATGCACCGACGGTTGGCTGCGCTGGCACGTCCACGACGCCGACCGGGTGGAGCTCGGGCTCGGCGACGTCGAGGCCGGCTTTCGCGCCCGACTGCATCGGGTGGCGCGCGACGGCGCGCATCCCAGACTCGGCGCGCCGCGCGGCGGCTTCGAGGAGAGCTTCGTCGCGCAGATCCGGAACGTCGTCGACGCCGTCCGCGGCCGTGCGGCCCTCGTCGTGTCTGCTGCCGACGGGCTCGCGAGCCTGCGCACCCTCGACGCGTGCCATCGCAGTCGCGCGCTCATCGGCATGCCGTGGCTCGGCGACGCGGAGCTGGCGCGCGCCCGCCAGCTGAGTGGCGTCCGATGATGCGCGTCGCCGTCGTCGGCGCGAACGGCTTCATTGGCAGCCGCGCCGTGGAGCTGCTCCATCTCGAGGGGCTCGCCGCCGTGCGGCCCGTCGTCCGCAACCTCTCGCGCCTCGCGCGCGCGGCACGCTTCGACCTCGACTGGCGCGTCGCGGACGCGCGCGACCGCGCGGCGTTGACGGACGCGCTGAAAGACTGCGAGGTCGTGGTGCACGCCGTCGCCGGCGACCGGAACACGATCCTCGGCACGCTCGCGCCGGTGTACGCGGCGGCCGAGACCGCCGGCGTTCGCCGCCTGGTGTACCTGAGCTCCGCCGCCGTGCACGGCCAGGACCCCGCGCCCGGCACCGACGAGGAGAGCGCGCTGTCCAACAGCCAACCGCTTCCGTACAACGCGCACAAAATCCGCGCGGAGCGCGCGCTCGGCGACCTGCGCCGGCGCGGGCGCGTCGAGGTGGTGATCCTGCGCCCGGGCATCGTGTACGGTCCGCGATCGCGCTGGACGGCGGCGTTCGCGGACGACCTCGTCGCCGGCCGCGCGTATGTCGTCGACGGCGGCGCGGGGATCTGCAACGGCGTCTACGTCGACAACCTCGTGCGCGCGATCCAGCTCGCGCTCGACGCGCCGGGAGCCGACGGGGAAGCGTTTCTCGTCGGCGACGCCGAGCAGTACACGTGGGCGGACCTCTACCGGCCGATCGCGGCGGCGCTCGGGTTCGGTCTCGACGCGGTGCCGAGCGTTGCGTACGCAGAGGGTCGCGTCGATTGGTGGGATCGCTTCGAGGCGGCGCGCCAGACGAGCGCCGCGCGCCGCGTGTTGTCGCTCGTTCCGATGCGTCTCCGCGCGGCGGCGTATGCCGCCGTCGATGCGTGGCGCGCCAACGGTCGCGCCGCGCCGGACGGGTGGACGACGGCGGGCCCGCCTGCGCCGCGGGCGACACGCGAGATGGCGCTGCTGCAGCGCAGTCGCTGGAAGCTACCGTCGGCGAAAGCAGCGCGCGTCCTTGGGTACCGGCCGTCCGTCGCATTCGACGAGGCATGCCGGCGCTCGATCGGATGGTTGGAGTTCGCCGGGTACCCCGTCCGCGCTTCGTTCGCCGCCGACCGCGGTCGCGCTTCGACGGCGGCCCGCGACGCGCTCGGCACGGCGGCGGGCGCAGAGCGACCGTGAGCGACGCCGGTGACACGCAGGCGACGGTGCCCACGGCGAGCGACGGCAGGATGCGGACGAGGGTGAGCGAGCGCCCGCTCGTCTCCGCGATCATCATCTTCCTCGATGCCGAGCGCTTCCTCGACGAGGCGATCGCGAGCGTGTTCGCCCAAACCCATCGCGACTGGGAGCTCCTGCTCGTCGACGACGGCTCGCGCGACCGCAGCACGGCGATCGCGCGTGGCCACGCGGCACGCCATCCCGACCGCGTCCACTACCTCGAGCATCCCGGGCACGAGAACCGCGGCATGAGCGCCGCGCGCAACCTCGGCGTCCGCGCGGCGCGCGGCAGGTACGTCGCCTTTCTCGACGCCGACGACACCTGGCTGCCGACGAAGCTCGGGGAGCAGGTGGCAGTGCTCGAGACGCATCCCGAGGCGGCGATGGTCTACGGGCGGACCATCATCTGGCACGGGTGGACGGGGCGGCCCGAGGACGTCGCGCGCGACCACGTCCTCGATCTCGGCGTGCCGCCGAACACCCTCATCCGGCCGCCGACGCTCTTCTATCTCCTCCTCGACAACAAGGTGCAGACGCCGACGACCTGCAATGCCATCATTCGCCGTGACGTGCTCGAGCGAGTCGGCGGTTTCGAGGAATCGTTTCGCGCGCTGTACGAGGACCACGCGTTCTTCTTCAAGGTCCACCTCGCGTCGCCCGTCTTCGTCGCCGACACGGTGTGGGCGCGGTACCGGCAGCACCCGCAGAGCTGTAGCGAGACCTCGAGCGACGAGGAGTATCACCGCGGACGACGCCCGCTCCTCGAGTGGTTGGCGGCATATCTCGCCGGGCAGGGAATCGCCGCCGACAGCGCGATCGCGCGCGCCGTGGAGCGTGAGCTCTGGCCGTCGCGGCATCCGACGTTGCATTGGATGCTCACCGCCCCGCGCCGGCTCGCCGGCGGCGTGCGCAACAGAATGGGCGCGGGGCGACGCGTATGACGACCGACACCACCGCGCCGCTCGTCTCCGTCGTCGTGATCTTTCTCGACGCCGCGCGGTTTCTCGAGGAGGCCGTCGCCAGCGTCCTCGCGCAGGATCATCCGAATTGGGAGCTGCTCCTCGTCGACGACGGCTCGCGCGACGGCAGCAGCGCGATCGCGCGGCGGTACGCGGAGCGACACCCGGGCCGCGTGCGCCATCTGGAGCATGCGGGCCACGCGAACCGCGGCAAGAGCGTGTCGCGCAACCTCGGCATCCACGCAGCGCGCGGTGAGTACGTCACCTTCCTCGACGCCGACGACGTGTTCCTGCCGCAGAAGCTCTCGCATCAGCTGGCGCTCCTGCGTGCGCATCCCGAGGCGGGCATGGTCTACGGCCGCACGGAGTACTGGTTCAGCTGGGATGCCGGCGCGCGCCGCGGTCGCGATTTCGTGAGTCGGCTCGGCGTGCCGGCGAACGCCGTCTTCCGACCGCCGCTCCTCGTGACCCGTTTTCTGCGCGATCCGGGGATGGTGCCCTGCATCTGCGGCGTGCTGGCGCGGCGGCGCGTCGTCGCGCAGGTCGGCGGATTCGACGAGACGATCCAGCATATGTACGAGGACCAAGTGTTCCTCGCGAAGCTCTGTCTCGCGGCGCCCGTCGTGACCGACGCGGCCTGTGGCGAGCGCTATCGTCAGCACCCCGACTCCACGTCGAACGTCGCGATCACGACCGGCGAGTATCATCCGTGGCGGCCGAACGTCGCGCGCCAGACCTTCCTCGAATGGCTGGCGCGATATCTTCGCGAAGGAGCGATCGACGACGCGGCGCTCTGGAACGCCCTCCGCCGCGAGCTCTGGCCGTATCGGCATCCTCTCTGGGGCGGCGTGACGAGCCCGGCGATCTACGCGCTTCGTTCCTTGAAGACGCGCTGGGGTCGGCGCGCATGACTTCATCCCTCGGGTGGCTGCGGCGACGGTGGGCGGCGAAATCCGCGATCCTCATGTACCACCGCGTCGCCGACCCCGCAGGCGAATCCGATCCGTGGGGCCTCTGCGTCTCGCCGGCGCATTTCGCGGAGCAGCTCGCCGTGCTGCGCGAATGCGGTACGCCGCTGACGCTGCCGGCATTGGCGCGGAGCCACGAGCGCGGTGAGGTTCCGCAGGGTGGCGTCGTCCTGACCTTCGACGATGGCTACGCCGACAACCTGCACGTCGCGAAACCGCTCCTCGCGCGCCACGACGTTCCCGCGACGGTCTTCGTCACGAGCGGGCACGTGGCGACGGAAGACGAGCTCTGGTGGGACGAGCTCGAACGACTGCTGCTCGTGCCGCTGAGGCTGCCGGCGACGCTCGACCTCGCCATCGCCGGCGGGATGCGCCACTGGGACCTCGGTCGCGCCGCCGTCTACGCAGACGACGATCGCCGTCGCGACCGCGGCCGCCGCGCCTGGGAAGGCGCGCCCGGCTCGCGGCACGCGCTCTATTACGCCGTCTGGAGCCTGCTGCTGCCGCTCGCCGCGCGCGAGCGCCGCGACGTGCTCGACGCCATCGCGTCGTGGGCCGGCGAGCCACGCCGGCCGCGCGCGACGCATCGGGTCGTCCGCGCCGACGAGCTCGTGGAGCTGGCGCGCGGCGGTCTCGTCGACATCGGCTCGCATACGGTGACGCACGCGATGTTTCCGGCGCAATCGGCGGCGGCGCAGGCGCACGAGCTCGCCGAGAGCAAGGCCGCGCTCGAAGCGATCCTCGGCGCGCCGATCACGACGTTCGCGTACCCGCACGGCGAGCGTGCGCCCGAGTCGCCGGGCCTCGTGCGCGACGCCGGCTTCGCCTGCGCCTGTACGGTCGTCGCCGAGCCGGTCTGGAAGGGCAGCGGGCGCTACGAGCTGCCGCGGTTCGCGGTCGAGGATTGGGGCGGCGACGAATTCGCACGCCGGCTCACCCGCTGGCTGCAGGCGTGAGCGCCGCCTTCGTGCTCGGCGCCGGGGTGGACGCGTCGCGAGCGTCGTGGGTACCGCCGTCGGGGGCGGCAGCGGCGGCTCGCCCGTCGAGGTGATCGTCAGCCGTGCGACGCTCGCGCCTGCATGAGCGCGGTCCACTCGCGTTCGTGCGAGGTCATCCAGACGAAGAGCCCAGCAGCGTTCGCGCATGAGCGTCGGTCGTCCGCGCCGCCTCGTCGGTGCGCAGGAGCGACCGCAATCGCACATGGTAACGCAAGGCCGCCGTTCGCAATCGTTCGTGCGTGGTCATGCGAGATGGGGCGCCGCCGCGGTCCGGCGCGATATCGACTCGACGCCCGCATCGACACTAACGGTATTGTCACCGAAGCGACTAGTATGAACATTGCGTACGCCGCTGCGGGCCAAAAATAACTGTGACATATTGCATGGCACGGCGCGGGCACGATACGCCGCACGCGGGATGACGCACAATGGCCGAGTGCAGCCGAGCGCGCGCCGGCCGATCGCCCTGAGAACGATCTTCGTTCGTGGTGTCTCGCGGTCGAGTCCGCGGCCGACACGTGCGTGCGCAAGGTCGCGCGAACGCGGGAGCCTTGACGTACCGCGCCCAATAGGCCACGGCTACATGACCCTGGGCGCTTCGCCCGCACTCGAACGCAATCGAGGACGACGATGGACCTCCAGCTCTCCGAGACTCATCTGAAGTTCCGTGACCAGCTCCGCGCATGGCTCGAGGCCAACATGGGCCGGCCGTGGCGCGAGGAGCTGCGCGACCCGAACGCGACCGAGGACAGCCTGATCGAGCTGCGCCGCACGTGGCAGCGCAAGCTCTACGAGGCGGGGTATCTCGGCATCGACTGGCCGGTCGAGTGGGGAGGGCGGGGCGCGACCGAGGTCGAAAAGTCGATCTTCGAGGCCGAGCTGGCGCGCGCCGACGCGCCGCCGATCTTGAACACCCTCGGTATCGGCCTCCTCGGTCCGGCGCTCATCCACCACGGCAGCGAGGCGCAGCGCCGTCGCTTTCTCCCGCCGATGCTCTCCGGCGACGAGATCTGGTGCCAGGGGTTCAGCGAGCCCGGCGCCGGCAGCGACCTCGCGTCGCTGCGCACCAGCGCCGTGATCGACGGCGACGACTTCGTGCTGAACGGCCAGAAGATCTGGACGACGTTCGGCCCCTGGGCGGATTGGATCTTCGTGCTCGCCCGCACCGACCAGAAGGACCGCTACGGCGGCATCTCGTTCATTCTCGCGAAGCTCGACACGCCGGGCATCACGGTGCGGCCGCTGCGGCAAATCACCGGCGAGAGCGAGTTCGGCGAGGTGTTCTTCGAGGACGCGCGCGTCCCGCGCGAGAACCTCGTCGGGCGGATCGGCGAGGGCTGGCGGATCGCGATGACCGTGCTCGCGTTCGAGCGCGGCGCCTTGAGCCTCGCCGCGGCGGAGCGCTACGGCCGCGATCTGCGGCTGCTCGCGGGCACGTGCAAGGAGATCGGCCGCGAGAGCGCCGCGGTGCGCGAGAAGCTCGGGCGACTCCTCGTCGAGACCGAGGTCTTGCGCGCGAACGGTCTCCGCATGCTGGCCAATCTCGCCGACGGCAAGGTGCCCGGTCCCGAGTCGTCGATCGAGAAGGTCTTCTGGAGCGAGTTCGACAAGCGGTTCCGCGAGAGCGCGCTCGACATCCTCGGTCCCGGCGGCCAGCTCGTGCGCCAGAGCGCCGAGGCGCGGCACGACGTCGATTGGGCGCGCGAGTTCCTGTGGTCGCGCGCCGGCACGATCTACTCCGGGTCCTCCGAGGTGCAGCGCAACATCATCTCGAAGCGCGTCCTCAACCTCCC
>VBKW01000252.1 GCA_005879405.1 Deltaproteobacteria bacterium
TCTCCGGCGTCGGCAAGACGCGCGACGAGCTCGCGCGCGCCCTCGCCGCCGGGATCCTGATGTTCAACGTCGAGTCGCCGGCGGAGCTCGACGCGCTCGACCGAGTCGCCGCCGCGGAGAACCGCCGCGCGCCGATCGCGATCCGCGTCAATCCCGACGTCGACCCGAAGACCCACCCGTACATCTCGACCGGGCTCAAGAAGAGCAAGTTCGGCATCGACATCGGCGCCGCGCTCGAGGTCTACGACCGGGCGCGTCGCCTCCCGCACCTCGACGTGATCGGCGTCGACTGCCACATCGGCTCGCAGCTGACGAGCTTGGCGCCGTTCGAGGACGCGCTCGCACGGATCCGCGGTCTCGTCGCCGACGTGGTCGGACCGATCTGCGAGACCGGCGATTTTCTGGCTCGGGACCGCGAGCTCCTCCGCGTTGAGCCCGGCGATCTCCTCGCGGTGATGTCGGCCGGCGCCTACTCGTCGGCAACGCCGGGGTGCTGCTCACGCGCGTCCTGTACTTGAAGCAGGGGCCGGTGAAGCGCTTCGTCGTCGTCGACGCGGCGATGAACGATCTGATCCGACCTTCGCTCTACGGTGCGTATCAGGAGATCCGTCCGGTCGCGGGGCCGCGTCCCGGTCCGGCCGAACCGGTCGACGTCGTCGGCCCGGTCTGCGAGAGCGGCGACTTTCTCGCCCAGGACCGCTCGCTGCCGCCCGTCGAGCCCGACGACGTGCTGGCAGTGATGAGCGCCGGCGCGTATGGTTTCGTCATGGCGTCGAACTACAACGCGCGGCCGCGCGCCGCCGCCGTCCTCGTCGACGGCACGCGCTGGGACGTCGTCCGCGAGCGCGAGACCGTCGAGGATCTGATCCGCGGCGAGTCGCTGCCGCCGTGGCTCGTATGACGACATGACCGCGAGCGCTCCAGAGACGGCGACGTTCGCCGCTGCCGCCGCGACACCGACGGCCGCCACGTCGGTGGCGACGACCGTCCGCATGACCAAGATGCACGGCGCCGGCAACGACTACGTCTACGTCGACTGCCGCGAGCGCGACGTCGCCGACCCGCCGCGGCTCGCGCGCGCGGTCTCACGCCGCCACCACGGCATCGGCGCCGACGGGCTCATCCTCGTCCGCCCGTCGGACGACGCCGACGTTCGCATGGAGATGTACAACGCCGATGGCAGCCGCGCGCAGATGTGCGGCAACGGCATCCGCTGCGTCGCCAAGTTCGTCTACGAGCGCGGCCTGCACGTGAACCCGATGCGCATCGAGAGCGACCGCGGCGTGAAGACGCTCGAGCTCGCCGTCGACGCGCACGGCCGCGTGAGCGGCGCGACCGTCGACATGGGCGCGCCCGTGCTCGACGGCCGGAAGATCCCCGTTGCGCACGACGACCGCGTCGTCGATCACCCGCTCGAGGTCGCCGGCGCGACGTGGAAGGTCACGTGCGTCTCGATGGGGAATCCGCACTGCGTGCTCTTCGTCCCCGAGGTCGAATCGCTCGATCTCCCACGGATCGGCCCGGCGTTCGAGCGTCACCCGTTCTTCCCGGAGCGCGTGAACACCGAGTTCGTCGCGCCACGGACGCGGCGCGAGGTCGACTTTCGCGTGTGGGAGCGCGGCTCGGGCGAGACGATGGCGTGTGGCACCGGCGCGTGCGCGGCGGTGGTCGCCGGCGTTCTCACCGGCCGCACCGACCGCCGCGCGCTCGTGCATCTGCGTGGCGGCGACCTCGACATCGAGTGGCGCGCCGACGATCACGTGTACATGACCGGCGGCGCCGCCGAGGTCTTCACCGCCGACGTCGAGCTCGCGACGCTCTACGCGGCGACGGGCGTGTGATGCGGCCGCACTTCACCGGCTCGATGGTCGCGCTCCTCACGCCGTTTCACGACGGCGCGATCGATTGGGACGCGTTCGGGGCGCTGATCGACGTGCAGATCGCGGGCGGCTCCGCCGCGCTCGTCCCCTGCGGCTCGACCGGGGAGGCGGCGACGCTCTCGCACGACGAGCACACGGAGGTCGTCCGCTTCGCCGTCGAGCGCGCCGACGGCCGCGTACCGGTGATCGCCGGCACCGGCTCCAACTCGACCGCGGAAGCGATTCGCTTGACGACCGAGGCGAAGCGCGCCGGCGCCGCCGGGGCGCTCCTCATCTCGCCGTACTACAACAAGCCGACGCAGGAAGGCCTCGTCCGGCACTACCTCGCGATCGCGGACGCCGTCGATCTGCCGCTCATCCTCTACAACATCCCCGTCCGCACCGCGTCGCGGATCGAAGCGGCGACGATCGCCAAGCTCGCCGAGCACCCGAACGTCGTCGGCTTGAAGGAATCCGACGCGCTCGATCACACGCTCGACGTCTTCCACCTCGCCGGCGACCGTCTCGCCGTCTACGCGGGCGACGACGCGGTGACGCTGTCGCTGATGGCGCTCGGCGGCGCCGGTGTCATCTCGACCATCGCGAACGTCGTCCCGCGCGAGATGGCCGACCTCGCGGCGGCGTGTGCCGCCGGCGACTGGACGCGCGCGCGCACGCTGCAATTCCGGCTCCTGCCGCTGATCCGCGCCTGCTTCACCGAGACGAACCCGATTCCGCTGAAGCACGCCGCCTCGCTGCTCGGTCTCTGCCGCGACGAGCTGCGCCTGCCGCTCGCACCGCTCACCGACCCGAGCAAGCGCGCGCAGCTCACGGCGGCGCTGCGCGCGCTCGGCCGTCTGCGCTAGGAGCGGCGCCGAAGCCATGGCGAGCGAGGCAGCGACGCCGATCGTCGTATGCGGCGCCGCGGGGCGCATGGGACGTCTTCTCGTCCAGCTCACCGCCGCCGAGCCGCGGGCGCACCTCGTCGGCGCCGTCGAGGCGCCGGGTCACGCGGCGCTCGGCCGCGACGCCGGCGAGGTCGCGGGGATCGGTCCGCTGGGCGTCCGCGTCGAGACCGCGTACGCACCGACGCCGACGAGCGTCACGCTCGACTTCACCGCGCCGGCGGCCGCGCTCGCGCACTTGGAAGCCGCCGCCGCCGGCGGCGCCGCGATCGTCGTCGGCACGACTGGATTCAGCGCCGCCGACCGCGCCCGCGCGGAGTCGATGGCACGGCGCACGCGCGCCGTGATCGCACCGAATCTGAGCGTCGGTGTCGCCGTGCTCGAGCGTCTCATCGCCACCGCAACGACGGCGCTCGGGCCGACGTTCGACGTCGAGATCGCGGAGGTCCACCACCGCCTGAAGCGCGACGCGCCGAGCGGCACCGCGCTGCGCCTCGCCGAGGTCGTCGCCGATGCGCAACGCACACCGCTTACCGGCCGTGCGCGCTTCGGCCGCGAGGGCGAGCCCGGCCCGCGGACCGATGCGGAAATCGGCGTCGTCGCGCTGCGCGGCGGCGACGCCGTCGGCGATCACACGGTCTATTTTCTCGGCGCCGGCGAGCGTCTCGAGCTGACGCATCGTGCGCAGAGCCGTGAGTGCCTCGCCCGCGGCGCGCTCCGCGCCGCGCTCTGGCTCGTCGAGCAGAAGCCGGGTCTCTACACGATGCGCGACGTCCTCGGGTTGTAGGCCGCTGCTTCGAATCGCGTTGAGCGGTGCGGTGATGGCCGACGCGAAGGACGATCGCTGCGACGTCGCGATCGTCGGCGGGGGTGCCGCCGGTCTCGCCGCCGCGATTTTCGCCGCCGAAACCCAACGCAACGCCGCAGCGGATAGTGCACAGCGTCGCGACCAGGTGCGGATCGTCGTCCTCGACGGCGCGCCGCGAATCGGCGCGAAGATCCTGATCTCGGGCGGCGGCCGCTGCAACGTGACGCATGAGACGGTGCGACCCGAAGATTTCAACGGCACGCGCCCGATCGTGCGCAACGTGCTCGCGGCGTTCGATGTCGACGCCACCCGCCGCTGGCTCGCATCGCTGGGGGTGGCATTGAAGCGCGAAGAGACGGGGAAGCTCTTCCCGACGACGGACCGGGCCCAGACCGTGCTGGACGCGCTTCTCCACCGCTGTGCGGCGCTCGGCATCGACATGCGGACATCGCACCGCGTGCACGACGTCGCACTGGTCGCCGACGCGAGCGCGGCACAGGCCGGCCGCCGTGACGCGGAGGCGCTGCGCGGCGACAGCGCCGACACTCGACGCTGGCGCATCCATCACGCCCACGGGACGCTCGTCGCACGCGCGGTCGTCCTCGCGACGGGCGGACGCTCGTTGCCACGTACCGGCAGCGACGGCGGCGGGCTCGCGATCGCGGAGCGCCTCGGCCATCGCGTCACGGCGACCGTGCCGGCGCTCGTGCCGTTCGTGCTCGAGGGTGGCTTTCACCGCGAACTCTCCGGCGTGTCACACCCCGTCGAGCTCGAGACCTTCGTCGACGGCGCGCTCGCCGACCGGCGGAGCGGCAGTCTGCTCTGGACGCACGTCGGCGTCAGCGGACCCGTCGTCCTCGACGCGAGCCGGCACTGGAC
>VBKW01000250.1 GCA_005879405.1 Deltaproteobacteria bacterium
CGATCATTGCTTGACGGCGCGCGCTGCGTCTGTTTGCCTCGACGCGTGGATCCCGGCGGACACGCTTCCCAGACCCGTGCATCGGCGACCGATCGCACGCTCGAGCACGTCGCGTGCGCGGTCTGCGGCCGCAGCGACGACGAGACGCGCTTCACGAAAGACGGCTTCGCGATCGTCCGCTGCCGCGGGTGCGGCCTCGTCTACGTAAACCCACGGCTCACGCCGGCGGCGCTCGCCGCCCTCTACGAAGGGCAAGAGATCTCGCCCGCGGCGTACTACGTGCGGACGGCGCGCCAGGACGAGCTGTCGTTCGCGCAGCGGTTGGCGCTCATCGAGCGCTTTCGCGATCCGGGCACGCTTCTCGATCTCGGCTGCGGCCCGGGAACGTTCTCCGCGGTGGCGCGTGCGCGCGGCTGGCGCACCGTCGGCCTCGACGTGAACCCGCAATCGGTCGCGCGCTGCCACGAGATCGGCCTCGAGGCGATCTGCGACGTCTTCCCGAGCGTGGCGCTCAGCGGGCGGCGTTTCGACGTCGTGGTCATGAACGACTTCCTGGAGCACCTTCCCGATCCCGGCGGCGCGCTCGCCGCGGCGGGCGACCTTCTTGCGGAAGGCGGCATCCTCTTCATCACCACGCCCGACGTCGGCTCGCTCATGGCGCGCATGACGGGCGCCCGCTGGCTGCACCTCAAGCCGAACGAGCACCTCAACTACTTCGACCGGCGCACGATCGATCTCTTGCTGACGCGCACCGGATTCCGCATCAAGTACCTGCGCGCGATCGGCCGCGTCCGCAATCTCGCCGTCGCGCTCGAGAAGGTGCGCGCCTATGGCGAGCTCGTCAGCACGGTCGCGCGCTTCGTCGTCCCCGCGCGCCTCGCCGAGCGCATCAACCTGCCGCTCAATCCCGGCGACGAGATGGTCGTCATCGCCGGCAAGTCGGGATGAATGCACCGCAATCTGGCCTGACCTCCCGCGTCTTGGCTACGGGTTCATCTCGTACGCGTCCCTGAGCGCGTACACCTGCCCGTTCCACACGCGCGCGTATCGCTCCTCGTCAACGACGGGCTTGCGGATCATCTTCAAGCAGTACCGCATCTGCTCCGGCGTCGTGCTCGCCTTGCCATGCAGCTCGACGGCGAAGCGGGAGAGGTCGCGTACCAGCACGTCGAACATCTGATCCACGACGTCGTCCTCGATCGCATAGAGCCGCGCGCTCTCGAGCGCGAGTTGGGCGTACACGATCAGCGCGAACATCTCGCCGACCGTCAGCAGGAAGTCCAGGTCCTTGCGCTGCACCTCGCTCGGCGGCGCAGCCATGAGCGACTCTTTGAAGACGGCGACCTGCTCTTCGAAGAGGTTCACGTCGGGGAGGTCGTAGGCGTCGAACGCGCGCTGGCAGTCGTGGAACTGAACCTTGCCGAGGCCCTTTGTCGCGCCCTGATGAAAGAGAAAGTCGTCGTTCGCGGCCTCGTCGCGGCGGCCGACGGGGGTAAACTGCGCAGGGTTGAAAAGATAGTTCGGCATGAACTTCAGGATCAGGGCGATGTTGACGTGCACGGTGCCTTCGAGCTTCGGCAAGCCGCGGATGTCGCGCGCCGCCATCTCGAAATAGGTGTCCTTCTCGAAGCCCTTGGCGGCGACGACGTCCCACAGAAGATTGATGACGTCCTCGCCCTGCGTCGTCACCTTCATCTTCACGACCGGGTTGTAGAGGAGATACCGCCGATCCTGCGCGGAGGCCGCCCGCAGATAGTCGGCGGCGCGGAGCGCGACGAGCTTCATGGCGACGAGCCGCACGTAGGCGTCGGTCAGCATGCGGCGGACGTGCGGGAAGTCGGTGACCGTCATGCCGTAGAGCCGCCGCCGCGACGCGTGGTTGATCGCCTCGTAGAACGCGTGCGTGCAGATGCCGATCGACGCCCAGCCGAGGTTGTACTTGCCGATGTTGACGGTATTGAGCGACGCACTCCAGGCGTCCTCGCCCTTGGAGAGGATGTCGTCCTCGGTGATCGGGTAATCGTTCAGGCGGAAGTTCGAGACGTACGATTGGCTGTTGCAGACGTTCTGCTTGAGCTCGTAGCGCTCGTGCTGCGAGTCGGCGGCGAAGAAGACGTAGAGGTCGTTCGATCCCGCCGGGCCGTGCGCGGCGCCGGTCGCACCGGTGATCTTGCCGAACGTCGAGACCATCCGCGCCTCGTTGCCGTTGCCAATGTAGTATTTCTCGCCGCGCGCCGTGTAGATGCCCTCCCCCGCCGGGACGAGCGCCATCTCGGTGGAGTAGATGTCGGCTCCGTGCGCGCGCTCGGAGAGGCCGAAGGCGAAGATCGCGCCGTCGTCGAGGAGCTGCGCGGCGCGGCGCTTCAGCTTGTCGTTGTCGCTCATCCAGATCGGCCCGAGGCCGAGGATCGAGACCTGCCACGTGTACCAGTACGCGAGGCCGTAGAAGCCGAGGATCTCGTTGAACTCGCAGATCCTCCACGTGTCCCAGCGACAATCGGCGCCGCCGTAGCCGGCGGGCGTGAGGAGCGTCGCGAAGATGCGCTCGCGCTTCACGAAGTCGAGGAAGTCGGCGTACCAGACGCGATTGCTATCGTCCTCTTTCAGCTTCCGCTTCCCCTTGCGCTCGAAGAAGTCGATCGTCTTCAGCATGATCTCGCGCGAGCGCGCATCGGGATATTGGCGGCTGTGCCGCTTAGGGTTCAGAAGCACCATGGGGACCTCCGGGACCGCGGACGTGTGACGCGCTACGGACGCTAGGCCGGGCGGCGGCAAAGCTCAAGGCAGATCGTTCTGTCGGGACGACGTCCGATTGAGTTGCTGGACGCGGTACGCGACCAGGTCGTCAGCGCGTTTGCAGACGCCAGCGCCTGCGACATAGGCGGCGACGCGCGCTATTCGGCTTGAACGCCCGCCAGGGTTGCGATACGCATTTCGCACCGCTCGAGTCATACGCTCCGCGTAATTCTCACTGCTTCGAGGAGATTTCCGATGCCGGAGAAAGACGACAAAGACGCCAAGGATTTCCACGTCGGCGTGCCGATGCGCTGTGAGCCGTTTTTCCTGCGCGGCTCGAACTCGCTCGATTGGGGTCTGAAGAATCGGCTCGCGAAGATCTTCAACCCGGAGTCGGGTCGCACGGTGATGCTGGCGATCGACCACGGCTACTTCCAGGGCCCGACGACCGGGCTCGAGCGCGTCGACGTGAACATCGTCCCGCTGCTCCGGTTCTCTGACACGCTGATGTGTACGCGCGGCATCCTGCGCTCGACGATCCCGCCGACCTACGGCAAGGGCATCGTGCTGCGGATGAGCGGTGGACCGAGCGTGCTGAAGGAGCTCTCGAACGAGCAGCTCGCCTGCGACATCGAGGATGCGCTGCGCTTGAACGTGGCGGCGATGGCGGTGCAGGTCTTCATCGGCGGCGAGCACGAGACGCAGTCGGTCCACAACATGACCCGTCTCGTCGACGTCGGGCAGAGGTACGGCATCGCGACGCTCGGGGTGACCGCCGTCGGCCGCGAGATGGTGCGCGACGCGAAGTACATGCGCCTCGCGTGCCGCATCTGCGCCGAGCTCGGCGCCTCCTACGTGAAGACGTACTACGTGCCCGAGGGCTTCGAGACCGTCACGGCCTCGTGTCCAGTGCCGATCGTCATCGCCGGTGGCAAGAAGCTCGAGGAGCTCGAGGCGTTGAAGATGGCGTATGACGCCATTCAGGCCGGCGCCGCCGGCGTCGATATGGGACGCAACATCTTCCAGTCGGAGGCGCCGCTGGCGATGATCCAGGCGGTGCGAAAGGTGGTGCACGAGGGCGAGCGTCCCGACCGCGCCTTCGACTACTACCTGACGCTCCGCAACCAGAAGAAGTCTGCGTAGCGGCCGTCGCCGCGGCAATGGAAGCGCCCGTGTCCGCGCGTCCGACGCTGCAGGTTCTGCGGGAGGCCGCGCCGACGATCAGCGTCGGCATGCTGACCGCCGACCTGGCGCGCCTCGGCGCCGAGCTCGATCTGCTCGCGAGCACGGGCACGCGGCTCGTCCACTACGATGTGATGGACGGCAAGAACGCGGCCGCGAACGCGCGCTTCATGCTCGAGACGCTGCAGGCGCCGCACGTGGGAGCGCCCTGACCCTGGGTCGCGCGCGCGCATGAAGAGCACGTGGTCCGACGACGATGCGGCAGTGTGCGTCGCGCGCTATGGCGCGCGCGTCGGCGAGGACCTCGCGCTCCGCGTGTACGCGAGCCGGCTCATCGGCCGTGAGCCGGACCTCGTGCTCCACGGCGGCGGCAACGCGTCGGTGAAGGGCGAGCACACGACTGTCCTCGGCGATCGCGTGCCGGCGATTTTCGTCAAGGCATCGGGTCACGATCTCCGTGTCATCGAGCCCGAGGGCTTTCCCGGGCTCGACCTCGCGTACGTGCGCCGCCTGCGCGCGCTCGGCGCCCTCTCGGAAGCGGCAATGGTGAACGAGTTCCGCACGCATCTCTTCGATCATCGGGCGCCGACGCCGTCGATCGAGACCTTGATGCACGCGTTCATTCCGATGCGCTTCCTCGATCACACGCACGCGGACGCGATCCTCGCGCTCACCAACCAGCCCGAGAGCGCGCGCCGTGTGCGCGACGCGCTCGGCGACGACGTCGTCCTCCTCGAGTACGCCATGGCGGGTTTCGACCTCGCGAAAGCCGCCGCCGATGCGTACGACGCGCACCCCGGCGCGCGCGCCATGGTGCTGCTGCGGCACGGCGTGCTCACATGGGGCGACACGGCGCGCGCGTCCTACGAGACCATGATCGACATGGTCACCCGCGCGGAGACATACCTCGATCGCGCCGCCTCGAAGTCGCCGCGCGCGCGCACCCCACCGGTCGTGACGTCGGAAGAGCGGGCGCGGTCGCGCCTGGCGCGCGTCGCGCCGATCGTGCGCGGGCTGCTCGCCGCCCGCACCGGAGACGCCGACCGCCCGTACCGTCGGATGATCGTGCGACCTCTCGTCGACCGTGCCGTGCTCGACTTCGTCGACGCCGACGGCGCGAAGGCGCTCGCCCTCACCCCGCCGTTGACCGCCGACCATCTCATCCGGACGAAAGCGACGCCGCTGTGGATCGACGCGCCGAGCTACGACGACGCCGACTCACTGCGGGAGCAGCTCACGCGCGCCGTCGCGGAGTACGTACGCGGCTACGAGCACTACGTCCGCACGCACGCACCGCAGCTCGCGACATCGCTCGCGGCCGGCGATCCGTTGCCGCGCGTCGTGCTGATGCCGGGACTGGGCGCGCTCTGCGCCGGGGAGAGCGGCGACGCAGCCGAGATCGCGCGCGACATCACCGCGCATACGCTCACCGTGAAGGCGCGCGTCGCGGCGATGGGAACGTATGCAGGTCTCGCGGAGCGGGACCTCTTCGACATGGAGTTCGACTCCCTCCAGCGCGCCAAGCTCCCGAACGGCGGCGAGCCGCCGCTCGGTCGCACCGTCGCGCTCATCACCGGCGCCGCGGGCGCGATCGGCTCCGGCGTCGCGCGCGGCCTTCTCCGCGCCGGTTGCCACGTCGTCGTGACCGATCTCGCGGGCGGCGCGCTCGACAGCCTCGTCGAGGAGCTGCGGCCGACCTTCGGATCGCGGGTGATCGGCGTCCCGCTCGACGTCTGCGACGCCGACGCGGTCGCGCGCGGCTTCGACGCGGTCGCGGCGACCTGGGGCGGGGTGGATCTCGTCGTCGTCAACGCCGGGGCGGCGCACGTGTCGCGGCTCGCGGACATGGACTTGGAGGCGTTCCGGCGGCTCGAGCGCATCAACGTCGAGGGCACGCTGCTCGTGCTGCGCGAGGCGGCGCGGCATCTCGTCCGGCAGGCGACCGGCGGCGACATCGTCGTCGTGTCGACGAAGAACGTGTTTGCGCCCGGCGCGCAGTTCGGCGCCTACAGCGCGACGAAAGCCGCGGCGCACCAGCTGGCACGCATCGCCAGCCTGGAGCTCGCCGCCGCCGACGTGCGGGTGAACATGGTCGCGCCCGACGCCGTCTTCTCGGAGGGGGCACGGAAATCCGGGCTGTGGCAGGAGGTCGGCCCCGACCGGATGCGCGCGCGCGGCCTCGACGAGCGCGGGCTCGAGGAATACTACCGCGAGCGCAACCTCCTGAAGGCGCGGATCACCGCCGAGCACGTCGCGAACGCCGTCATCTTCCTCGCCAGCCGGCAGACGCCGACGACCGGGGCGACGATTCCGGTCGACGGTGGCCTCCCGGACGCGACGCCGCGCTGAGTAGGGGCGCGGCGCAGATCACTGCGCGGGGGCGGCCCCCGGCGCCCGCGGGCTCAGTGCGCGATCGACGCCGGAATCGCGAACGGCGTCGGCTGCGCGTCGACGGCGCGTGCCTTGCGGGCGACCGCGAGGAGCGCCATGCCGCGGTTCAGCCGGAGCCGCTGCTCGAACCGCAGCCACGGGACGAGAACGTTGGCCATGCGCGCCTGGAGGCCGGGGATGGCGCGGCGCTTCAGGAGCACGGAATTGAGATACCAGCCGACGACGCCGGGCAGATTGAAGTAGCTCGCCTCCTCGATGACGAAGCCGTGTCCTTGAAGCTGCGCCACCAGGTCGTGGCGCTCGTAACGGCGGTGGTGGTGGATGGCACGGTCGATCTCGCCGTAGAGCGCGCGCATCGCCGGCACTTGCAGGACGAGACGGCCGCCGGGCTCGAGGAGGCGCGCGAACGTCGCGAGCGCGGCGTCGTCATTCTCGATGTGCTCGAGGACGTTCAGGCAGAGAATGGTGTCGAACCGCTCGCCGTGCAGCGACTCGAGCGACGGGTCCGCCCAATCGACGTTGCAGACGCGAACGTTGTCGATGCGGTCGAGCACGCGCCGCAGCCGCGCCAAATACTCCTCGTTGTTGTCGGTCACGACGACGTGCTCGCGGTCGCGGAGAAAGCGCGTGAAGTTGCCGACGCCGCAGCCCACCTCGAGCACGCGGTCGCCGACGTAGGAGTCGAGGCGGCTCCACACCCACTCGTTGTACCGGCCGACGTGGCGGAGCCGCTGCAACGTCGTGAACCCGGCGTCGTCGTCGTGATTGCCGAACGTGTGCTTGAGGATCGTCCAGATCGCCGCGATGCCGTCCTTCCAGCCGATCTTCTTGCCTTCCCAGTACTCGCGACCGTGATAGCTGATCGGCACCTCGTAGAGGCGGCAGCCGAGGCGGGCGACCTTCGCCGTCAGTTCGGGCTCGATGCCGAAGCGATTCGAGGTGAGCCGCATGCGGCGCAGGAGGTCGGTGCGGAAGACCTTGTAGCAGGTCTCCATGTCGGTGAGGTTCAAGTCGGTACAGAGATTCGAAACCAAGGTGAGGAGCCTGTTCCCTACGGTGTGGCGGAAGAAGAGCACGCGATGCGTGGCGCCGAGGAAGCGCGAGCCGTAAACGACGTCGGCGTGGCCGGCGAGGATCGGCGCGACGAGGTGCGGATACTCGGTGGGATCGTACTCGAGATCGGCGTCTTGGATGAGCGTGATGTCGCCCTCGAGGTGCGGGATGGCGGCGCGGATCGCCGCGCCCTTGCCCTGGTTCTGCGGCTGGAAGATCGCCTGCAGCCGATTGTGGTCGTCGTCCGCGGGCTCGGCGACGAGCTCGCGAATCACGTCCGTCGTGCCGTCGCTCGAGCCGTCGTCGACGACGATGATCTGCTTGCGGATCGGCACCGCACGCACGTGCTCCAGGACGCGCCGCAGCGTCCGGCGCTCGTTGAACACCGGCACGATGACCGAGAGGAGAAGATCCGACTGCTGCATGGAGCGAATCTACTAGCAGCGTCCGCGGCAATGATAAACGCAGCAACGAAGTGTGGCGACGCAAATCGGCTGCAGAACCCGCGTTGACACTCGGAAGAGGCTGCTTGTAGGGTCTGAGGGCGGCGGCGCACACGGCCGCCCCTCAGGCGCGTAGATGAAGCTCTCGACCATGCGGCGCATCGACTACTTCGTCGGTGTGCCGGCGACGTTCCTCTTGACGCTGCTCGTGCGGCTGCTCGGCCGCAGGCGGCAGCGCCAGCTGCGCGGTGAGCCCCGGCGTATTCTCTTCATCGAGCTGTCCGAGATGGGGAGCACGATTCTCGCATCGGCGGCGATCCGCCGCGTCCAGGAGCGCTATCCGGGGGCGCAGCACTCGTTCGCCATCTTCAAGAAGAACGCGGCCAGCATGCGGCTGCTCGCCCTCTTCGACGAACGGCACATCTTCACGATCCGCGACGACTCGCTCGGGCACATGGCAGCCGACGTCCTCGCGTTCGTCCGGTTCTGCCGCGCCGAGCGCATCGATACCGTCATCGACCTCGAGCTCTTCTCGCGCATCTCGTCGATTCTGAGCTTACTCTCCGGGGCGACGACGCGCGTCGGGTTTCACAACTACGACGGTGAAGGGCTCTATCGCGGCGAGCACCTCACCCATCGCGTCCATTACAATCCGTACCTCCACATGTCGCAGAACTTCCTCGCGCTCATCGAGGCGCTGGAGGTCGAGCCCGACGCGATTCCGCTCCCGAAGCAATTCATTCCCGTGCAGCCGCCGCCGCTGCAGGTGGCGACGAACGCCGAGGCGTTCGCCTACGTCCGTCGCGAGCTCGACGCGTGCTACCCGCTCACACCCACGCATCGCCTCGTCGTCGTGAACCACGACGCCGGGAGCCTGCTGCCGATCCGCACCTGGCCGACGGAGTATTTCGCAGACCTCGTGCGCCGCCTCCTCGCCGCCGATCGCACGATCGTCGTCGTCCTCATGGGGATCAGCGAGGCGGAGGAATCGGCGCGCGCGATCGTCGCACGCGTCGGCGATCCGCGCTGCATCGACTTCGTCGGCCGCACGCGGACGCTCACCGACGTCCTGCAGCTCTTCCATCAGGCCGAGCTTCTGATCACGAACGACAGCGGCCCGGCGCATTTCGCCAGCCTGACGCCCATCAAGAGCATCACGCTCTTCGGTCCGGAGACGCCGGTCCTCTACGGCCCGCTCGGTCCGGACGCGGTGCATCTCTTCGCGAATCTCGCCTGCAGCCCGTGCCTCAGCGCGCTCAATCACCGCAGCAGCCCGTGTCAGGACAATCAGTGCCTGAAGCAGATCAGCGTCGAAGAGGTCCTGACGCACGCGTTACGCTTGCTCGACCACTCCGGGGCCGAGGCTGCGAGCGAGACCCAGGCGCGCGCCGCGAGTACCTGAGAAGCACGGCCGAGGCGGTGTCCATCAGTGGAATCGATCACGGTGGACGCGTCGTCGGGGCGCCGATAGACTCGCTCGGATGGATCGGCGGGACATCCTCGAGCTCTCGCTCGCCGAGCTCGAGACGTGGTGCGCCGAGCGCCGCGTGGCGCGGTATCGCGCCGGCCAGGTGACCGCCTGGCTCTATCAGCGTGGCGTCCGTGACTTCCACGAGATGACGAACGTCGCGTGCGGGCTACGCGACGAGCTCGCCGCGAGCTTCACCATCGGGTCGCTCACGCTCGCGAAGGTGAGCCGCTCGTCCGACGGCACGCAGAAGCTGCTCTTGCGTTTGCGCGACGGCGCGACGATCGAGAGCGTCCTGATTCCGGACGGTGAGCGGCTGACGCTCTGCGTGTCGACCCAAGTCGGCTGCGCGATGGGCTGCACGTTCTGCGCGACGGCAACGCTCGGTTTTCGCCGCCATCTCAGCCGCGCCGAGATCGTCGAGCAGCTGCTTCTCGCCAGACCCTTGGCGACGAGCGACGATCCGCCTGCCGAGCCGGCGCGTATTACGAACGTCGTCTTCATGGGGATGGGCGAGCCGCTGCACAACTATCTCGGCACCGTCGGCGCCATCGAGACGCTCACCGCCTCGTGGGGCGTCGACTTCTCCCATCGCCGCATCACGGTGTCGACGGTCGGGCTCGTTCCCGAGATGCAGCGCTTGCTCGCGGAGACCCAGGCGCAGCTCGCCGTGTCGTTGACGTCCGTCCACGAGCGCACGCGTTCCGAGCTGATGCCGATCACGAAAAAGTA
The DNA here is from genome assembly GCA_005879405.1 of Deltaproteobacteria bacterium. GTDB lineage: Bacteria > Desulfobacterota > Binatia > UTPRO1 > UTPRO1 > DP-19. The sequence continues at coordinate 10,006 of VBKW01000250.1, forward strand.
CTCGGTCGCGCAGCTCCTCGCCGCGTGCCGCGCGCTGCCGTTGCCGCGACGCAAACGCATTACCTTCGAGTACGTGCTGCTCGCCGGCATCAACGATCGCGTCGACGACGCGCGCGCGCTCGCGCGGGCGCTCGCCGGCATTCGCTGCAAGGTGAACCTGATTCCCTTCAATCCCTTCCCCGGCTCGACGTTGCGACGCAGCGACGACGTGACGGTCGCGCGCTTTCAGGACGTCGTGCGACGCGCCGGCGTCCACGCGACGGTGCGCGAGAGCCGCGGTCCCGACATCGCCGCCGCGTGCGGGCAGCTGGTCGCGGCGGAGGAGCGGCGGGCGCGCCGTGAGTCTCGGCGCGCGTGCGATGCGGACGTGATCGCCGACATCGACGCGGCGATGAGCAGCTGACGCGGACGGATGCCGGGGATCGGCGTCGTCGTCAATCCGCACGCCGGGAGCAATCGCCGCCGCCCCGAGCGTGCCCGTCGCTTCGCCGAGATCGTCGGCGATCGGGGCCTCGTCCGCGTCACGCCCGATCTCGCGGCGATCGAGGAGGTGGCGGGCGAGTTCGCCGCGGCACGGATCGACATCCTCGCCGTCTGCGGCGGCGACGGCAGCCATTTCCGCACGCTCTCGGCAATGCGTCGCGCGTACGGCGGCGGCGAGCTGCCGCTCTTTCTACCGCTGCGCGCCGGGACGATGAATTACATCGCGCGCTCGATCGGCTGCATGCGCGGCGGTCCCGAGCACGTGCTGGCGCACGTCGCGCACGACTACCGCCACGGGCGGACGCACGACGTCGTCGAGCGCCATCTCCTGGTCGTGAACGATGAGCACGCCGGGTTCGTCTTCGGCTGCGGCGTCATCGTGAACTACCTGCAGCTCTACTACAGCGAGCCGAAGGCGGGGCCGGTCACGGCGACGCGGCTGCTCGGCCGGCTCGTCTCGTCGGCGATCGCCGGCACGTCGCTCGTGCGCGGCGTCTTTCGCCGCGTCGTCGCCGACATCGACTGTGACGAGGAGCGGCTGCCGTACCGGACGTACACCGTGATCCTCGGTGGTACGGTCACGCACATTGCGCTCGGCTTCAAACCGATGTATCTGGCGGCGCGCAAGCGCCACCACTTCCACCTGCTTGCGGGCCCGATCGGACCGCTCGTCCTCGCGCGCAAGATCGTGCGCTTCCGCCGCGGGTGGCCCCTGGAGGACCCGGACTTCTACGACAATCTCGCGCGCGAGGTGACGATTCGCTTCGAGGCCCCGACGCGCTTCATGATGGACGGTGACATCCTCGACCCGGTGCCGGCCTTGACGATCCGAACCGGTCCCGTCATCTCGATGATTCGCGGCTGAGAAAGGACTCTGCGTGCTCACGATCGGCATCATCGGCGGCAGCGGTCTCTACGCCATGGACGGGCTCACCGACGTCCGCGAGGTGGAGGTCGAGACGCCGTTCGGCGCGCCCTCGGACGTGGTCGTCGCCGGCCGCCTCGGCGGGACGCAGCTGCTCTTCCTGCCGCGTCACGGGCGTGGCCACCGTCTGTTGCCGTCCGAGCTGCCGTTTCGCGCCAACGTCTGGGCGCTGAAACACCTCGGCGCCGAGCGCGTGATCGCGGTGAGCGCGGTCGGCAGCCT
>VBKW01000251.1 GCA_005879405.1 Deltaproteobacteria bacterium
TCGCGATCGGCTTCATGCTGCGCAACTTCGGCATCGTCGAGTCGGATCCCGAGCCGATCCTCGACGCGTATTTCCGGCAGTGCTCCATGCTCGTCACGGCGCGCGATCTCGCGGTCATGGCGGCGACGCTCGCGAACGGCGGCGTCTGCCCGCTGACCGGCGAGGTGGCAGTCGAGGCCCGTTGTGTGCCACAGGTGCTGAGCGTCATGGCGACCTGCGGCATGTACGACTACGCCGGCGAGTGGATCTACCGCATCGGCATGCCGTCGAAGAGCGGCGTCGGCGGCGGCATCATCGGCGTGCTGCCGGGGCAGATGGCGATCGCGGTCTTCTCGCCGCCCCTCGACGCGCGCGGCAACAGTGTGCGCGGCATCCGGGTGTTCAACGATCTCTCCGACGACCTCCAGCTGCATCTCTTCGCCAGCGGCCGGTCGCTGCACGACGTCGTCCGCCGCCGCTACGACGCGGCGACGGTGAGCTCGAAGCGGCTCCGCCGCAGCGCGGAGGCGGACGCGCTCGCCGCGCATGGGGCGCGCATCGCCGTCTACGAGCTCGAGGGCGAGCTCACGCTCTTCTCGATGGAGCGCCTCATCCGCGAGGTGCTGGAGCTTCCCGACGACGTCGCGTACCTGATCGTCGATTTCAAACGCGTGCTCGCCGCAGACGACCCGGCGCTGGATCTCTGGCTGGCGTATCTGGCGAGCGCGCGCGACCGCTGGGACGAGGTCGTCTTGACCGAGCTCGCGCACGACGCCGCGCTCGACGAACGGCTGCGTCGTCGCGCGGCGGAGTCCGCGTCGTACCGCTGCATCGAGGAGACCGACGCCGCGCTCGAGCATTGCGAGGACCGCCTGCTCGCGCGGCTGCGTGCGAACGTCGGGGCCGACGCGGCGGCGCGCCTCGAGGACTTCGACGTCTGCGAGGGACTCGATGCGTCGCGCATCGCCGCGCTGAGCGCGGTGCTGGAACTCCGTCGTTACGCCGACGGCGCGATCATCATCCGCCCCGGCGATCCCGCCGACGTCCTCTTCTTTCTCATGAAGGGGCGCGCGAGCGTCTTCATCGACAGGGCGAACGGCACGACGCGCCGCCTCACGACGTGCACACCCGGCATGCTGTTCGGCGAGATGGCGATTCTCGAGCGGCGTCCGCGCTCGGCGGGCGTCCACGCCGACGGGCCGGTCGAGTGCTACGCGATGCCGCTCGACAGCTTGGAGCGACTGACCGCGACCCACCCCGACCTCAAGGTGAAGCTCCTCGAGAACTTCGCGCGCCGCCTGTCCCTGCGCGTGCGTAAGCTGACCGAGGAAGTCCGGGTCCTGAGCGCGTAACGATGGCGAGCCCTCTCCGTCCGATCGCGATACTGACAGCGGCAGCCGTCGCTATCTTCGCCGCGCTCGCGCCGCACGCGACCGCAGCGACGGCGTGCGCGCCGAAGGTCGCCACGGTGGCGTCGGTCCAAGGCACGGTCGAGGTGACGCGCGCGGGCGCCACCGACGCGTCGCCGCTCGTACGCGACGACGTTCTCTGCGCCGGCGACACCGTGCGCGTCGGCGCCAAGAGCCGCGCCGACGTCGTCCAGCTCGATCAAACGCTCCTGCGTCTCGCCGCGAACACCGCGATCACGCTCGAAGGCGTGAAGGAGGGCGGCACTGCCGTCGTCGACATGGTCGCCGGCGCGGCGCACTTCTTGAGCCGCAGCCCGGCGAGCGTCGACGTGCAGACGCCATTCACCGTCGCCGGCGTGCGCGGCACGGAGTTCTTCGTGGGCGTCGAGCCGACGCGGACCCTGCTCTCCGTCTACGACGGCACCGTGATCGCGGCGAACGACGCCGGCAGCGTCCGGCTCGGGCGCGGCGAGTCGGCGGAGGCGGAGAAAGGGAAGGCGCCGGTCGTACGCGTCGTCGCCCGCCCGCGCGATGCCGTTCAGTGGGCGCTCTACTATCCGCCGGTCGTGTACACGCGCGACGTGCCCCCCGATCCGCACGATCCGCGGCTCGCCGCGTATCGGGCGTCGTCGCTTCTCGCCGTCGGCAGCGTCGAGGACGCGAAGGCGGAGATCGACCGCGCGCTCACGCGCGATCCACGCGACGGCGACGCGCTCGCGCTGGAGGCGATCATCGCGATCGTGCAGGACGACAAGGCGTCGGCGCTCGAGGCCGCCCGCACTGCTGTCGCCGCGGCGCCGCGCTCGGCGTCGGCGCGCGTCGCCCTCTCGTACGCGCAACAGACGGCGTTCGATCTCGAGGGCGCGCGCACGAGCGTCGAGGAAGCCGTACGGCTCGAGCCCGACAACGCGCTCGCGTGGGCGCGGCTCGCGGAGCTGCGGTCGTCCACGGGCGACCTCAAGGGCGCGCTGCGCGACGCTCGCAAAGCCGCGCACCTCGCGCCGGACCTGTCGCGGACGCAGACGGTCCTCGGCTTCGCGTATCTCACGGAAGTCGACACCGACGCGGCGCGCGCCGCGTTCGAGAAGGCGATCACGCTCGACCAAGCCGATCCGCTGCCGCGGCTCGGACGCGGGTTGGCGGACATCCGCGACGGCCACGTCGACGAGGGCAGCCGCCAGCTCGAGATCGCCGCCAGCCTCGATCCCAACAACTCGCTCGTCCACAGCTATCTCGGGAAGGCGTACTACGAGGAGAAGCGCACCGGCCTCGACGAGCGGCAGTTCGGCGTCGCGAAGGAGCTCGATCCGCACGACCCGACGCCGTGGTTCTACGACGCGATCGCCAAGCAGACGACGAACCGGCCGGTCGAGGCGCTGCAAGACTTCCAGAAGGCGATCGAGCTGAACGACGACCGTGCGGTCTACCGCTCGCGGCTCCTCCTCGACTCCGACCTCGCAGCGCGCAGCGCGAGCCTCGGGCGCATCTACAACGACCTCGGCTTCCAGCCGCTCGCGCTCGTCGAGGGCTGGAAGTCGGTGAACACCGATCCGACGAACTACTCGGCGCATCGCTTCCTCGCCGACAACTACGCCGCGCTGCCGCGGCACGAGATCGCGCGCGTGAGCGAGCTCCTGCAGTCGCAGCTCCTGCAGGAGAACAACATCACGCCGATTCAGCCGCGGCTCGGCGAGAGCAACCTCTTCCAGATCAGCGCCGGCGGGCCGACGGCGCTCGCGTTCAACGAGTTCAACCCGCTCTTCAACCGCGACCGCGTGACGGTGCAGGGCACCGGGCTCGTCGGCGAGAACAGCACCCACGCCGGCGAGGGCGTCGTCGCCGGCATCTACAAGAAGCTGTCGTTCAGCGCCGGCTACGACCACTACGACAGCAACGGCTTCCGGGTGAACAACGACCAGCGCGACGACATCGCCGACGCGTTCGTGCAGGGCGAGCTCGCGCCGGGGACGAGCGTCCAGGCCGAGTATCGCTACCGCAATCGCGAGCAAGGCGATCTCGAGCTCCACTTCTTCCCCGACGACTTCCATCCCGCGGAGCACCAGACGGCCGAGTCACACACGTACCGGGTCGGCGGGCGCCACACCTTCACACCGGACTCGGTCGTCATCGCCTCGTACATCCACCAGGACCTCGACCTGACGTTGCGCGATCACCCCGGGTTCGCGGTGACGTCGATCGACGTCGCCGGACGGAATTTCAGCGACGGCGGCGAGATCCAGCATCTCTTCCGCTCGAATTGGGTGAACGTCGTGACCGGCGTCGGTCATTTCTCGGTCGGTGGGCACACGCACTTCGCGAGCGACCTCCACCACACGAACGCGTACTCCTACGTGTCGATCGACCCGATCCGAAACGTCACGCTCACCGTCGGCGGCAGCGGCGACTTCTTCAGCGGCGACGCGTCGACGAAGGAGCGCCATCAGTTCAATCCCAAGGCGGGGCTCATATGGACGCTGCCGTGGGCGCCGTTCCAGAACACGACGCTGCGCGCCGCCGGCTTCCGCGAGCTCAAACGCACGCTCATCACCGACCAGACGCTGGAGCCGACGCAGGTCGCCGGCTTCAACCAGTTCTTCGACGACGGCAACGGCACGACCGCGTGGCGGTACGGCGGCGCGATCGACCAGAAATTCTGCGATCGCCTGTTCGGCGGCGCCGAGTACTCGCACCGCGACCTGCACGTGCCGTTCGAGTTCGTCGATCCCGCGTCGGGCGAGAACTCGGTGCGCGAGGCCGACTGGAAGGAGCGCCTGGCGCGCGCGTACCTCCTGTACGCGCCGCACGATTGGGTGGCGCTCCGCGCCGAGTGGATCTACGAGCGCTTCACGCGCGACCGTGACTTCACCTTCGGCGTCCACGAGGTGAACACGCACCGCCTTCCGTTGGGCGCGGGGTTCTTCCATCCTTCGGGCGTGAGCGCGTGGCTGCGCGGCATGTACGTCAACCAGGCGGGCGATTTCGAGCCCAACCCGGGCGAGTTCCGCAAAGGCAGCGACGACTTTTTTCTGGTTGACGCGATGGTCAGTTATCGACTACCGAAGCGGTACGGCTTCGTCAGCATCGGCGCCACGAATCTCTTCGACAAGAAGTTCAAGTATCACGACACCGACTTCACGAATCCCATCATCCAGCCGGAGCGGATGTTCTTCGCCCGGGTAACGCTCGCCCTGCCGTGACGCGTCAGGATCCATAGGAGGAAGCCATGAACATCCCTCGTACCCACTCCGCCATGGCACTGGCGCTGGCGCTCGCGCTGTTCGTCTCGACTGACGCGAAGGCGACGTTCGGCGACGGCGTCTGCGTCGCCGGATCGCAGGAGGCGTTGAGCCATCAGTGCGCGATCCTCGGGCCTTACGTCCTCGAGATCGTCCCGCCGCCCGGCGGCGCGTTTCCCGTTACCGGCACGTGCCAGGTGAACAATCAGCCCGTGCAGTGCGCGTTCTGGCCGTATCGCTTCACCGGACCGGCGGCTACCGACAACCAGCTCAACATCCTGATTTCCGCCGGACTCGCCGTCTACGCCAATCAGGTCTACCCGCCGACGGGCACCGTCTTCACCGGGTGCCAGCAGCTCTACGCGCCGGGCGCCGGCGATCCGACGACCGGATTCGGGAAGGGCATCATCACGTTCCAGACGTGTCGCGTCGCGTTCAACTTCGACAACGGGCCGGGGACGCCCAACCTCGTGATCGCCACCGCGCTGTCGTCGCCCGGCGACCAGCCCGTGCAAGAGAAGTCCGGGAAGAACATCTACTTCGACGACATCCTCGGCCCGTCCACGACCGACCTCCCGGGCCTCGCGACGACGCAGCAGCAGATCACGACCAAGAACGGCGTCCACCTCACGGTCAACGTCAACCGTGCCGGCGTCTTCGTCGGCGCGACGTCGGATCACGGCCCGGTCACGATCGTTCCGCCCGGCAACGCGGTCCTCTGCACACCGACGAGCGGGACCAACACGTTCCCGAACAACTTCCCCGGCGGCTACGATTGCGCGCCGATCGTCGAGAACCTCGACGGCAACAATCTCCAGGCCGGCGAGGATCCGACGTGCTACTACCGGCTCGCCAACGGCACGCTGTTGAAGTACGCCTGCTAAGGAGCGGCGCGAATTCACTTCGTGCCGCGACGCCACCGCCGACGGTCCCGTCGCCTCCGTGTTCAATCGCGAGGCGCCGCTACTTCTTTGTCAGTTCGTAGACGCCGTCCCAGTCCGCCTGGGGCGGCGTCTCGATGTACATCCGGCAGCGCCGCGCCATCGCGAGCGACGGACGATCGCCCGGCGAGAGGCGCAGGATCTCCTCGAACCGACGCAGCGCCTCGGCCCATTCCAGGGTGCGATAGGCCTCGAGCGCGCTCGCGTAGCGGCGGAGTGTCTCCGCGAGCTCGTCCGGAAGCGGCGTGCCGGACGCGGCGACGAGCTCGTACACGCGCGTCGGGATCGTCTTGCCGACGACGCGCACGCGGTCGACCTCGCGTAGGACGAACGCGTCGCGGACGAGCGCGGCCGTGTTCTCGCCGATGAGGATCTGCGTCCCGTACTCCTTGTTCAGCC
>VBKW01000014.1 GCA_005879405.1 Deltaproteobacteria bacterium
CAAAGCTTTCCTTCGTTTTAACCGCTCACGAGGCGGAGGGCCGCGAGCAGGATGCCGATCAGGCCGCCGACGACGGCGCCGTTCAGGCGGATGAACTGCAGATCGGCGCCGACGCGGTCTTCGATCTGCGCGACGAGCGCGTTCGTCTCGAGCGCCTCGAGGTTCTCCCGCACGGTGACGCCGATCTGATGGTGGTGGCGCTGCAGCAGATCGTCGGCCGTCTGCCGTACCCAATGGTCGAACGCGGCCGCGCGGTCGGGGTCGTCGAGCAGCTCGACGATGCCGGCACGGAGCTCGCGGTCGACGAGTGCGGCGAGATAGCCCTCAGGCTCGTCGAGATCCTGCTCGAGACGCGAGCGCAGCTGCGCGAGCATATTGCGGACGAGCGGCATCGCCTCGAGGCTCTCGAGCAGCGCGTGCCGCAGCTGCTCCGCTTGCCCGAGCGCCTGCGGATCGCCGTCGGCGACCCGGCTCGCGAAGCCGCGCACCGCGTTCGCGACCAGCGTCCGCAGCGGATGCTGCGGGTCATCCGCCGCGTTCCGTAGCTCCGCGGCCGCGTAGTCGCACGTCGCCTCGATGATCTTCCGTTGCACGATCTTGCGCCGCAGGAAGAGCGGCACGAGACGCTTCCCTTCGGCGCGGAGCGTGCGCGCCGTGCGCTCGAGCCACCACTGCAGCTGCGCGCTCGTCCGTGGTCGCTCCGTCAAGTTCGCGAGCGACAGTGCGAGCGTACGGAACGCGGCCCCAGCGCTGTCGCTCTCGACCGCGCGCACCAGCCAGCGTCCCGCCGCCGGGTCGATCGGCAGCTCGCGCAGCTGCTGCTGGATCGTGCGATCGACGAACTCGGCAACCTCGTCCTCGGTGAGAATGCCGGCGACCGCGCGTAGTAGGTCGCGTACGGGCTGCCCGACGCGCTGCACGTGACCGGGGTCGCGCAGCCACTCGACGATCAGGCGGCTCGGCGCGATGCGCTGCAGACGGGCGCCGATGACGTCGGGCGACAGCCACTCGTCCTCGATCATCGAGACGATGCCCTCGACGATCTTCTGCCGCCGCGCCGGGATGATCGCGGTGTGCGGAATCGGAATACCGAGGGGGTGGCGAAAGAGCGCCGTCACCGCGAACCAATCGGCGAGGCCGCCGACGACCGCGGCCTCGAAGCCCGCGGCGGCGAGCTCCAGCCACCACGGCTGCGGCGCGCCGAGGAGGATCGCGATACGGCAGCCGGCGGCGCCGACGACGGCGACCGCCAACGAGATCGAGCCGACGTGATTGCGCCGCGGCGTGGAAAGGACGGGACGCGGCGCTTGCATGACTCGCGGCGAGCTTAGATCGCCGCCGGGGCCATGCTCAACCGTCCGTTCCGCTCGCGCCGTCTCGGCACCCACGCGCCGAGCGGGGAGCTCTCAGGTGCCGACCGACGATTGGGCCGTGCGGAAATCCGTCGCCCCGCGGTTGAAGCCCGACGTCACGTCGTCCTGGTTGATCGACGAGAACCGCTCGCCGAGATCGTGACGCAGGTCTTCGCCGCTCTTCGGAGCGAAGAGCAACGCGAGCCCGGCGCCGATCAGGAGTCCGGCGCCGAAGACCCCGATCACGGTCGCGAAATCGGCCGTCGTCGAGCGCCGCGACGCCAGGCCGAGCGCGTTCACGAGGTCTTCCCGCGTCGGCAGGTTCTCGATGAGACTATCGGTGATTTTGTTCATGCTCGTCATGACGCACTCCTACTCGCTGTCGACCCCGGCGCCGCCGAGGGTTGGCGTGCCGCGTCGCCGATGAACTCGTGCAAGAACATCTCGATCGCCAAGCGGCTGCCGAGACCGAAGAGAAACCGGGTGAGCCGCGACGGGACGCCGCCGCCGAGGACGTAGCCGACGCCGGCGGCCGTCGCCAGCGACGTATACGGACGTTGCTCCGCTTGCTCACGGAGGAATTGCCCGATCTCGTCGACGGCCTGCTCCAACGTCGACGCGAGGTGCTGGGCGTCGCGATACGCTTCGCGACCGCGCTCCTGGATGCGCAGCGGCCGCGACGTGCGCCTGCCGCCGTCGCGTTGTTGCTCGCGACCCGGCTGCTCGCGACCCGGCTGCTCGCGCCCGAAAGGCTGCTCGCGGCCGGCGCCTTCCGCGCGTACGGACTCGTTCTGGTGTTCGTTCGCCATCGCCGTCCTCACAGTCTCGAGAGCAGCCGACCGAGGAGAAATCCGCCGGCGACCGCCGCGGCGAGTGCGACGAATGGGCTATGCTTCACGAACGCGCGTGTCTGCTCGTCGAGGTCGCGTAGCCCGGCGCTCGCGTCCTTGAACCGCTCGTTCACGTCATCGGCCAACCCGCTGACGCGGGCGCTGGCCTCGTCTGCCCAGTTGCTCGCCGACCGTTCCATGGAAGCTCCTTTCATCGCGTGTTGCGTCCGCGCCTCGCGAGCCACAGACCGAGAAGAAATCCCCCGACGAGCCACGGTATCGGGTTTTCCGCGATCCGTTCCCGCAGCTGAAATCGACTCTGTACCGCCTCCTTCAGCTCGACGACGGCGTCCAGCAGCTCGGCCTTGTCCTCCTCGATGGAAATCCGGAGCGCCTCGCGCTCGTCGAGCTCCGCGCTCGGCGTGAGATCGACGCCGTTCACGGGCGTACCCCTGTGGCGCCCGTCACCGTCGTGCTTGGGCTCGCCGCGCGTGCGCCGCCGTTGCGCGCGGCGCCGGCGCGTCCGCTTCGGTGGAGCGCGCGCGCCGCCATCCCGCCGCCGAGAAGTACGTGCGCCCCGCCGACGATCGCGAGGCTCGCCGGCAACACGAGGTACGTGCTCAGAGCCATCACGACGCCGGCCATCAAGATCCACCAGCCGCCGAACGCGAAGAGCGCCGGCACCAAGATCTTCGTCGTCTGCGACACCTTCTCGCTGACCGCGTCTTGGACGTCGAGCTTCGCGAGCTCGATCCGCTCGGTGACGAGACGCTGACCGGCATCGATCACGCGCTCGACCGCGTCGGTTGCCGACGGTTCCGCGTGAGCGCCGGCGGGAACGCGTTCGCTGCCGCGATAGAGTGAGGCGTCAGTGCCGTGCTCGCTTGTTCGCATGATGATCCTTGGGGTGCCGCGCGCCGGACGTCCTCAGAGCAGCAAAGGGCACGCCACGGCGGGCGCGCGCGGTTGTCGATTGGGGCGCCGACAAGTGCGCGATTCGGCTCCGTTCGTCGTCGCCGCGGCGCCATCGTCGAGGCGGCGGCATGTATCTTTGGCGGCGCCGAGATG
>VBKW01000255.1:0-1058 GCA_005879405.1 Deltaproteobacteria bacterium
TGGCGACGCCCGCGGTCGCCGTCGCGCCGACCGTCGCGCTCGCGGTCCTCACCGGCGTCGCGGTCGTTACCGGCGTCGCGGTGCGGGTCCTCGTCGGTGCGACGGCGGTCGGCGTCGGCGGCTGCGGCGTCGCCGTCGCGCCGCCGCTCGGGCCGTAGATCTCGAGCTCGCCGACCGAGATGAACTGGTTCTGGCCGCCCGGCGCGCCGTCGATGCGGATGCCGTCGCCGGTCGTCGCCGTGAAGGTGAGTGTGTACGTCTCGTAGCTGACGCCGTCGTTGGTCGTCGGATACGTCGGCGTGCTCACGAGTCCCGTCACGGTGTTCCAGGTGCCGTTCTGGCGGACCTGCACGCGCAAACTCGTGAACCAGCCGCCGTCCGCGAAGTTCATGCCCTCTTGGAAGACGACGCGGTTGAAGGTCTGCGGCGCGGCGAACGTGTAGCCGATCCAGTCGTCGCTGGCCGTGTTGGCGCCGTCGTAGGTGTCGTACTGGCGCGTCGAGTCGTTGGTACCGACCGGCGGCTTGTCGCCGTCGCGGATCACCTCGAGGCTCTTGTTGCCGATGCCGGTCGGCGCGGTGACGCGGGCGATGATGGCGTTGGCGAGCGGCGCCAGGTTGCCTGCGACTTGCGTCGGCGTCGGCGCCGGCGCGGGGGTTGCCGTCGGCTGCGGTGCGCCGCCGCCGACGAAGCCGCCGTAGACCTCGAGCTCGCCGACCGAGATGAAGTCGGCGCTGCCGCCCGGCGCGCCGTCGATGCGGACGCCGTCGCCGCTCATCGGCGCGAAGTTCAGCGTGTAGGTCTCGTAGTTGATGCCGTCGTTCGGCGGATACGTCGGCGTGCTCGTGAGGCCGCTCACGGTCGTCCAGACGCCGCTGCGGCGCACCTGCACCGTCAGCGTGTCGAACCAGCCGCCGTCGGAGAAGTTCATGCCTTCCTGGAAGACGACGCGGCTGAAGGTCTGGACGGTCGGATAGGTGTAGCCGATCCAGTCCTCGGGGGCGGTGTTGGCGCCGTCCCAGGTGTCGTACTCCCGGCTGGAGTCGACGGTGCCGACC
>VBKW01000255.1:1106-16232 GCA_005879405.1 Deltaproteobacteria bacterium
CGTCGCCTCGATCTGGCACGTCGACGAGCAGCAGTCGCCGCTCACGGTGTTGCCGTCGTCGCACTGCTCGCCGGCATCGAGGACGCCGTTGCCGCACCCGCCGGGCACGGGGGTCGGGGTGGGCGCCAGCGGGGTCGCCGTTGCGAGCGGCGTCGCGGTGCGGGTCGCGCCCGGCGCTTGTGTCGTCGTCGCCGTCGGCGCCGCCGACGCGAACGTCGCGACGTAGGTCGTCGCCGCCGCCGGTGCCGTGATCGTGTGGCTGCGGGCGCCGCCGTCGGACCACGACACGAAGTTGTAGTTGGTGAAATTCAGCGACTGCGGCGACGGCGCGCTTACCGAGTTCGCGGAGCCGACGATCACCGTCGTCTGGAACGGCGTCGCCGTCATGCTCGGACCGAGCACGAGCGAGGGACCGCTCGGCGACGTGTCGAAGGACAGCGTCACCGTGTTCGGGTAGAGGAACACGCTCTTCGTGTCCGTGAGCCCGCCGGCATCGGTCGCGGTGAGCTGGAGCTCGAGGAAGCTCGGGTACGTATGATCGGGGGCGCTGAACGTGCCGCTCGCGACGCCGGCGAACGTCTGGATCGTGTGCGTGTGGCAGTTCGATGGACAGTGATGGACGATCAGCGTCCACGACAACGCCGACGCCGGGAGATTCCCTTGCTCGGGGTCGGTGGCGGAGCCGGAGAAGCTGATCACGCTGCCGACGTTCCATTTCGTCGAGGCGAGCGGCGTCGCGATCGTCGCCGTCGGCGCCGAGTTGCCGACCGTGATCGTGATCGAGTCGCTGCCGGTCGCGCCGTGGTTGTCCGTGACGTGTAGGCCCACGGTGTACGTGCCCGAGGTCGTGTACACCTTCGTCGGCTGGGCGGCCGTCGAGTCGCCGTAGACGCCGTCGCCGTTCAAGTCCCACGAGTACGTGATCGTGTCGCCAGGATCGGGATCGAGCGAGCCCGTGCCGTCGAAGTTGACCGTGAGCGGGTTCGGACCGTTCGTGCGGTCGGCCTGGATGAGCGCGATCGGCGACTGGTTGTTCGCGGTGTACTGGATGCGGCGGATCGTGCCGCCGGTATGATCCGCGTAGAAGAGGTCACCGCCGGGGCCGATCTGGAGGTCGACCGGGCTCGACGCACCGCCGTCGAAGGTGATCACCGACGTCGGATCGGGGTCGCCGTTGGCGTCGGGAAAGAGCGCCCAGATGCAGCTGCGGCTGTAGTCGGCGAAGAAGAGCGCGCCGTCGTACGCCGATGGATAGGGACCGGTGCCGTAGAACGCGAGGCCGGTGATCGACGAGCTGCCGGCGCCGCACACTTCGCCGGGTACGACCTGCTGGCTGTGTTGATAGCTGAGGTACGGATCGGTGACCGAGCCCGGCGAGTTGTAGAGGCCTTGGCAGATGTTCAGCCCGGTGCCTTGGTAACCGGGCTGCTTCGCGAAGCCCTCGTAGCACGGCCAGCCGAAGTTCTCGACGATCGAGTCGCTCACGTCACCGATGCGGTCGATCTCCTCCCACGTGTCCCAGCCGACGTCGCCGATCCAGAGCTCGCGCGTCCCCGGGCGCGGCGTGATGCGGAAGGGGTTGCGGAGCCCGTACGCGATGATGCGCCCGGCGGCCGGATACGTGGAGACGAGCGGGTTATCGGGCATCGCCGCCCCCGTCGCCGGATCGACCCGCAAGATGGTGCCGCTGAAGCCCACCGGGTCGACGGTCGTGCGGATGTCCTGCGCGCGCAGCGCGCCACCTTCCGCCGTAGGCGGCGAGAGATTGGTGCCACCCGGCGGATCGCCGCACGGGTTCGTCGTCGGATAGCCGTATTGACCGTAGTCGACGCCGTTGAAGCTCGCGCCCTCGCCGGCGCTCACGTACAGCGCGCCGTCCGCCCCGAAGACGAGGCTACCGATCGAGTGGCTCGGGAACTGCTGGCACCAGTTCTCGAGCAGCACCTGCTCGGCGCCGGTCATCACGTCGCCCGAGGCTTGCAGCTTCGAGAGCCGCCCACCGACGACACAGCCGTTCGTATTGCCGCCCGGCGGGTCGGGGCAGTTGTCGGACGTCGCGCCCGGTGTGCCCCAGCGCGGCGGCGTCCCGCCCGGCGCGGCGTCGAGCGTGTAGAGCACGTACACGTACGGCGTCGACGGGAAGTTCGGATCGAGCGCCAGTCCGAGGAGGCCGCGATCCCAGTAGTTCATCACGTTCGTGCGGTCGGTGTCGGGTCGGTGAGGCTGTCGAAGACCTTGATGAGGCCGCTCTTCTCGGCGACGAACACGCGTCCGTCGGGGGCGAACTTGAACGCGGTCGGCTGCGTCAGGCCGCTGAAGACCGCGGTCTCCTGGAACCCGTACGGCAGCGTCACCGCACGTGCTGCGACCGTGGCGAGAAGCATCGTCGCGACGACGACCAACGCGAAAGCAAGGCTGCGTCGGCGCGAATGAGAGGGGCCGGGGGCTGCGAGCATCGATCGATCGTTGGAATGCCGCACGAGCCGCGCCGAATGCGGCGGCACCGCACGAGCCGCGCCGAATGCGGCGGCGAGATTTCAGACTACTGCGCGGTGCGTAGGTAGGCAATGAATTGTCGTGCGGGAACGCCGCGCGCTTTGCGGGCGCAACCGATGAGGACTGCCCCCACTGAGCGCGATGTCCCGTAATGAGCGGTTCACTCTCGCACACACGCTCAGCCGGCCGTCTCCGACGCGCCCGTGCGCGCGGCGAGGAGCGCGACGGACACGACGAGCAGCGCCGCGACCAGTGCGGCGCCGTTTGCCGACGTGATGACGAGCTGCGTTGCCGCGTCCGGCTCCCAACGGTCGAGGAACGTGAACGTCGCGAAGTAGTTCACCCACGGCACGAGCAGCAACGCCGAGAGCACCCAACGCAGGCGCGGTCCGATCGTCGGCGCGCAGCGACCGGACACGAGCGCCGCGATCGGTAGCGCGAGCAGGAGCGCGTCGTATGCGTGATGGTGGACGCAGAGGAGGATCGTCATACACGCGACCGTCGCGGCCGCGAGACGCGCGTCACGCGTCGTGCGCGCCGCGATGCGGCGGATGACGACGATACCGAGCGCCAAGATCGCGACGCTGACCGTCGCCTCGACGCGTGCGAGCGCCGCGCCCGGCGTGCGCCCGAGCAGGCGCTCGACGAGCGCCCCGGCGTCGAGCGCGATCACGCTGCCGCCGGAGTACGTCTCGCCGGTCGTGCCGAGCGACGAGTAGTTCTCACGCATCGCGGCGAGAAACGGCGCCACACCGCCCTCGGCGTGGACGACGATCGCGAGCACCACGGCGGTCACCGGCGCGGCGATCAGCACCCCGTACACGAACGCGCGCCGCTCGCCCGGCCGTGCCAGCATCAGGAGTCCGAGTGGCACGCCGAACGTCGGCTTCATCGCGGCGAGCGCGAGCCCGATGCCGCCGAGCGCCGGCGACGACCCCGACCACCCGAGCGCCAGGTAGGTACCGAGACAGACGTACGCGGTGCACTCGCCGGTGAAGAGATTCGTGTGACCGGGGCGGCTGAGCAGCATCGCGGCCGAAAGCGCCAGCGTCGCGGCGGCGCCGCCGATACCGCACAGCCGGAGGCTCACGAACGCGAGGAGGATCGTGCAGCCGACGTTGAACGCGTAATGTGCGATGCCGCCGGCGCGCTCGGGGAGGAGCGCGAACGGCAGATGAAAGGCGAGGATGAGTGGGGCATAGAGCGGGAATTTCGAACCGACGGGATACTGCGTCCGATACGTCGACGGGCGGTACGGATCGTTGCCGTCGACGAGCGCCCGCACCGGGTAATAGACGGCGTCGCGGAAATCGCGCAGGCCGTAGCGTGCGAGCTCGGGGCGCCCGGGAACCACGGCGTCGTGGAACGTACGCACCGTCACCAGCGTCAACGCGATCGCGAACGCCATGCAGGCGAGCGCGACGCGCGTAGGCGTTTCGCGAGTGGGCCCGACGAGGGCGCGTGTCATCGCGAATCGATCGGGCTGCGCAGGACGGCTCACGCCCGCGCCAGTCGCGGCGGCGCCGATGCACGGATCGTCGCCCAGACGCACACCATGAGCGCACCCGTCACCGCGACGCTGTTGGCGGACGTGATGAGACGCCAGAGCCCGTGCTCACTGTTCAGTCCCACGGCGTGGATCAGCGTCTCGGTCGCGCCGTAGTTCAGCGCTGGGACGAACATCAACGCCAGCACCACACACCGCAGCAAGAACGGCGCTGCGCGCCCGATCCCGACACGGTCGTCGGCGGTCCAAAGCGCCACCGCGGGCAGCGCCAGCAGCAATCCGTCGTAGGCTTGGTGGTACGTGAACGCGAGGGTCGTGAGAGATGCGATCGTCGTCGAGAGCAGGCGGCGCTCGTCGAGCGGAGTACCGTGCACCAACCAGATGCTCCAGAGACCGATCACGAGAACGGTGAGGCTGATCGCCGTCTCCGCCTTCGGAGCGAGCTCATGCCGCAGAAGCCGAGCGGCCAACGCCACGACGTCGAGGCGAATGATGCTGGAGGTGGGGTTCGCCGACGTGTCCTCGAGCAGCCGCGTGTAGCTCTCGCGGAACGAGACGACGAGCGGCGCCACGCCGCCCGCTTCGACGACGAGAATGCCGCATATGATCGCGAGCAGCACGGCCGTCACGGCGATACCCACGGCGAGGGCGCGGAAGTCCCGACGCACGAGCATCACGAGCGCGAGCGGCGCACCATACGTCGGCTTGATACAGGCAAGCGCGAGCCCGAGGCCGGCGACCCATGGCCGGCGCTGTGCGTATTGCAACGCCAGATACGCGCCGATCACGACGTAGATGGTGCACTGGCCGATGTAGAGCGTCATGTGCGCCGGTCGGGTCGCGAGCAGCAATGCGCCGAGGCCGAACGTGAGCGCCGAGGTCGCGGGGATCCCACATTCGCGGAGACAGATGCGCGCCAGCACGAGGATCAGCGCGAGATTCATCGCGTAGTGCAGCCAGCGCGCCGTCGGGTAGGGGATGACCGCGAACGGCGCGTGGAGGAGCAACGTCGTCGGTGCGTACGGCGCGAGCGGCCGCGCGACGGGATACGCCGGCTGGTAGGTGTCGGCCGCGTAGGGGTTGCGACCATCGAGCATCGCCCGCGCCGGATAGTAGAGCACGTCGCGGAAGTCGTGCAGGCCGTACCGCGGCAGCTCGGGATGGCCGGGGACGTTGACGTTGTGCCACGTGCGCAGCGTCACCACGGCCGCCATCGCGACGAACGCGACGACGGCGAGAACGGTGGCGCGCTCGCTGCGACTCATCGTGGTCGCGTCCAATGCCGCAAGACGATGCCGCGAAATCCCGTCCTGCCGCCGGAGTACCGCATGTGCATCGCCCGCATACGCGCCGCCAATCGACGTCGCGTCTGCTGGTTCTGCTCCTCCCAGGTGCGATTGTCGATCAACCACACGTCGTCGGTGTCCGCGGGGAACTCGAGGAACCCTTTCCATCGCCCCTGCGTGCGCGTCGTGTACGACGACGCGACGTCGCCCAGCACGTAGGCGACCGCTCCAGAGCGACTCTCCGCGAACCGCACCGCCCCCCGCTCGTCGTCCTTGGCGTAGTAGCCGTTGAAGAGCAGGTTCACAAGCGCGACGACCTGAACCGCGAGCGCCGCCACGACGGCTGGTCGGGTACGGCGGGCGCGGACGAGCGCCAGCGCGAGGACGATCGGCACGAGCGGCCACGCGAACAGCAGGTGCCGCGGATGCAGGGGAAAGCTGCGCAGCGCCGCGTACGCGAGCGGCGCCGGCAGCGAGAGCGCCGGCCACGCGACGAGCGGCACGAGCTCCCAGCGCCGCTCGCGATGGCGCACGGCGCCGGCGACGAGCAGCACGTACGCGACGAGGGTCACGCCGATCGCCGCGCCGCCGAGCGTGAACGCGAGCCAGTGCGTCGCGAGAATCGTCTCGAACGCCGCGCTGTGCAGCGTGCGCAGACTCGGACCGAGCGCGGCGCCGAAATGCGCCGCAAAGAGATAGTAGACGATGCTCGCGGCGCTGAAGGCGCGGGTCCACGGCACGCCGGCCGTGCCTGCGCGCGCCGCGCGCCAGAGGATCACGAGCCACGGTGCGAAGAGGACCACCGTCACGAGCTGCGCGGCGACGAGTGACCCCGCGGTCGCGACGGACGGTGGCTCCAGCCCTGCGCGATCACCGCGCCGATCGCCGCCGCTCCCTCTCTGCCGCGCCGCCGCGGTCGCGCGTCGCAGCGACGGCACGATCGCGGCCGCCAGGATCACCGCCTCGGCGGCGGCGACGAACGCATGGAAGAGATGCGTCCACATGCCGAGGCCGTTCACGACCCCGAGCGCGAGCGCGACGACCCACGCGCGTCGGCGGTCGCCGGCGCGTGCCGCCTCGTACCACCGTGTCGCGAGATAGGTCGAGGTGGTGATGAAGAGGAACCAGAGGCCATAGTTCCGCGCCTCGGCGGCGTAGAAGCAGAGATACGGCGACAGCTGCGCGCACGCCGCGACGGCGAGGGCGACCGCCGAGCCCCAGAGCCGCCGCGACGTCAGGTACAGCATCACGATGCCGCCCTCGACCGCGACGAACGACGGCAGACGGTAGAAGAACTCGGTGTGCGGCAGCACCGCGCCGAGCGCCCACAGCAAGACGTGCGACGCCGGCGGTTGCGTGTCGACGGCGCGCACCTTGGTCACGAGATCGGCGATGCCGGTCGCCGTCATCGCCGGCGACACCGTGAGCCCCTCGTCGAGCCACAGGCTCTGCGCGCCGAGACGCGGCAGCACGAGCGCCGTGCCGATCAGGACGACGGCCGCGATCGCGAGCGCGTCGGCCTGCGGCGCGCGCCACCGCGCCGTCAGTCGAGCTGGTATCGGCTTCTCCAATCGACGTCGTCACGAAGCGCCGGCTGGCGCGTCTTGTCGAGCACGCACGAGCCGAGCACGAGATGGTCCATCTCCGTGCGCATGAAGCAGAGATACGCGTCCCGCGGCGTGCAGACGATCGGCTCGCCGCGGACGTTGAAGCTCGTGTTCACCAGGACCGGACAGCCGGTGAGCGCATGAAAGCGCATGAGCAGCGCATGGTAGAGGGGGTTCGTTTCGCGGTGCACCGTCTGGATGCGCGCCGAGTAGTCGACGTGGGTCACCGCCGGGATGTCGGAGCGCGGCACGTTCAGCTTGGCGATGCCGAAGAGCCGCTGCTCGTCGTCGCTCATCGCGATCCGCCGCGTCTCCTTCACCGGCGCGACCAGCAGCATGTACGGCGAGTCGACGTCGAGGTCGAACCACTCCGACAGGTGCTCGCGCAGGATGCTCGGCGCGAACGGCCGGAAGCTCTCGCGGAACTTGATTTTCAAGTTCATGACCGACTGCATCTTCCGCGAGCGCGGGTCGCCGAGAATGCTGCGGTTGCCGAGCGCGCGCGGCCCGAACTCCATCCGCCCTTGCAGCCAGCCGACGACTGTTTCCTCGGCGAGGAGGCGCGCCGTGCGCTCGACGACGTCGGCGGCAGGAGCGCGGGCGCGACGAGGCCGGGAACGACGAGGAGCACGCCGATCGTCCACAGCACGCGCGGCGGGAGCTCGTGCCCGCGGCAACGGCTCACCGCGCCGAGCGCGACGAACGCGAGACCGACCGTCACGCCGAACTTCCGGAGCGCGCGTCTGGAGGAGGCCGGCGCCACTTCCTAGAAGATCGTGTAGACGAATGGCGCCAGCGCCGAGCCGTGCGTGAAGACGATGAGCGACCCGAAAAGCGCCATGATGATGAGGATCGGCGCGAGCCACCACTTCTTCCGCACGCGCAGAAAGCTCCAGAGCTCGCCTGCGAGTGCCGCAAATCCAGAGCGCGCCATGCCGTTGTCCAGCAGAGACGGTAACGGATTCCGGGCGGGAAATCGAGATGAATCCGGCTCAGTGCTGACCGAGACGCGCCTGCAGTGCCGGCCACGCGTCGAGCGCCCAGTGTGCTCCGCGCATGAGTGCGAGGAATTGCGCGTGGCTCGCGCGCCGCAGCGAATTGACGATCCCTTTCCGCAGCAGCAAGACCGATGCGTCCTCCAGCTGAACGTTGCTGAAGGTGCGCTTGTACGCGGCGTCGCCGATGCCGAAATTCAGCAGGCGTGGCCGCTGGTGCGCGATGAGATCGCCGATCATCAAGTACAGCAGCACGGTGCCCGGCGAGAAGGCGCCGAAGTGCGGATGATACGCGACCTCGGCGTAGTGAAAGATGTGCCGCCAGACGTACCCGAGGACGACCGCGCACGGCGTCGCGCCGGCGAAGAGCACGTAGCTGCGCAGCAAGCCGCGGCGCGCGGCGTCGGCGAGCCCGTCGGCCTTGCTTCCATCCGCAGCAATGTCCGGGAGCCGGCCGAGCCGCGCGTCTCGCTGCCGGAGCATGCTGCGCGTCGCCTCCGCGAACATCGGCACCTGCTCAGGCGTGTCGACCCGCTGCAATCGCAGATCGCCGCCGACGTGATCGCGTAGCAGGCGGACCTGGCGTGCGAGGTTGTAGCGCTTCTTCCGCGGGAACCCGTACACGAAGTCGTCGAACGAGCACGGCACCTGCAGGAGGTGCAATGGCCGCGGCCCCGCGGCGACGTGCACCAAGAAGTGGTCGCGGATCCACGCCGAGTTTTGAAGGTACGACCAGCAGAAGCTGCTCGTGGGGAGGCTATGGAGATAGATGGCGTCGGCCTCGGGATCGCTCGCGCCGATCGCCGCGAACACGCGATCGTGTGTCGTCGCGGCGGGTGGAATCAGCGGGTCGCTGCCGAGCAGCACGATCGCCGGGACGCGCCAGCTCCACAGCACGTGGCCGCGGACGACGCACGAGAGATCGTAGTCGCAGCGCGCGAGCGGCACGATCCCCGCCAGCTTGTCGAGCGAATCCTTCACTTCGACGGGGGCGAGCACCTCCTCCGGGTGCGTCGCCTGGACGTGCTCGACCCACTCCGGCGACGCGTACTGAGCGTATGGGCTCGCGCTCGCCGCGTTCAGAGCGTCCCATTCGCTCCGGACGGCGCCCGAGAGCGCGGTCGCCAGCGGGATCGGGCGTACGATGAGCTCTTCCGCCGTGCCGGGATGCGACTGGCGGGCGGGCGGCAGAGAGCCGAGCGTCGGCGGTGCACTTGCCATCACGTCACGCGCGTCGCAACCGCCGCCCACGACGGCCGGCGGGCATCTCCGCGAGCGCGTCGTGCGGACACCGATCCGAGACTCATTGCCACCAGCGTACAGAAAGTGCGTACGTAGGCGAGGGCGTCGCGAGGGTTTCCGCTCGTGCTACGAAGCATCATCGTTCGCTTCCGAAGTACTCTCGGACGGGGACGACGATGCCGTGCTGCACGATGACGTCTCGACTTGCGGCAGGCGTCCACCCCAGCACCTCCTTCGCGCGCGACGTATCGAACGGCGCCCGGCACGTGCGTCCCGACCACTCGGCGTAGCTCGGACGCCGACAGTTCGGATCGCGCCCGAGCATCTTGACCGTGTACTTCGCGACCTCCTCGGCGAAATAGCGCAAGCTCGAGGTCGGCACGCGGCGCACTTTGAGCCCGCTGCTGCGTTCCAGCTCGTCGAGGTAGTCGTGTGCGGTGAGGCACGGCTCGCCGACGAGGTTGAAGCTGAGGCCGTGCGCATCGGCGCGGCCGAGCGCGCGCACCATCGCATCGGCGCAGTCGTCGACCAGAACGATCGGCAGCGCGTTCCGTCCGTCGCCCCAGAGACGGCTGACGGAGGGATACGGAAAGTTCGCCACACCGGGATGCATCGGGTTTCCGCCGTGGCCGATCACGATCCCCGGACGAAAGAGGACGATCGGTAGACCGCGCGTACGGTGCAGCTCCAGGAGGTGCCGCTCGTTCTCGACCTTCGAGCGCGCGTAGAGGTTCGAGCGCGCGATGCCCGAATGCGGCGGGGTATCCTCCGTGATGATACCCGCGTCGCTTCCCGCGTAGTAAATCGCGATCGACGACGTGTAGTAGAACCCTTGCACGCCGGCGTCGGCGCAGAGCTCGCCGAGCCTGCGCGTCGGTTCGACGTCCGTGGCCAGATATTCCAGCCATGTCGAGCCGTCGCCGCGCGCGAGATGGTAGACGTGCTCGATGCCGTCCAATGCTGGAGCGACGGACGCCGTGTCGTTGAAGTCGCCGCGCACGATCTCGACGCCGAGCTCGAGGAGCTCTCGCGGTACGCTTCCGGGATGGCGCGCGAGCACGCGTATTCCGTGGCCCGCCTCGCGAAGCTTGCGGACGAGACAGCGTCCGAGAAAGCCGGTGCCGCCCAGCACCAAGACCTTCGGCGCCGGCGCAGGCGGCGGCTTGGACACCGGCGGCTCCGGTGTCGGCGCGGGAATGGAGATCGAGCGCGAAACCGCGATCGCAAGCTCCACCGCGTCGCCTGCGACGCCGTCACCGACCCGCTCGTCCAGGCGCTGGTGCTCGAGCCCCTGATAGAACGCCCGCAGGCATGCCGCGATGCTGCGGCCGTAGGGCGTGCCGACCTTTTCCACGCCCATCTTGGCGAGAATGAAGTGACCGAGTGTCGCCGCCGAGCTCGCAATCATGCCCGTCGCGGCCCGCGTCGAGACTAGAAAGCGGTCGAGGTCCATGATCTGCGCGGTGTGGGCGTTCAGGGCGTAGGTGTTGGCGTTGAGATCGGCGGCGGCGACTCCGCTGGTGCCGCGTGCCGTGACGACGTGTTCGGCGTACCCGCTGCCGAAGCCGAGGCGGAGTCTCACGCTGGCCGTGCCTGCATTCGCGAGGATCTCCCATCGCTTCGCGAAGACCCGTCCGCCCGGCAGCGTGACCCAGTCGTCGGCGCGTACGAGCAGGTCCCGGGCCGCGCCCGCGAGATGCGCGACATAGGCGAAGACGTGCGGGCCGACCTCGAACAGGATGTTCGTCGGGTGCGCGAAGAGCCAGCCGTCGAACGGGCCGGTCCTCAAGAGGCCGAGCTCCAAGTCCCAGATGACGTCCAGCCGACTGACGCGCCCGAGCCGGCCGGAGCGGACGTCCGCCGCGAGCTGCTCGTAGGCGTCGGCGAAGAGAAAGTTGTGCCCGACGCCGACGCGACGTCGCGCACGCGCGGCGGCGGCGCGAATGTCGGACAGCTCCTGACTCGTCAGGCAGATCGGTTTCTCGACGAACGCATGGGCGCCGCTTTCGAGCACCCGAATGACCGCGGCGGCATGGGCGCTCGGCGGCAGCAGAACATGCACGACGTGGGGCCGCTCGCGCTCGAGCATCGCATCGAGGTCGGAATACACGTTCTGGATGGCGAACGTCTTCGCCGCGATCTCGGCACGGCCGTGGCTCAGGTCGCACACCGCCGCGACCCGCGCTTTCGGAACGGTGCGGAGACCTTCCAAGTGGTACTTGGATATGTACCCGGTACCGAGAATGCCGACGCGGATCTCGGCGACTCCCGAATTCATCGCGTCGCGCTCACTTGTATTCGATGATCGGCCGAACGATGTGACGACGGCGACCGCGCAAGTACGTCAATTGGCCGAGCCAAATCGGCAACTGACAAAAATGCACGTGCACCGCGTAGAAAATGGTCGTGATGAACGATGCGTTCCGCCAGCGATTGCGCCACGCGCTGAAGACCACGATCAGCGCCGCGCCGAGAAATGCGGCATACACACCCCGCCAGCCGAAAACACAGACGAGGGCCAGTGGAATCAACGAATAGGCACCTGCCTGGATGTGATTTTTGATACTTTCTCTCTTGAACAACATGCCCCGACTTCGGTCGGCCACTTCCGCATAGCCGTGCCCGCCGCGGTAGCAGCGGCGCCAGTAGGCCGTGAAGCTAGTGATTGCCATGTCGTGCTCCGTCATCAGCTCGTCGGCGTGCCAGATCTTGTATCCGGCGGCGCGTACCCGGGTGCATAGCTCCGCGTCTTCGGAGCAGATGACGTCGCCGCGAAAGCCGCCGACCTCCTGAAATACGCTCGTGCGTATCACCGCGTCGCCGCCGCAGAAGTCACTCTCGCCCGCGCGCTCGCACCAATCCAAATCGAACACGCGCGTGTAGATCGACTGCTGCGGGTAGAGCTCGCGCCGGTGGCCGCAATAGACGGCGACCTCCGGATGGCTCGCGAGATACGCCAGCGCGTGACTCAGGAATTGCGGCGCGACCAACGTATCGCCGTCGAGAAAGAAGAGAAACGTGCCCGCCGCGACGCGGCTGCCTGCATTGCGCCCGCGTGCCGCGGTCGGCGGCCCGTCGCCGAGGTGCACGGTGTGTACTCCTTGTGCGCGCGCGCGGGCCACGCTGTCGTCCGTGGAGTGGCTGTCGACGTAGATGACCTCCAGTCGATCCCGCGGAAAGTCCATCGCGCGAACGGACTGCAGGCAGCGGGTCAAGCGCTCACCCTCGTTGCGGCCGATGACGATCACGGAGACGAGCGGCTCGGTCACGCTGGGCGATTCGGGAGACATCACTTCAGATTATGAATGCGACCGCTACGACGTCAAGGTCGAATCCGGTATCGACGAACGACCGCGTGAGGTCAGTGTGCGCGGCGCGACGCGGTCAGCTGCGTCGAGCGGCCGGCGCGAACGTCTTCTTGAGTGCCAACGACGGCGCCTCGACGAAATGCCACGACAATGCCGCCAGCGCGAGCGTCGGCAGGAAGGCCAAAGCAAAGAGCGACGATGCAGAGAGCTGCGAGCCCAAGCGGTACATCAGGAGTTGTTGAATGGGGCACGCAAAGATGTAGAGCCCATATGAAAGGTCACCATAACGACCGAAATTCTGAAGACGCACGCCTGGAAGGCAAGCGAAATAGATGAGCAGATAAGCGCCCGCGAAGGGCAACATCAACCTGACACCGCCGGCTATCAACGTGACCGTGAAAGCGATCGCGGCGACCAACGCCCAGCCGCGCGTCACCGGCACGTACGCCCTGAACAGATAGAGCATCACGCCCGCAAAGAAGGACGCGAGCAGGCGAGGCGTCTGCGACGCAATGGAAAGCGGCGAGATCGAGGCGGGGAGGAACGCATACGTGAGCCATGCCGCCGCAAGCGTCGCAATCGCGAACGCGCCCAAACGTCGGCCGACGGTCAGACCGAGCAACGCGACCAGGAGATAGCACAGCATCTCGTACCGGAGCGACCACAATGGCGAGTTGAGCAGATCGGGGTGAGGATTGGTCGCGAAGATGCCGGGAATGAAGAGGTAGCGTGCCAAGGGTACACCGAGAAAATGCAACCACGGACCGCGAGACGAGAGGTATTCGGCGAGCGTCGAGGTCGTCCCGAGAGGGCCGATGACGAATGCGCCGAACACCGTCGCGACCAGCAACGCGGGCATCAGCCGCAGAAACCGCTTGACGGCGAACGCGCTCAGGAGCGGTTGTTGCAGCCAGCTCTGGGTGATCAAGAATCCGCTCAACACGAAAAAGCCATCGACCGCGATGCTGCCGCCGTCGATCTGGCCGGAGATCGCCCAGATCGGGTCATTCTGGCCGGCCAGCGTATAGCTGTGCGACCAGATGACGATCGTCGCGAAGAGGAATCGAAAGAAGCCGAAGTTGTTGTGACGCGAATCGTACGCCAGCGCGAGCGTGCGAGCGGTCCTCCGCAGGGGAACGTCCACACGCTCGGTTGGGGCGAGACGACGAGGCTCGGCCGGATCCGCGGTGCGCAACGATGCCAACGGCCAGGTCATCGCCAGCCGACGCGTTCGTTGCGCACTGCTCGCCGGACTCTCTATGGCTGAACCGGGTCCACCGACAGCAAGGTCGGCGCCGCGAGTCCGGTATTGCTGAGACCGAACTCGTACGCTCCGAGATCCGGTGCGTTGCCATTGTAGGGCCAATGGACGCCGGCACCGTCCGCCCACGTACACGTGTCGTCGACCGTGATCGTGCTCGAGGTCATGCTCACGATCTGCGCCCGACCCGCCGCTCCGCGACGGCTGGCGCCATGCGCGCACGTGCCGACGATCTGAATCACGTCCCCCAGGCGAGGCTGCCGTCGATGGCGGCGTAGTTCGAGCCGGCGATCGGCGGGTTGAGGACTTGCTCCGGCTCCGGCGTGCTCGCTTTGACGGTGATCGTGGAGGAATCCGTGCCGGCACCATTCGCGAGCAGCACGAACAGCGGAGTCGGCGGATCGATCGCCGGACTCCCGCTCTGCAGGTGGAAATCGCAATCCGTGAATCCCGGCGCGCCGGTGGAGAGCGAGAACGCCGTGTTGCACTGCCCGCCGGTCGAGACGAACTTCGGGTCGTCGACGCCGACGCGATTGCCTGTATCGTTCAAAAAGCCGGGGATCCCGGGCCCTGCTCCGTACGTGGTGGTCACGTTGACGTTGATCGGCGTCATGCGACAGGTCTGTCCGCTCGGGCAGCTGCCGTTCTTACAGTGCTGGCCGGTATCGGTCGCACCGTTGTCGGCGGTGCACATCGTGTCGAAGCTCGCGAGCGTCGCCGACGTCGCCGGGCCTCTGATGAGGGTGTTCTTGACGACCGGGGCGGTGCGGTTGCCGTCGCTCGTGGAGCCTCCTTGTCCCCGTTCCATCGCGATCGGAAGGCCGGAGGACGCGTTGTCGATGATCGAGTCGAAGATGCCGAGGCTGTTCGAATCGATGTGCACGAGGACGGCCGCACCTTGGCCGACCGCTCCTGCACCGGCGCGGTAGAACGTCGACTGCCATACGTAGCGCGACCCGCCTCCGTGCGGGGCGGCGAGGCCGTATCCGGCGTTGTTGTAGAAGACGGAGCGGATGTCGACGCTCGTCTGCTCCGGCAGCGTCGCACCGGTGCCGGACGTGCAGGCTCCGGCCCCGAGATGATCTCCGCCCGATTCCTGACCGTTGAAGAGCATCGTGGCGATGCCGTTGCGACCGTTGCCGTACCACGCGCTGTCGCGCAGCTTCAGGATGCCATCGGTACCACCACTGGTACAGCCGAATGCGTCGAGCCCGTCCGCAAACCCGTTCCCGCTCGCGCAATGCAGGCACCACACGCCGCCGCCGGCGCGGGCGTCGCTGTATTCCGCTCCACCGAGGTAATACGACTCGGCGATCGGATATGTTCCCGCAGTCGTCTTGCCGGAGTTCACGACCGTCACGTTCTCGAAGACGACGCTCTGCACCCGGTGCGACGTCGTTTGCAGGTTCGTATCGACTCCAGTT
>VBKW01000253.1 GCA_005879405.1 Deltaproteobacteria bacterium
TCTCCCACGACTGCGCGGCGAGCGCCGCCTCGAGGTCGTCGAAGCCGCGGGTGTGCGCGACGACGAACGTCCGATCGACGGCGCCGCGCGCGAGCAGCTCCTTCACGACGCCGTTCGCGAACGCGCGGTCGCCGCCGATCGCGACCTGAAAGAAGTCGTCCATGAGGGCGGTGCCGAAGAGCGCGCTGCGCGCGACCGACGGCACCCAGTAGCGCTCGAGGCCGGGCTCGCGATACGGGTTCACGACGACGATCCGCGTCCCGGCGCGCTTCGCGTAGTGCAGGTACTTGGCCGCGACCGGCTGGTTGTTCGCGAGGTCGCTGCCCCAGACGACGAGGAGATCGGTGCCGATCCAATCGCGCAGCGAGCACGTCGCGGCGGCGACGCCGAGCGTGCGCTTCATCGCCGTCGTGCTCGCGGCGTGGCAGAGACGCGCGTCGTTGTCGACGTTGTTGGTACCGAGCGCGCGCGCCAGCTTCTGCGCGACGTAGTACGTCTCGTTGGTGAGCCCGCGCGACGTCGTGAAGAAGGCGACGCGCTCCGGCGGCGCGGCGCGCAGGCGCGCACCGGCGCGGTGCTCGGCCTCCGTCCAGGTCAGGCGGCGAAAGCGGGTCGCGCCGCGCTCGAGGAGGAGCGGGAAGGGCACGCGGCCGAGCTGGCGCAGCTCGGCGCTCGTCAGCGTCCGCAGGCGCGGCACGTCGTCGAGGACCGCCGCGTCGAGCGCCGGCATGGTGTTCAAGCGCAGCAGCTCGAGACGCGTCATGCAGAGATGGATGCCGTCGATCACGTCGTCGCGCAGCCCACGCGGGCCGAGCGCGCAGCCGTCGCAGACGCCGTCGCGGAGAATGCGCCAGGCGAACGGCAGCTGGTCGCGGTTCTGCCACGCGACGCGCACCATGTCGCGATAGTGATGCGGCTTGGCGGCACCGAGACCGAACGGCACCGCGCGCGCGAGACGGCCGCGCAGCGTCGCGTGTCGCGAGCGCTCGGCGGCGCTCACGTCGGATTGGGCGTCTTTGCGAGCGGGCGCGGCTCGCGACCCGTGCGTGCGACGACCACGGCGTTGAGCGTCGCGGCGAACGCGTCGTAGGCTGCCGCGGTCGCGAGCTCGACGAGCCGCCGGCGCTCATCGAGCGTCAACGCCTGCCAATCGACGAGGGAGATCTTGCGCGCGATCGCGTCGAGCGCCTGGCGAACGCTCGTCGGGATGAATTCCAATGGTTCCTCCATCATGCCTCTCGCGACGCCGCTCGTCCTTGTGTCGCGCTCGGGGCCAGCCGGTCGGCGCCCGTGTAGACGTTGTAGCTGCCCGCGCGCACGAACCCCGCGAGCGTCATGTTGGCGTCGTGCGCCAACGTCACCGCCAGGCTCGACGCCGCCGACACCGCTGCGACGATCGGGACGCGCGCGGCGAGCGCCTTTTGGACGATCTCGAAGCTCGCGCGGCCGCTGACGACGAGTACGCACGCTGCGGCGGCGCCGGCGCGCAGCCGCCAGCCGAGCACCTTGTCGACGGCGTTGTGGCGACCGATGTCCTCACGCGCCACGAGGAGATGTCCGGCGGCGTCGAGCAGCGCCGCGGCGTGCAGCCCACCGGTCGCACGGAACGCGGGCTGCGCACCGACGAGCAGCTCCGGTATGCGCGCGAGGATCGCAGCGTCGACGACGGGCCCGTCCGCCAGCGGCGGTTGGCGCGCGAGCAGCGCCTCGACGGCGCTCTTGCCGCACACCCCGCAACTCGAGCCGCTCAGCACCTGCTGGCGTGCGAGGCGGCGTTGCAGCTCGGCGAGCGCCGCCGTGAGCCGCACGTCGGCGACGTTCGCGAGGTCGGGGTCTTCGGGGTGGCGGGTGAACACGATCGACTCGACGTCGCGAGGCATGGTCACCAGCCAGCGCCAGCCGTTCAAGTGAATCTCGAGCGGCTCCTCGACCGCGACGAGGTCGTTCGCGCGCCGGAAGCCGTCGGCGGTCGCGCGCTCGACCTCCACGTCGACACCCGCCGCGCGCGGCGGCTCGCGGACGATGGTCGTGTCGCTCACCGGCCGAGGATAGCAATCCCCGCCACGCCCACGCGAGTCCGCGGCGGCCGCCCGGGACGCGACGTGCTCACGCGTCGTCGATTCCGGCGTCGAGCCGGCGGAGCGCGTCGGCGTACTCCGCGGGCGTGTTGAGACTGCGGAAGCTGAGACCGTCCGGGTCGGCCGCGGTGAGACGCGCGCCGGGGACCACCACGACGTCGGGCAGCGTCGCGATCGCGTGCAGCCGGCGCTCGCCACTGGCGACGAGGCGCTGGAGCGGTGCCGCGAGATCGCGGTGATACAGCGCGAGCAGCGGCTGCAAGCGGTCGCCGGCGCTCGGGATCGCGGCGCGCGCGGCGCCGACCTCGGCGGCAAGAGCGCGCAGCAGCGCGCGGCGCACGAACGGGGTGTCGCAGCCGACGGCGAACGCCCACGGCGTCGTGATACTCGCGAGGCCGAGCGCCAGCGCCGGCAACGGACCTTCCTCGAAGAGCTGGTCGCGGATGACGCGCGCGTCGACCCGCGGCAACGGCTGCGCGGCGGCTGCGAGGACGACGACCTCGGAGACCAGCGGCCGCACGCGCGCGATCACGTACGCGACGAGCGGGACGCCACCGAAGTCGAGCGTCGCCTTCGGACGTCCCATCCGACTCGACCGTCCGCCGGCGAGCACGATGCACGCGGTGGTTGCCGGCGTCGGCGCGTCGTCACGTCCGGGTTCCTGCGTCCTCACGGTGAGCCCTTTCGCACCGGCGCCGACCGCAGGGGATCGGCTGGCGCCCGCGAGAAGGAGCATGCTATGCAAAGAGTCGTTCCCGCAATCGGTGGTCGTCCGTTCCAGGTGGTGGCTAGGTCCCGCGCAAGAGAGCGTCGCGAACTCCGTCAGGTCCGGAAGGAAGCAGCGGTACCGACTTCTTCTCTGTGCCGCGGGGGTGCCTGGCCGCCACCTCGAGCGGACGCAGAAATAGCACGCAGGGTGATGACGAT
>VBKW01000254.1 GCA_005879405.1 Deltaproteobacteria bacterium
CTTGCGGATGGTTCTCATGCGTGCACCCTCTCCAAACGCGAAACGCCGCCCCCGCGCACCGTCGGCGAGGAAGGCGACGCCTCATGATTTTCGAGTGGTTGGCCGCCCGGCACGGAAGAGGCGGGACGGGCCGTCCCGCGTCACCGGACGCTTCAGCGCACTCCGCTTCGTGAATGCCCTACCGGCCGCATGCGGGCCTGCAGCGAAACGCGGGATCTACCACCGGGTGGCCCGTCTGTCGAGCAGCGCCTACGAGGGCGCGCTCGCGCGCCACCCGTTCACGATGCCGTCGAGCACGACCTCGACGAGGTCGTGCTCTCGTCCCGGCGCGGTCAAGATCAGCAGCCCGGAGATTGCGAGCGACGTCACGCCGTGGACCTGCGACCAGAGCGCGTTGGCGAGCGTCATCGGATCGACGTCCGTCCGAATCGCACCCGCGTCCATCGCGTCCTTCACGACGTCGCGAACGAGGAGCAGCGTGAAGACCTCCTGCTGGACGAACTCCCGCGGCGGCGCGTCCTTGAAGCGGGAAAGGAACATCAGCTCGTAGTACTTGGGGTGCTCGATCCCGAATCGGTAGTACGCGCTTCCGGTCTCGCGCAGGCGGTCGATGGCGGGCAACGCGCGATCGACGCGACGGAAGTACTCCGCGAGCAGCGCGTGCCCTTCCATGCGCAGGTGGTGCAGCACGTGGTCGATGTTGCGGTAGTACAGGTAGATCGCGGTCGCGCTACACCCCACCTCGCGGGCGATCTTCCGCGCGGAGACGCCGTCGACGCCCTCGGCGAAGCAGAGCTTGCGCGCCGCATCGAGCACCGCTTCTTTCGGGGTCGCGTTACGGCGCGCGAGCCGCTTGCTGAGGCGGACGACGCGCTTGGTTGACACTGTTCAGCAACGATAAGCGAGAGCTTCGGAGGCGTCAAGCAAGCGGCTCCGCGGAGCGCCACCGACGATACTACGGCCCTGGCGGCACCGGAACATGCTCCGCCTTCCCAACCTTGACTGGCCGATGCGACGGTGTACTTAACGCCGTAAAGGAGGCCGCTCATGATTCCGCTCGCCAATGGCCACGCCGACGGTCGGAATGCCGACGCCGCCGAGCGGGCTGCTCGCGTCCCCGTCGGTCCCGCGACTCCCAACGGTCGCCGCAACTCGAGCGCCGACTGGAGCTTTCCCTTTCCGGTGCCCGGGCGTTGGCAGGGAAAGAAGCGTCTCCCGGCCAATACCGAGATGCGTCAGCCGTGGGTCGACGTCGACGCCTACGACGCCACGAAGATCCCGCCGCGCTTCGTGCGCTCGCCCGTCTCGGCGGCCGAGGTCAAACACCATCTCCTCACCTTCGCCGACGACGTCGGCATCGTCTCGATCGACCACCCCGCGCTCGCCCACGAGCTCGACGAGATCCGCTACGTCTATCCGCATGCGCGCTCGCTCATCGTCCTCATCGCCGAGTCGAACAAGGCGTCCATGCAGTCGCGCTACCTGCCGACGGCGAACCATGAGCTCTACGAGACCGAAGACCGCCTCTTCAAGTGGGACCACCAGACGATCCGGTACCTCAAGTCGCTCGGCGGCGACGGGCTCACGACCACGATCGGCTGGCCGCAAGAGGTGTCGCAGCGCTGGCCCGACAAGATCTGGCCGCTCAGCCACAAGCTGGTCGCGCAAGCGGCGGGCCTCGGCGTCATCGGTACCAGCCGCAACTTCCTGCACCCGAAGTTCGGCGCCTATTGCCTGATCGATACCGTGGTCACGAACCTCGAGTTCGACGCGCGCGACTACGTCGAGTCGCAGCGACCGCTCGACTGGAATCCCTGCCTCGAGTGCAACCTCTGCGTCGCCTCGTGCCCGACCGAGGCGATTCGCGCCGACGGCGATTTCTGAGCTCTACGAGACCGAAGACCGCCTCTTCAAGTGGGACCACCAGACGATCCGGTACCTCAAGTCGCTCGGCGGCGACGGGCTCACGACCACGATCGGCTGGCCGCAAGAGGTGTCGCAGCGCTGGCCCGACAAGATCTGGCCGCTCAGCCACAAGCTGGTCGCGCAAGCGGCGGGCCTCGGCGTCATCGGTACCAGCCGCAACTTCCTGCACCCGAAGTTCGGCGCCTATTGCCTGATCGATACCGTGGTCACGAACCTCGAGTTCGACGCGCGCGACTACGTCGAGTCGCAGCGACTGCTCGACTGGAATCCCTGCCTCGAGTGCAACCTCTGCGTCGCCTCGTGCCCGACCGAGGCGATTCGCGCCGACGGCGAGTTCGACTTCATGGCCTGCTACAATCATACCTATCGCGACTCGATTCCGGGGTTTCTCGACCTCGCGCGCGACCTCGCCGAGGGAAAGCCGCGGCGCTTCGAGCACCGCTGGTCGGACACCGAGATCGCCGCGCTCTGGCAATCGATGGCGTTCCGCGTCGAGTACCGCTGCTTCAACTGCGTCGCGACCTGTCCGGCGGAGATCCACGACGCGTTTCACTCCGACAAAGCCGAGCGCGCCCGCTACCTGAGGGAGACGCTGAAGCCGCTCACGTACACGCGCACCGAGGTCGAGGAGCGCTTCGTCATCGACACGCCGAGCGCGCGCGAGCGCTACGACATCCCGCCGGGCCGCTACCGGACGCCGACCAACGATGCGACCCCGGGGCAGCGCGGCGTCGTCCGCCTCGTGCAGCTGCATCGCATGCGCGCGACGAACGTCGATACGATGATGCGCATGATGCAGTACATGTTTCGTCCCGAGGAATCCGGCGATCTCGACTTCACGTGCCAGTTCGAGTTCAGCGGCGAGGGCGGCGGCGAATGGGCGATGCGCATCGCCGACGAGCGCTGCAACGTGCGGCCGGGGCGAATCGACGCGCCCGACTTGACTGTACGCTGCGACGGCCGGACGTACCTCGGGATCCAGCAGGGCGACGTGAACCCGGTGAAGGAGCTGCTGACGGGGGGCATACGGCTCGACGGCAGGAAAGAGCTCTTCCTCGCCTTCCCGCGCCTCTTCCCGATGATGCCGTCGCGCGCCGGCGTCGCCACTCGGCTCCTCTGGCACGCGCGGCGCGCGTGGCGGCGATGGCGCGCGCGACGGCGGCGGGCGTGACGATGGCGTCCGGCTCGGCGAATCCTACACGCGCGCGTCGCTCGACGCGGAGACCGACGCCGTCGTGATCGGCTCCGGCATCGGGCCGCTTCCTCCTGGTCGTGCGCAGCGCCGGTCGCGTCAGGACGACGCGCGCGCTAGCAGGGTGCTGAAAGCACCCTGCTAGAGATGGTTGATCCTGCTCGCCGCGACGCCGGCGCCGAAGCCGTTGTCGATGTTGACGACCGTGAGACCGGCGGCGCACGAGTTCAACATCGCGAGCAACGCGGCGACGCCGCCGAAGCTCGCGCCGTAGCCGACGCTCGTCGGCACGGCGATGATCGGCTTGTCGACGAGCCCGCCGACGACGCTCGGCAGCGCGCCCTCCATGCCGGCGATGACGATCAGCACCCGCGCCGCGCCGAGACGGTCGCGACGGTCGAGGAGGCGATGGATGCCGGCGACACCGACGTCGTAGAGACGCTCGACCGTGTTGCCGGCGAGCGCAGCCGTCCACGCCGCTTCCTCGGCGACGGGACCATCCGACGTGCCGGCGGTGACGACGAGGATTGTACCTTTGCCCGTGATCGGCACCTCGCGCACCTGCTGCACCGCGACGCGCGCCCCCGGGTGATAGACGAAGGCCGGCGCGACCTGAAGCAGGTCGGCGGCGGGCGCGGGATCGAGCCGCGTGACGAGCACGTTCTGGCCGTGCGCGGCGAGACGCTCGGCGATCGCGGCGATCTCGACCGCCGTTTTGCCGGCGCCGAAGATCACCTCGGCTTGCCCGGTGCGGAGCGCGCGGTGGAGATCGGGCTTCGCGAAGGCGAGGTCGGCGAACGGCAAATCGCGCAGCGCCTCGAGCGCGACGTCGATCGTGACGTCGCCGGCACGCACACGGGCGAGGATCTCCGCCAAGGCGCGACGGTCCATCGGGTGGACGCTACTCCGCGGCATGCGGGCGCACAATGACCTCACGGACGGCGCGCGCGTCGGCGCGCGTCACCTCGATCGTGACGCTGGGCAGCCGGACGCGCTCGCCGACGCGCGCGATGCGACCGAGATGGGTGATCACGAGGCCTGCGATCGTGTCGTAGTCGCCGACCGGCAGCTGCCACGGGAAGAGCTCGTTCAGAGGAGTGACCTGCATGCCGCCTTGCACCCGCACGGTGCCGTCCGCCAACGTCTCGTGCAGCACCTCGCGCTGATCGTACTCGTCCTCGATCTCGCCGACGATCTCCTCGAGCAGGTCCTCGACGGTGACGATACCGACGGTACCGCCATACTCGTCGACGACCACCGCCATGTTCTGGCCGCGCCGCTGCATGAGTCGCAGCTGACGATGCGCGAGCTTGGTCTCGGGCACGTAGAGCGGCGGGCGCATGATGCGCGCGACCGGCTCGAGCGTCGACGTCGCGCCGAGCAGGTCGAAGGCATGGACGATGCCGATGATGTTGTACATGCGCTCGTGGAAGACGGGGATGCGCGAGATCTTCTCGCGACGGACGAGCGCGATCGCGTCGTCGATCGGCGCGTCGTCGCGCAGACCGAAGATGTGAATCTGCGGCACCATGACGTCGCGCACGCGCGTGTCGCGGAACTCCACGATGCGGCGGATCACCTGCGACGACGAGAGCTGCGCCTCGCCCTCGACTTGCTCGCGACGCAGAAGATCGGAGAGCACTTGCCCGACCGCGGCGACGGTGTGGCCGCGCGCCGCGCCGCCGAAGTGCGCGGCGACGCTCTCGAGA
>VBKW01000256.1 GCA_005879405.1 Deltaproteobacteria bacterium
GTCGACAGCGTCCTGCCGCTCGCCCGCGTCCAAGCGCGCGACAGGGACGTCGAGATCGTCTTCGAGCATATCGACGACGCGTGGGTCGACGCCGAGTCGCTGCGCCTGCGGCAAGTGGTGATGAACCTCCTGCTGAACGCGATCGACGCGACATCCGCAGGCGGCACGATCGCCCTGCGGTGCGAGCGCCGCGAATCGACGGGCACCGTCGCGCTCACCGTGCGCGACTCCGGTCGCGGCATCGCCGCCGACGACTTGCCGCGGATCTTCGAGCCGTTCTTCACCACCCGCAAGCACGGGACCGGGCTCGGCCTCGCGATCACACGCCAGATCGTCGACGGTTGCGGCGGGTCGATTCGCGCCGAGAGCGCGGCGGGCGCCGGCGCGACGTCCGTCGTCGAGCTGCCTGCGTCGGCCCCAGGCATCGACTGCGGCGCCGAGGCGTGCGCCAGTCACGCCTGATCGCCCCGTCGCTGCGCGACGTTTCGTGACCGCGCCGGCAATAGGCGGCGCGCCGCTGCGCCGCGAGTCGGGCTGCGCCGCGCTGCACGCTGGGCGACCGCCGTTGTCCTAACCAGGTACCGACGCTAGATTGGGCGCTCGCGGGTCGGGAGCATCGGCCCCCTGCACCGAAAGGAGCGCCCATGAGCTACGAGAACGTCTCGGTCAGCCGTGACTGCGAAGCCATTCAGATTCCGCACGGGAACGCGGTGACGATTCCCGAAGGAACGCTTGCCATCATCACGCAATCGCTCGGTGGAACGTACACACTGCAGATTCCGAGCATGGGCGGTCTCTTCCGCGTGAGTGACCGCGACGCGGACGCGATCGGCAAGCGGCCGGGCGCCGCCGCGCAGTCGGGTGCCGCCGCCGGCGGCGAGCTCACCGATGAGGCGGTCTGGAACGAGCTCCGCAACGTCTACGACCCCGAGATTCCGGTCAACATCGTCGACCTCGGTTTGGTCTACGACTTGAATATCGAGCCGCTCCCGGCCGGGGGCAGCAACGTCCAGGTGGCGATGACGCTCACCGCGCAAGGCTGCGGCATGGGGCCGTCGATCGCGATGGACGCGCAGCGCCGGATCGAGGCGCTGCCCGGCGTCGGTGAGGCGCACGTGCGCGTCGTGTGGGATCCGCCGTGGAATCCCAACATGATCTCTCCGGAGGGTCGAGCCAAGCTCGGGATGGCGTGAGACGGCGGGCGACGTCCATGATGGACCTCGACCGCAGCGCGGCGCTCGACTGATCGCGCTCCGGCACCCGATCGTCTTCTACGAGGGGCATCTGCCCGCGTTCAACGCGAACACGCTCCTGCGCCGCGGACTCGGGCGGGGGCCGATCGATCCCGAGCTCGACGTGCTCTTCGAGCGCGGCATCGACCCGCTCGACGACGAGGCGGCGGCTGGGACACGCCGCGCGGCGTGGCCGTCGCGCGCGCGCGTCGCCGAGTACGCGCGCGCCGCCGACGCGGCGGTCGCCGACGCGATCGCCACCGCCGACGTCGACCGCGCCGACTCGCCGGTCTTGCGCGGCGGCCTCGCACTGTACTCGATCCTCGAGCACGAGGCGATGCATCACGAGACGCTGCTCTACATGCTCCACCAACTGCCGTACGAGCAGAAGCGGGCGCCGGCGGGCGATGAATTCGCGCCCGCGGTGGCTGCCGCGTCCGGCGGCGACGACCGAGTGGAGGCGTCTGCGAGCGTCGCCGCGCGTGCGTCGCGCACGGTGCGCATCCCGGCGGGCGTCGCGACGCTCGGCGCCGATCCGGCGCAGGTGCGTTTCGGTTGGGACAACGAGTTTCCACTGCATCGCGTGCCGGTCGCGGCGTTCACGATCGACGTCCACGACGTGACGAACGGCGACTATCTCGAGTTCGTCGAGGCCGGGGGCTATGCGCTCCCCGAGTATTGGGACGCCGACGCCTGGACGTGGCGCGCGCGGCACGGCGCGCAGCACCCCGCGTTTTGGCTGCGCCGCGATGGGGCGTGGCACTGGCGCGGTCTGCTCGCGCCGCGCCCGCTGCCGCTCGCCGTGCCCGTGTACGTGAGCTACGCCGAGGCGTCGGCGTACGCGCGCTGGAAACGCAAGCGCCTGCCGACCGAGGCCGAGTACCATCGCGCCGCATACGGCACGCCGGATGGCGGTGAGCGCCGGTATCCCTGGGGCGACGAGCCGCCCGATCCGTCGCGCGGCCTTTTCGACCTGCGCGCGTTCGATCCGGTCGCGGTCGGGTCCTTTCCCGCCGGCGCGAGCGCCTTCGGTGTGCACGACCTCGTCGGCAACGGCTGGGAATGGACGTCGACGCCGTTCGCCGGCTTTGCCGGCTTCACGCCTTCGGCCGCATATCCCGGCTACTCCGCCGATTTCTTCGACGGCCGCCACTTCGTCATGAAGGGCGCGTCGCCGGCGACCGCGACGCCCCTCATCCGCCGCAGCTGGCGCAACTGGTTCCAGCCGCACTATCCGTACCCCTACGCCGCCTTCCGGCTGGTGCATGAGTAAGGCGCTCGTCCATCCGCGCGTCGACGCAGTCGGCGAGGCGACGGCGCGCCGCGACGGCGCGACGTTCCTCGCCGAGGTCGAGCTGCGCGGCGCGAGCGCGGCCGAGGCGGATGCGCGGCGCGAATTCGCCGCCGACGTCGCCCGCGATCTCGCGCTCCGCCCGAAGCGCCTCCAGCCGAAGTACCTGTACGACGCCCTCGGGTCGCGGCTCTTCGAGGCGATCTGCGAGCTGCCGTGGTATCGCATCACCCGCGCCGAGCGCCGCCTCCTCGAGCTGCACGCCGGCGCGATGACGGACTCGATTGCCGACCTCACCGGGGTGATCGAGCTCGGCTGCGGCAGCGGCGAGAAGCTCGCGCTCCTTGCGGGCGGCATGCGGCGGCGTGCGCGGCCGCTGCGCGTGCACCTCGTCGACATCTCGCCCGCGGCGCTCGACCTCTCGGCGCGCACGCTCGCGACCGTCCCGCACGTGAGCGTCGTCACCCATCGCGCCGCGTACGAGGTCGGGTTGCGCCAGGCGGCGACGTCGCCGCTCCGCCACGGCGCGACCCTCGTCCTCTTTCTCGGCTCCAACATCGGCAACTTCCATCCCGCGGAAGCGGACGCGTTCTTCCGCACGGTGCGCCGCGCGCTCCGTCGCGGCGACGGATTGCTCGTCGGCGCCGATCTCGTGAAGCCCGAGGTCGATCTCGTCCGCGCCTACGACGATCCGCTCGGCGTGACCGCCGCCTTCGACCTGAACCTGCTCGTCCGCATCAACCGTGAGCTCGGCGGTACCTTCGACCTCGCGGATTTCACCCACGAGGCGCGCTGGAACGCCGCGGAGTCGCGCGTCGAGATGCACCTCCACTGCCGGCGCTCGCAGCAAGTGGCGATCGCCGCCGCCGGCATCAGCGTCGCGTTCGAGGCCGGCGAGACGATCTGGACCGAGAGCTCGTACAAGTACGTTCCGGACGCGATCGCCGCGCGCGGCGAGGCGGCGGGCTTCGCCTGTGGCGAGCAGTGGATCGACGCCGACGCGGGGTTCGCGGTCACGCTCTTCCGCGTCGATTGAGATCCCGGGACCGAAGCTGACGCTGCCATCGTGCGGCCGGCTCAGCCCGCCGGGTCGGCTCAGAGGAACGCGGCGAAGACCGAGTCGGCGACCATCAGACCGCGCTCGCTGAGCGCGAGGCGCGACTCGCGGTCGACGAGGAGCCCGTCGCGGCGTAGCGGCTCGACTTCCGGGTGTACCGTCGCGAGCGGCGCGCCGAATCGCCCGGCGAACACAAGCGGATCGACGCCGCGCAGCTCGCGCAGACCGAGGAACATGAACTCCGCCGCGGCGGTGTCGAACGTGAGCGTCTCGCGGCTCACCGTGGCGTCACCGCCGGAGCCGACGCGGGCGATGTAGCGCTCGGGGATGCGCTCGTTGGACCATCGCTCGCCCCAACCCGGCGTCGCCGCGTACGAGTGCGCGCCGGCGCCGACGCCGAGGTACGGGACGCCGCGCCAGTAGCCGCAGTTGTGGCGCGCGGCGCGGCCCGGCCGGGCGAAGTTCGAGATCTCGTACTGCTCGTAGCCGGCGGCGGCGAGCGCGGCGCGGACGTGTTGGTACATCCAGAGCTCGTCGTCTTCGCCGAGCGGAACGAGCTCGCCGCGCGCGCGCCAGCTGTGGAACGGCGTGCCCGCCTCATACGTGAGGTTGTATGCCGAGACGTGCTCGGGCGCGCATGCGAGAAGCTCGGCGACGTCGGCGGCCCACGCGGCGCGCGTCTGGCCGGGGACGGCGAAGATCAGATCCAGATTGACGTTGTCGAAGCCCGCGGCGCGCGCGGCGGCGAGCGCCGCACGCGCGTCGTCCGCCGAATGGATGCGGCCGAGCGTGCGCAGAAGATGCGGTTGGAACGACTGCACGCCGAACGAGCGGCGGTTCACCCCGGCGGTGCGAAAGCCGGCGAGGTGCCCGCGCTCGACCGTGCCCGGGTTCGCCTCGAGCGTGATCTCGGCATCCGCGGCGACCCGCCAGCGGGCCGCGATGCCGTCCAGAAGACGCGCGATCGTCGCCGGACGAAAGAGCGACGGGGTGCCGCCGCCGAAGAAGATCGTCGCCAGCATCGTGTCGCGCCACGGTTCCGTCGAGCGATGGGTGCCGAGCTCGGCGAGCAGGGCGTCGGCATAGCGATCCTCGGGCCACTCCGTTGCCGCGTACGAGTTGAAGTCGCAATAGGGGCACTTCGCGTGACAGTACGGGATGTGCACGTAGAGCGACGCCGCCGGGGCCGCGACGCCCGCAGCGAGGGACGTCGCCGTCGCGACCGCGTCCGCGACGGGCGTTGTCTTCGTTGCGACGCTCCTCGGTCGCGCTGTCGCCGGGATGTCGCTCACGACGTCTCCATCACCCGCAACGCCACCGGCAAGTCGAGCACCGACGCGACCGCAGCGTCGACGCCGCTCGGCGGGGTGGCGTTGCCGACGAGCAGCGTGCGCATCCCCAGCATCCCGGCGGTGCGGAGGTTGTCGACGCGGTCGTCGATCACGAGGCAGCGCGACGCGGGGACGGCGAGCGCACGCAGTAACGACTCGAACGCGCCGCGCTCCGGCTTCGCCACGTACGCGATGCGCTCCAGGCTGTACACGTCCGCGAAGCAGTCGCGGACGCCGAGACACGCGAGCACGCGCTCCGCGTGCGCCGCCGAGCCGTTCGTGAACACGACCTTGGCGTGCGGCAACGCCGCGAGCATCGTCTGCAGCGCGACGTCCGGCGCGAGCAGCGTCTCGACGTCGATCGCGTGCACGTAGGCGAGATACTCGTCCGGCGCGACGGCGTAGTGGCGCATGAGACCGTTCAAGGTCGTGCCGAGCTCCTCGCGGTAGCGCGCGCGCAGCGCATCCGCGTCCTGCACGGTCATGCCGAGCCGTTCGACCATGAAGGTCGTGATCGCCGCATCGACGCGCTCGACGACGCCGCGCATGGGCGAGTAGAGCGTGTTGTCGAGGTCGAAGACGAGGTGCGAGAGCGTCACGCGGTCAGCGTACCGGTGGCCGGTGGGGCACGTCAAAAACTCGCGCCCGATTGCGAAGCGCGCCGCGCGATTCCGCGACCCTGGGGACGCGAGCGCCCCGCGCCGAGTCGTGAGGAGGGGTGGCGGAGAAGTCAGGCGGCGGGGCGCTTGCGGGCCGGGAGGTACTTCCGCATGACGGCGACGACGATGCCGCGGATCTCGACGTCGGCGGCGCGCGCGAGGATCGGCTCCATCTGGTCGTTCGCCGGCTGCAAGCGAATCATGCCCGCTTTCTCGCGGTAGAAGCGCTTGACGGTCGCGTCGCCACGGACGAGGGCGACGACGGTATCACCGTTGTCGGCGTGCGATCGCGACTCGACCACGATGTAGTCGCCGTCGAGGATACCTTCCTTCACCATCGAGTTGCCGCGGACGTGGAGGACGAACGTCTCGCCGCGGCCGACGAGCTCTTCGGGAACGGCAATGGTGTCGGGCTGCTCGAGCGCTTCGATCGGCGCCCCTGCCGCGACGCGGCCGAGGAGCGGCAGCTCGAGCGCCGCCGCGCGCCGCTCGCGCGGCACGACCTCGAGCGCGCGGCTGCGATTCCACTTGCGGCG
Organism: Deltaproteobacteria bacterium; assembly: GCA_005879405.1. GTDB lineage: Bacteria > Desulfobacterota > Binatia > UTPRO1 > UTPRO1 > DP-19. The sequence goes on from VBKW01000256.1 coordinate 6,107, forward strand.
GATGAGTCCCTTCCGCTCGAGGTTGGTGAGGTGCTTGTGAATCGTGGCGAGCGAGCTCAAGCCGAAATGCGCGCCGATCTCCTCGAGCGTCGGCGCGTAGCCGTGCTTGATGATGTAGCCGTCGAGGTAATCGACGAGCTCCTTCTGTCGCTTCGTCAACATCGGGCCCGTCGTCACGCGCGTCGCCATGCGCGTCTTTCTAAGCGAAGATAAGGCGAATGTCAACGGGCCAGTTTTTGATAGCGGGCGACGTTGTGGTTGTGCTCGGCGAGCGTCGCCGCGAACACGTGCGAGCCGTCGTTTTTGGAGACGAAGTAGAGGTACTGGGTGTCCGTCGGGTCGAGCACGGCGTCGATCGCCGCCAGGCCGGGGTTGGCGATCGGGCCCGGCGGGAGGCCGGTCACCTGGTACGTGTTGTACGGACTCGGGCGCGCGAGATCGGCGCGAGTCAGGTCGCCGTTGAAGTTCGGGATCGCGTAGATGATCGTCGGGTCGCTTTGCAGCGGCATGCCGAGCCGGAGCCGGTTGTAGAAGACGCCGGCGATCAGCGGGCGCTCGGCGGCGACGCCGGACTCCTTCTCGACGATCGACGCCAAAGTCAGCACCTCGTTGACCGACATGCCGCGCGCGATCGCCTTGCGGTGATGCTCGGCGTCGAAGCGCTCGTGAAACCGGCGCACCATGAGGCCGAGGATCTCGCTCGTAGTCATAACGGGCGTCAGACGATACGTGTCCGGGAAGAGAAAGCCCTCGAGCTGGGGACCGGGCACGCCAGCCGCGAGCAGGAAGTCCGGGTCGTCCCCGACGCAGAGAAAGCTCTCCGCGCTGCCATAGCCGACGCGCTCGAGGAGCGCGGCGACCTCGCGCACCGTGAGCCCCTCGGGAATCGTCACCTCGGCGTGCACGCCGCCGGTCGCGAGGAGATCGAGGATCGCGCGCGTGCCGAGCGCCGCGTCGAAGCGATACTCGCCGGGTTGCAGGCGCCGATCGCGACCGGCGAAGCGCGCCTGCAACCGAAAGGCGAGCGCGCTGCGAATCACGCCGAGCCGCGCGAGCCTGGTGGCGATCGCCGAGAGCGTGTCGCCTTCGCGTACCACGAGGCGCGCGCCCGCGGGCGGGACCGGCGGCGCCGCGACGAGATAGAGCGCGACCGCCCCGGCGCCGAGCGTCGCGAGGACGAGCACGACCGCGAGCCCGCGTCGGATCGTCACCGCCTCCGTCGCGCCGCGCGCGCCATCAACGTCCGCGCGCGAACTGCAAGCTGTCGAGGTACCCCTGCAGGATGAACATCGCGGCGACCTTGTCGATGACCTTGCGGCGCTTGGCGCGGCTCAAGTCCGCTTCGAGGAGCACGCGCTCCGCGCCGACGGTCGAGAGGCGCTCGTCCCACATGACGATCGGCACCGCGAGCGCCTCCTCCACGTCGCGCGCGAACGCGAGCGCCTTTTCCGCCTGCGGGCCGATCGTGCCGTTCATGTTCTTCGGCAACCCGATCACGATCGTCGTCGGCGCGAACGGCGCGAGCATGGCGCGCAGCGCCGCGAGGTCGTCGGCGAGTCGCGTACGCTGCACGACGCCGACGCCTTGCGCGGTCCACCCGTGCTCGTCCGAGATCGCGACTCCGATCCGGCGGTCGCCGACGTCGAGTCCGCCGATGCGCACGGGTCGTGCTTAACAGCGCCCCCGCGAGCCCGCAACGTGGCGATTCCGCTTGACTACTTGCGCGCGCGTTGGCAGGGTCGCCCGCGATTCTCGAATTCCAGGGAGGGTATTCGAGTGTGGCGTGTACCTGGAAGCACGAGCGCAGTCCGCGTACTGCTCGCAGTGATGGTCGCGGCGGCCCTGGCGTCGATCACGACCGGGCCGTCGCCGATGGAAACCCTGGCGGCGAACGACCTGCGCGCTGCGAAGCCGGCACCCGCCGCCGTCGCGCCCGCCGCGGAAGTCGCGAAGGCCGACGACGTCATCCAGGTGCGACACTTGATCGCGCCCGGCGAGACCTTCGTGACGATTCTCGTCGGGGAAGGGGTGTCCGCGATCGAAGCGCGGGCGTGGGAGCAAGCGGCGGCGAGCGCGTACGACGTCGACGCGGTTCAGCCGCGGCACGCGCTCGTCATCACGTTCAGCCGCGACGGCCACGAGCTGCGCGCCTGCGACTACGAGATCGACAAGTACGCGTTGCTGAGCATGCGCGTCGCGCACGGACAGGTGCAGGCGCGGCTGAAGGCGATGCCGCAGCTCGCGGCGGTGCGCGGCGTCGTCGGCCGCGTGGAGGCGAGCCTCGCCGCCTCGGCGAGCGCGGCGGGCATCCCCGCCCGCATGGTTTCGCAGCTGGCGGACGTCTTCGGCTGGGACGTCGATCTCGAGACCGACGTCCGCCGTGGGGACGAGTTCCGTCTGGTCTACGCGGAGGTCCGGGACGACAGCGGCACGGCGCACCCGGGCGACATTCTCGCCGCCGAGATCACGAGCCACGGCCGCACGCTGCGCGCGATCCGCTTCGAGAACGAGAAGGGCGAGAGCGAGTACTACGATCCCCAGGGCCACGCGATCGGCAGCGGCTTCCTCAAGTATCCACTCGCGTTCGACTACGTGAGCTCGGAGTTCGGCGCGCGCATGCACCCGGTCCTGAAGCGGCCCGCGCAGCACATGGGCGTCGACTTCGCGGCCCCGATCGGCACGCCGGTGCGCGCCGTCGCGAGCGGCGTCGTCACGTTCGCCGGCTACGCGCACGGCTACGGAAATCAGGTCGCGCTCGATCACCAGGCGCCGTACGCGACGTCGTACTCGCACCTGAAGCGGATCGCGAAGGGCCTGCGCGTCGGCGCGGAGGTGCACAAAGGGCAAGTGATCGGATACGTCGGCCGGAGCGGCATGGCGACCGGTCCGCACCTGCATTACATGCTGTTTCGCGACGGCACCTACGTGAACCCGCTTACGGTGAAGCTCCCGGCGACCGAGCAGCTCGGCGGCGCGCGGCGTTTTCAGTTCGCGGTGCTGAGCCATGAGCTCCTCGATCGTCTCGCCGCGCTCACGTCGCACGTCGACCTGCCGTCCGTGTCGTTCGTGACGCCGACGGACGTCGTGCGCTCGACCCTCACCGCGCTCGACTGAGCGACGTCATGGGCGCGTTCCCCGGCCCGCTGCCGCGGGTCTTCGGCCATCGCGGCGCGGCGGGTGTGGCGCCGGAGAACACGCTCGCGTCCTTCCGCCGTGCGCGCGCCGACGGCGCCGACGTCTTCGAGCTCGACGTGCATGGGACAGCGGATGGCGAGATCGTCGTCCTCCACGATCCCACGCTGGAGCGCACGACGGACGGCGCCGGCGCCGTGTCGGGCCTGCGCTTCGCCGAGGTCGCCGCGCTCGACGCCGGCTTCCACTTCACGCCCGACGGCGGCCGCACCCATCCTTTTCGCGGCAGCGGCGTCCGCGTACCGCGGCTCGCCGAGCTGGTGCGCGAGTTCCCCGACGTGCCGCTCAACATCGAGATCAAGCAGGAGACGCCGTCGATCGTCGACGCCGTCGTCGCGTTGTTGCGCGCCGCGCGGACCACGGTCGTCCTTGCCGCCGAGCAGGACGTCATCATGACGGCCATCCGCCGCGCCGCACCCGACATCGCGACGAGCCTCGCGGCCGGCGAGGTCGCAACGTTCATGGGCGCGCTGCAGCAAGGCGTCGCGCCGACGCTCCCGGCGGGAGCCGTCGCGTTGCAGATTCCGCCACGCTTCTGGGGGGTCGAGCTCGTGACCCGCGAGACCGTGGCCGCGGCACACGCGCTCGGGGCCGAGGTGCACGTGTGGACGATCAACGACACGGCCGAGATGCGGCGACTCCTCGCGCTCGGCTGCGACGGCATCATCAGCGATCTACCCGCGGACGCGCGCGCCGTCGTCGACGCCGAACGTCCGCGGACGTGACATCGCGTCAGTCGTCGGCGTCCGTCGCTACTGCGACGATGACTCGGATCATCGCCGTCGCCGCGCTCTTGCTTGCCGTCGTCGCGCCTGCCGTCGCGGACGAACGCGTGCAGATCACCGCCACCGACGGCGTGCAGCTCGTCGGCCATCTCGACGGCCGCGAGGGTCCCGGCATCGTCTTCGCGCATACGTATCGCGGCGATCAGCGTAGCTGGACCGCGTTCGCCGCCGAGATGGCGCAGTCCGGCTTCCGCACGCTGACGTTCGATTTCCGCGGCTACGGCGAGTCCGGCGGCGGCAAGGACGTGGCCACGATCGATCGCGACCTCGAGGGCGCCTATCGGTTCGTCCTCGGCAGGAAGATTCGCCCCGTGTACCTGGTCGGCGCCAGCATGGGCGGCACCGCCGCCCTGGTCGTCGCGGCGCGCGTCCCCGTCGCCGGCGTCGCGACGCTCTCCGCCTCCGCCGCCTTCCAAGGCCTCGATGCCGCCGCCGCCGTCGCCAAGCTCAGCGCACCCGCCCTCTTCGTCGCCGCCGAGTCCGACACCGCCGCCGCCGACGCGGCGCACGAATTCGCGGCGCGTATCGCCGCCCCGAAGACGCTGCTCCTCGTGCCCGGCACCGACCACGGCACCGCGCTCCTCGACGGCCCGCAGAGCGCGGCCGTCAAACGAGCGCTGCGCACGTTCCTCACTGCGCCGTCGCCGTAGCGACGTTCGCAACCGCCGTCCCGCGACGCGGCCGCGCGTTACTCCATGGCGGCGCGCGTCGCGCGGATCGTGTTGATGATCGCGCGGTGCAGCACCTGATTCGACGCGATCAGGCCGGGCAGCAGCGTCGACCGGTTGTTGAAGCGAATGGCGCGCCCGTCGGGGTCGGTCACCATGCCGCCGGCTTCGGCGACGAGCAGCGCCCCGGCGCAGACATCCCACTCGTTCTTCGGCGTGAGCGTGAAGGTCGCGTCGTAGCGGCCGGCGGCGATGAGCGCAAACTTGTAGGCGACGCTTCCGGTGAGCTCGACGTGCATCTTCTCGCGATAGGGATCCCATTCGCCGCGGGCCTCTTCGCTGCGGCTGGCGAGCACGCGGGCGAGACGGAGGTCGGTTTGCTTCGTGACCCGGATCGCGCTGCCGTTCAGCGTCGCGCCGGCGCCCTTGCGGGCGGTGAAGAGCTCGTCGCGCACCGGGTTGTACTCGACAGCGACGCGCGGCAGGCCGTCCTCGACGAGCGCGACACAGACGACGAACTCGGGGATCTCGCTGATGAACTCCTTCGTGCCGTCGAGCGGGTCGATGATCCAGACGCGCTTGCGCGCGAGACGTTCGTCCGAATCCGCGGTCTCCTCGGAGAGCCAGCCGTCGTCGGGAAACGCCCCGAGGATCGTCGCTTTGAGCAGCTCGTTCGCTTCGAGATCGGCGGCGGTCACCGGATTGTCGACGCTCTTCTCCGTGACCTTGTGGGCGCCGCCGTAGTACCGCAGCAGGATCTGCCCGGCGTCGCGTGCGGCTCGTATCGCGATGTCCAGCTCGCGTTCCATGTGGGCGATCAGGCTCGTTCAGCTCGTCTTCGGGCCGCCGACGCGGCGAAACTCGGCCGCCAGCGCTTCCACCAGGACGTCGCGCCGGTCGTACAGCCGTTTCAGCCGTCGCGGTGGCCGCGTCGCCATGGTGTAGGCGGTCAGGAGCGGAAGGGCAACCGTCGAATCAACGTAGCACACGACGGTATCGGGCAGCTTGTCGGGGTCGACCTTGCCCCAGGAGACCGCCTCGCCGGGCGTCGCGCCGGAGAGACCGCCAGTGTCCGGCCTGGCGTCCGTGATCTGCAAATAGAAGTCGTGGCCCTTCTCGGCGATGCCGAGGACCTCTTGGATTTGCGGCTCCGTCTGCAGGACGAAGTTCTTCGGCGAGCCGCCGCCGAGCATGAGCACGGCGCTCCGTCCGCCGCTCTGTTTCGCGTCGTAGACGATCGCGCTCGTCTCGTTCACGTCGCGCGACACGTCGAACGCGAGCTTGTTGTCGAGCAGCGCCATCGCGGCGACGTTCATGCCGATCGAGCTGTCGCCGGGTGAAGAAGTGTAAATCGGCACGCCGTGCTCCCACGCGGCCGCCAGCACCGAGCGCCGCCCGATGCCGAGCACGCGCTCGCGCTCGGCGACGTAGCGGCCGGCATGATGGTGAAACTCCGCCGTGCTCATCGGGCGCTGAAACTCCGGTGCCTGAATCATCTGCTTGAAAAACGCGTCGGTCTTCAAGAGCACGTCGTAGTCGAAAAAGATGTCGTAGATGCGGACGACGCCTTCCTCGCGCAGCGCGACGTCGCTCACGTCGTGGCGGCCGCGGTGCATGGTGAGACCGATGCCGTAGTGGGTGTCGTGGTAGAGGTTCGCACCGGTCGAGACGATCCAGTCGACGAAGCCGGACTCGATCAGCGGAATGATCGCGGCGATGCCGAGGCCGGCCGGCGTGAGCGCCCCGGTGAGGCTCATGCCGACGGTCACGTCGTCGGCGAGCATCGGTCCACTGAA
>VBKW01000257.1 GCA_005879405.1 Deltaproteobacteria bacterium
GTCTGCGCTGATTTCCTATGCGTCCGGCGCCGTTTTTGTGGATTGCGAGGTGTCGGGAAGGTCCGGACAATCGACGCATGCTCCCACGCCTTGTGCTCGCCGGATTCGCCCTCCTCCTGACCGCCTCCGGCGCGCGCGCCGAGGTGCTCGTCTACTCGGGCAGCTTGCAGCGTCTCGTGACCCGCAACGATCCGCCGGCGCAAAAGCGGAAGGCGTTCGTCGTCGTCGACCAATTCCAGAAGAAGATCGCGATCGTGAGCTACGGGCGCGACCCGCTCGGCAAGCACCACGATTTCCCGGTCGTCCAGGACGTCGACTACCTCACGTTTCCGCGCGGCGATGGCAAGCTCGAGGACGGCTTCGCGACGACGACGGCGGTGGGGACGTTCGAGGGTCCGTCGGGCGGCGGCTACGCGGCGATATTCGCCCACGGCACGCGCGTGCCGCTCGTCGTGTCCGTCACCGGCGACGTGCAAAACGTTCAGTCCCGGGCGAAGGTGCTCATCGGGACGAACGCCGGCGCCGCGACGACGATCCTCGGCGCCTTCTATGGCCAAGACACGTTCACGGTGAAGTTCGATCAGAAGCATACGATCGAGGAGAACGGCGGCGGCGCGACCGTCGACGCCGCGATCGCCCACCTGGTCGGCGTCCTCGAGGCGATGGGCTACGTCACCGGCTAGTGTCCCGTCTCGGGACACTAGCGTCCCGACTGAGGCCAACCGCGTCGGCGCCAGCATGGGCGGGTAGCGTCACCTTGAAACCGGCCTGCTGGCGGGCCCGGGCTTGCGCTCGCCGCGGCGATCGTGAGAAACCTGGCGCGCCGGGTTGAGGAGGAACGTGGGGCGGAGCGCACGGGTAGCGCGGGACGGCGGCGAGAAGGGGCGCAGCGCGTCCACGTTGTGGCACGAGGTCGAGGCGATCTTCGCGATCGCCGGCGCGTGCTACCTCGCGATCAGCTTTCTCTCGTACGTCCCGGGCCGGGCAGGCGTGAATGCCGGCGGGCCCGTCGGGCATCTCCTCGCCGATCTCTTCGTCCAGGCGTTCGGCCTCGCGGCGTTTCTCGTGCCGGCGTTCATCACGGTCGTGGCGACGCTGGTGCTGCGCGGGCTGCCGATCGCGCCGTCGATGGCGCGCGGCGGCGCGCTTACGGCGCAGCTGCTGCTGATCGCGACGACGCTGGCACTGCTGCGCGGGCCGGGACGCGAGTCGGCCGCCGGCGGCTGGGTCGGCGGCTTCTTCGCGTTCGAGTTGCGCGGCCTCTTCAGCACCGCGGGCGCAGTGATGATCGTCCTGACCGGGCTCCTCCTCACGACGATGATCGCGACCGGCGGCTCGCTCGTCGGCGGCGTCGGTGCGACGGCGCGCCGGGCGGCGGCCGCGGGGGAGGCGCTCGGGGCGGGTCTCGTCCGGCTCTGGCCGCGTCGTCGCGACGACGAGCGGAGCGAGGTCCCGCCCGCACGCGAACGGCGCGAGCGCGAGCCGCGCGACCGCGACGCGGGTGAGGGTGACGCGCGCCTGCGCGAGGGACGCGAGCGTGACGGCAAGAAGCCGCGCCTATCGGAGCCGCCGCCGATTCTCGTCAACGAGCCCGAGCGGCGGCCGGAGAAGAGCGCGAAGAAGGAGCCGAAGGCGCTCAAGCAGGAGGAGTTCCACTTCGCCCCTGGTCTCTCGTACGAGCTGCCGCCGACGAGCTTCCTCGACGCGCCGATCGAAACCGGCGTGCGCATCGACGAGGAGGCGCTGATCGCGAGCTCGCGGATTCTCCAATCGAAGCTCGCCGACTTCGGCGTCGAGGGCAAGGTCGTCGCGGTGCGGCCCGGACCGGTGATCACGACGTTCGAGTTCGAGCCGGCGCCGGGCGTCAAGGTGAACCGCATCGTCACCCTCGCCGACGATCTCTCGATGGCGCTCCGGGCGCACAGCGTGCGCATCCTCGCGCCGATCCCCGGGAAGCCCGTCGTCGGCATCGAGGTGTCGAACCCGCGACGCGAGAAGGTGTACCTGAGCGAGATCATCCGCAGCGAGCAGTTCCAGCACTCGGAGTCGACGCTGACGCTCGCGCTCGGCAAGGACACGACCGGCAACACGAGCGTTGCCGACCTGGGAAAGATGCCGCACCTGCTCATGGCGGGCGCGACCGGCACCGGCAAGTCGGTGTCGCTGAACGCGATGATCATGAGCATCCTCTACAAGGCGAATCCCGCCGACGTGCGCTTCATCATGATCGACCCGAAGATGCTCGAGCTCTCGATGTACGATCACATTCCGCATCTGCTCGTGCCGGTCGTGACCGATCCGAAAAAGGCGGCGTACGCGCTCGCCAACGTCATGCAGCAGATGGACGTCCGCTACCGCATGCTGCGCGACAAGGGGGTGCGCAACATCGACAGCTACAATCGCATGCTCGCCGCGGAGGCGGCGGAGAAGCGCGCCGGCGTGATCGAGCTCACGACCCCCGAGGGCGAGGACGAAGAGTGGTCGCCGCCCGCCGAGCCGGCGCCGAGCGGCGAGCCGATCGTCCACGAGCACCTGCCGCGCATCGTCATCATCGTCGACGAGCTCGCCGATCTCATGATGACGGTCGGGCGCGACGTCGAGGAGTCGATCACGCGCCTCGCGCAGAAGGCGCGCGCCGCCGGCATTCATCTCATTCTCGCAACGCAGCGGCCGTCGGTCGACGTCATCACCGGCTTGATCAAAGCGAACTTCCCGGCGCGCATGTCCTTTCAGGTCACGTCGCGGATCGATTCGCGCACCATCCTCGACGCGATCGGCAGTGAGCGCTTGCTCGGTGAGGGCGACTGCCTCTTCCTGCCGCCCGGCACCGCGCGGCTCATGCGCATCCACGGCGCGTACGTGTCCGAGGGCGAGATCCAGAAGGTCGTCGATTTCTGGAAGGCGCAGGGCGGCCCGCAGTACAAGATGGAGCTCCTCGAAGGCGACGACGAGGAGGGCGCCGCCGACGACGCCGAGGACCTCTACGACGAGATGTACGACCAGGCCGTGCGCGTCGTCACCGAGAGCCGGCAAGCGTCGATCTCCTGGCTACAGCGCCGGCTGCGCGTGGGCTACAATCGCGCCGCCCGGATGATCGAGCGCATGGAGCGCGAAGGAGTCGTCTCCGCGGCGGAAGGGGCTCGGCCACGCGAAGTCCTCGCACGGCGCATAGAAGATTGAGGTGGCCGCGAGGGCGAGCGCGCGCGGCATCGCGCGCTGCACCCGACGTGCGCAAGAGGGTATGGTGCGCACCACGGGTGCAGCGCACGACGCCGCGCGCGCTCGCCCTCGTGGCATCCATCGCAATTTTCGTATTCGCCGTGCCGGGGTTCGCGCACGACGACGCTCCGCACGCGGCGGCGCCGGCGCGCTCGCCGGGCGCTGGCGCGGCGGGAAGCGGCGGCGCTCGAGGCGCGCGGCCGGCGGCTGGTGCCGCCGGCGCGGGGTCGCCGGGTGCGAAAGCGGCGGAGTCGTGTCCGCCCATCACGGAGACGGTGCAGCGGTTGCAGGCGCGGTACGATGCCACCAAGAATTTTCGCGCCGACTTTCGGCAGGAGACGGCGATCGCGTCGGTGGGGCAGAGGGAGGAGGCGTTCGGCACCGTCGTGTTCGTGAAGCCGGGGCGGATGCGGTGGGAGTTTCAGGCGCCGCAGCGGCAGTCGATCGTCGCCGACGGGACGACGCTCTGGATCTATCAGCCGGACGAACGGCAGGTGCTGAAGGGGTCGTTCAACGCGGCGTTCGTGTCGACGACGCCGGTGTCGTTCCTCGCCGGGGTGGGACGTATCAAAGACGACTTCGACGTCGCGCAGGACCCCCGCGGCTGCAACGCGCAGCGCATCTATCTGAAGCTCGTCCCGAAACGCGCGCAAGACGTCGGCAGCCTGACGCTGGCGGTGTCGCGGCCGGCGTTCGACATCGTCGAGGCGGCCGTCACCGATCCCATCGGTAACGTGACGACGCTCAGCTTCTCGAACATCCAGCGCAACGTCGACGTGCCCGAGGACGAGTTTCGCTTCGTCGTGCCCGAGGGCGTCGACGTGGTCACGGCGCCGAGCGGCGGGGCGTAGTAGCCTCAGCGGCGGCGCGTCGTTGGCCGTCGCCGCCGGTCCCTGGTAGGTAAAACGGTATGCCGTCGTTCGACGTCGTGTCGCGGGTGGATCTCCAGGAGATCGACAACGCGCTCAACCAGACGCGCAAAGAGGTCGCGCAGCGCTACGACCTCAAGGACTCGAAGACGGAGATCGGCTGGGATCAGAAGGAGATCGTCGTCACCTCGGCCGACGACTTCAAAGTGAAAGCCGTCGTCGACGTGCTGCAGTCGAAGCTCGTGCGCCGGAACGTCCCGATCAAGAACCTCGACTACGGGAAGATCGAACCCGCGGCCGGCGGTCGCGCCCGGCAGGCGATCACGGTGCAGCAAGGCATCGACACCGACAAGGGACGCGAGATCGCCAAGAAAGTGAAAGCCTCGGGGATCAAGGTCCAGGCGCAGATCGTGCAGGACGAGGTGCGCGTGAGCGGCAAGAAGCGCGACGATCTGCAGGCGATGATTCAGGCGCTCCGCGCCGAGGATTTCGGTGTCGCGCTCCAGTTCGTGAACTTCCGCGAATGAGCCGCGGCGCGGTGACGGCCCGAGCTCGACGCGACACCGCTCACTCCGGCGCGGCGCGCGCCGACCGCGTCAAGGACGGGCGTCCGGAGAACACGCACCCGCTGAACCGTGGCGCGCCGCAGGGGCGCATTCCGCTCTTCGAGTCGTACCTGCGCTTCGCGGAAGCGCTGGCGCGCTGCTCGCCCGAGCCGACGAACCGCGCCGGTGCGGTTCTCGTGAGCTTCAATCTCGAGCGCGTTCTCGGCGCCGGTTTCTCCGGCGGCGCGGCGACCGCGGTCGGCGGCAAGGCCGCGCGGCCCCGCGGCGGCAGCCACCTCCACGCCGAGGAGCACGCGCTGCTCATCGCGGGCGCCGTCGAGAAGGACAAGCTCCTCTTCGTGACGCGTGCGCCCTGCTACCTCTGCGCCGTCCGCGCCATCAACAGCGGCGTGAGCCACGTCTATTATCGGCACCGCGGACCGCACCCGCCGGACGGCCTCGAGCTCCTGCGGGGCGCGGGAAAGACGGTCGTGCACTACCCGGCGTGGCGCCCGCGCGGCGCTGGTTCCGGCAGCGCGGTTGCCGCCGCGTTCACGACGCCGCGTCTGCCGCCGCGTCTCACGTTGCCGGAGGCGTACCAGCGCTTCGCCGAGGCCCTCGCGCTGCGCTCGACCGACGGCTCACAAAGGGTCGGTTGCGTCGTCGTCTCCGCCGACCTCGAGCGCGTCCTCGGCGTCGGCTACAACGGCGGCGCGGCCGGCATCAGCGATCGCGACTTCATTCCGAGCGACCGCAGCGGCTACGTCCACGCCGAGGAGAACGCCCTTCTCAAGGCGGGCGCGATCGAGAAGGACAAGACGATGTTCATCACGCACACGCCGTGCGTGATGTGCGCGAAACGCGCCATCAACAGCGGCGTCGCCAAGGTGTACTGCCGGCAGCCGAACGTCCGCGGCGACGCGATGGGCGTCGAGGTGCTGCGCGCCGCCGGCAAAGAGGTTATCTGGTGGCACGAGGGGCGCTGAGCCGCGCCGCCGTCCTCTTCGACATCGGCGATACGCTCGTGCGGCGCCCCGACGTCGGTCCGGGGCGTCGCATCGCCGACGCGCTCGGACTCGGACGCGACGAGGCGCGCACGATCACCGGGTGGCTCTTCCGAGAACCGTTCGCGTCACCCCGGGCCCTCGCCGAGCGCTTGTGTGAGGCCTTCGGATTATCGGACCGGATCGCGGAGCCGATCGGGCAGATCTGGTACGCGCAGGAGACGGAGCCCGTCGAGGTCGACGGCGCGACCGCGTGCGTCGCCGCCGTCCGCGAGTGCGGCGCGCGCGTCGGCGTCGTGTCGAACATCTGGGCGCCGTACGAGGCCGGGTTTCGCCGCGCGTGTCCGAAGATCGTGCCGCTCGTCGAGACGTGGCAACTCAGCTATTGCGCCGGCGTCGCGAAGCCCGATCCGACGCTTTTCCGCGCGGCGCTGAACGCGCTCGACGTGGCGTCCGCCGCCACCATCATGGTCGGCGACAGCCTCGAGAAGGACGTACGGCCGGCACTCGCGCTCGGCATGCATGCGATCTGGGTGACGCCGCATACGGAGACGACACCCGAGCTCGATGCGCGACACGATGCCGTTCGCGACGCTGCTGACCGCGTTCGTGTCGTGGCCGATCTCCACGCCGCGCGCACTGCCATCCTTCGATTCCTCGCCGACGGGCGATTAGTGTAGAGATCCCCCATGCACATCACCCGCATCGAGTCCTTCGACATCGACGAGCTCTTCGCCGCGCTCCGCCGCGTCACCTTGCACGAGCGGCCGTGGAGCCTGCCGTACGCGCGCGCCGATCTGACCTTGCTCGAGGCGTTCTCGCCGGACGCGCTCGTGCCGGCGCAACGCTACGTGAAGCGTGCCGAGGTGGTGAAGATCGGCCGCTTGGCGGCGGCGCTCGCCGAGCATGGCGTCGATCTCTACGGTCTCCGCGGCTTCGTACGCTTCTGGACCCAAGACGGGCCGCCCGAGGGCATGGACCTCCTGCCGCCGGTCGTCGAGTGCTCGCGCGAGCCGGCGGGACCGTGTGTGAAGCTCATCAACGACGGCATGCACCGTGTCTACTCGGCGCGCGCCGCCGGTCGGCCGATCACGGTCGTGTACGTCGCCGGCGTGCCCGACGAGACACCGTACTACGCATTCCCCAATCCGGCAGGCTGGGAGGGCGTCGAGGAGATCGAGGAGATCTCGGAGCAGTACGCGAAGAAGCACTACCGCCTCGAGCCGCATCGTTCGCTCTATCGCGACTTCAACACCGCCTTCCGCAACGCGACCGGGTTCCGCGCGCGCACCGTGGAGGCGTGAGGAGCGGCGCTCGACGTGGCTTTCGACTTCGCCCGTGAGTGGCCGTTCTTTCCCGACGACGAAAAGCTGCGCATCTTCGAGCCGCGCGCGAACGTCGCGATCCTGATCGGCCACACCGCGACCGACGTCGGCGGCGCGACCAAGGTCGACGCGCCGCTCGCCGTCTTGCTGGAACGCTTGCCGGCGAAGTTCCCGACGTCGCAGGTCGCCGCGATCGGCACGATCGCGACGTTGCGGGACGGTGTCGAGCGCGTCGTGCAGAACCTCCTCACGAATCCGTACATTACGGTGCTCGTCCTCTGCGGCGACGACTCCCCGGTCTTCACGCCGCTCGAAGGGATTCGCTGCCTCTATGCGAACGGCGTCGACGAGGGCCGACACGTCATTCCCGGCGAGACGGACGGGCGGGCGGCGAAGATCTTCGCGCGCGACGCGCTGGCGACGCTGTCGCACGAGGAGATCGCGTGCTTTCGCCGCCGCGAGCTCGAGATCGTCGACGCGCGCGGCGCGCTCGATCCGATCTCGTTTTTCACTGACGTCGAGCGTCGTCTGCCGATGCTCGTGCGGCCGGTCGCCACGCCGTCTTGGCGGGTGCTCGAGGAGATCGACCCGTATCGTTGGCGGCCGCGGACGATCCAGGTGCCGTCGGGGATGCTGGAGCCGTTCGCAGGATTGCGACTCGCATTGCGCGGTCCGGACCTCGTCGTCGACCACGATGGCCCCGACGTTCCGCGCATCGTGGCGAACGGCAAGGCCGACGGCCGCGCGCAGCGCGCGATTCACGAGGTGTTGCGACGCGGGCTCCTCGGTGACGGTGCGACGTTCGCGTCGCGGCTCGTGGCATTCGGTCTCGCTGCGGAGCGCGCGGTGCTCGCGGCGGAGTTCCCGGAGGACGCTGCACGAGTCGGCGGGCACGAGTTCGATGTTGCGACGGGCGCGGTGTGCGCCGACGTGGCCGATGGCGACGCCGCGGGCGCGGTCGTCGCGCGCGCGTCACCATTGCGTCTCGATCCGACCGGCTTCTTCAAGATCCACGTCGCCTACGAGCAGGGAACGCTCGCCGCCGACTACCACGAGGCAGGCGGGCGTCACGTCGAGACGCTGGCCGCACGCTCCGCCGAGGATCTGTTGGCGGCAATCGTCGGCGGCACCTACGTCGGCGGCGACGACGAGACTCGCGCCCAGCACCTCGCGTACCTGGCCGTGCAGATCGCGCGCGCCGACTTCGCGCTCCGCACCGGCCTCCGCTTCGAGGAGGGACAGGGGCTCTCGTCGGAAGCGCGGAAGAACGTCGGGCATCACCTCGTCGCCGCGACGGTCATCGCTGGCGAGTCGCTCGAGGACACGTGGCTGCGCGGCCTGACGCATCTCCGCGAGGAAGGCCTCCTCACGACGACGCAGAAGGGCCGCGTCGCCGAGGCCTGGTGCACGCTCTTCGGCATTCCCGAAATGGGGGCGATGGCGATCCCGGAAGCGTATCCGGCGAGCGAGGAGCACATCGCCCACTACGCCGCCGAGCTGCTCGCGCCGGCGCCCGACGTGCGCGCGCGCGGCGACTACACCTACGGCGACCGCACGTGCCACTACTTCTTCGACCAGATCGCGGCGACCGGCAACGCGCTCACGGCGGATCCGACGCGCGTCTACGTCAATCAGCGCTGGGTGCCGGAGGTGGACCTGCCGGCGCAGGCGCACCACCGGCCCTGTCTCGTCTTCGACCTGTGGTTCCGCTGGGGCGGACGATTACACACGCTGCAGATCGCCCGCAGCCACGACGTCTACGGCGGCCTGCCCCAGAATGCGCTCGGCATCGCGCGCGGCTGGGCGCAGGCGCTCGCGCGCGCCAGCGGGCTCGCGCTCGGCGATCTGTGGTTCTGCTCGATCTCGAACAACTTCCGCGTCGGCGACGATGCGGAGAACGTCCGTCGGGCCCTCCGCGGCGGCGTGCACGCCGCGCCGCACGTTCCCACGCTGCCGGCGCCGCGGGTCGAGGTCGTCGAGGAGGACGCGTGTCGCTCCGGGGGCGCCGAGGGTCCGATCCGCGTCCGGCACATCATCGATGTCGCTGCGCGTCCGGTCGGGACGGCCGACGAGATCCTCGCCGCGACGCCCATCCTGCGCGAGCGCCTGCTGCGATACCGCGGCGAGCTCGACCAGGTGGCGACGGTCATCGCGCGTCTTCGCACGGAGGCCGAAGCCGATGGGCGCGAGCACAGCAACAGCCTCCTGCTCTCACCGCGCGACCCCCGCGTCGATCGGAGCGCCGCGGCGACGCCGCTCGTCTGCCTCCAACTCCGCCGCCAGCTCGGCCGCCTCCATGCCGCCGCCATCCTTCTCGGACCGGAGGCGCCGGCGCTCACCCCGACGCTACTCGACCTGCAACGTCACATCGCAACCGCCGCCGCGATCTTCGTAGGCTCGGCGACCTTCATCCACGTCGCCGACCCACCCGAATAGCGCCGCGAAACACAGCTCGGACGCAGGACCGCGCGTCGTCCGCGCGGCGCGAGATGGAGTGCGGGAGCACCGCGCGTCGCGCCGCGCGGTGCGACGCCCATCGGAGCATCGGGCGCGAAGCGCCCGAGCGCACGGGGGCGTACTCCAATTGACATGGACGCGACGAGTCCCTACCATCCGCCCTCCCACGAGGAACCGATGCGGAAAGCATTCTTGAACAAGTCACGCGAGACGCTGCTGGAGATGAAGAAGCAGCTGCTCGCCGAGATCCAGCAAGAGCTGAAGCAGGGACGCGAAGCCTCCAAAGACGAGGGAATGGACACCTACGACCTCGCGAGCGAGGCACGCGACCGCGAGATCAACTTCATTCTCACCGATCGCGATCGCGGCAAGCTGCAAGCGATCGAGGACGCGCTCGAGCGCGTCGAGGAAGGCTCGTACGGCATCTGCGAGAGCTGCGAGTCGGAGATCGCCGAGGGCCGACTCCAGGCGATGCCGTTCACGCGTCTGTGCGTACAGTGTCAGGCGGATCGCGAGATCGAGGCGAAGCAGAATCGGCGCGGTGAAGACGACCGCGCGTACCGCCGGCTCAGTACGACCGATCTCGACGAAGACAGTCACTGACCCGCCGTTGCAGACTCTCGCGCGCGCGAGCAGTCGCACGTTCGAGCGGTCGATCAGGGGCAGTGCGTCATCATGAAGGGGCCGGGCGGGAGCACCATGTGTCCCAGCCCCAACGTCCACATGATCGCGCCGACGGTGACGACGGCGAGGAGCATCGTGAGGACGGCTTTCGTCGCGTCGAAGCCCTGGACGCGCTCGAGGCCGATGATGATGAGGAAGAGTAGGTAGACCACGACGAGCGGGCGGATGAGGGGAAGCCAGAGCAGGGCGACCGGCGCGCTCGCGTAGGCGAGGGCGCGGAACGTGGCTTCGTAATCGCCGGTGCCGTGGAAGATTTGGCGGGCGATGACCATCAGCACGAGCGCACCGACGAAGGCACGCACCAGGCCGAGCACGATGATCCAGAAGGCGAACCCGCGCGGCCCGATCAGCAGAAACCCGACCGCCGCGATCGCGAGGCAGATGACGAGGAAGAGCAGCGGAGCCTGCAAGCCGCCCGTGATCGGCATCTCCTCGAAGAACCGCCGCGGCTCGGTCGTGACGCGCTTCCAGACGCCGCTGAAGCTGTCGAAGAGGTTGTCCGTCTGGAGCTCGTGATGCATCCGATCCTCCGCGCCGCCTGCCGCGACGTGCGGCCTCTCTACAGAATGCGCGGCAGGCAGGCAAGGTGACGGCTACGTCGCGACGCGCGTTGACGACGCTCTTCGAAGCGGCGCTCGCGAGCATCGATGCATTGCAGCTCGTCGACGACGCGCTTGCGCGCGAGCGCGCGACGCTCGCGCCTCTCCTCGCGCATGCGCGCCGCGCCGGCCTGCTCGTCGTCGGTGCGGGGAAGGCGGCTGCGCGGATCGCGGCGGCGCTCGAGACGGCGCTCGCGCCGCTCGTGACCGGCGGGCTCGTCATCGTCCCGCCGGGCTACGCGTGCCGGACGCGTCGTGTGCACGTGCGACTGGCGCGCCACCCGCTGCCGGACCGCCGCGGCGTCGCCGCCACACGCGCGCTGCTGGCGCTCGTCAGGCGGCACGAGCGCGCGGCGGTCCTCGTCGTCGTGAGCGGCGGCGCGTCGAGCTTGCTCGTCCTCCCGGCGCCCGGGCTGACGCTCGACGACAAGCGGCGGGTGCACGCGCTCCTCCTCGCGAGCGGCGCCGGCATCGGCGAGATGAACTGCGTGCGGGCGCATCTCTCGGCGGTGAAGGGCGGGCGCTTGGCGGCTCGGCTCGGCGGCCGGCCGGCGGCGGCGCTCGTGCTCTCCGACGTCCCCGGCGACGACCTCGCGATCGTCGGCTCGGGACCGACTATGCCGGACCGGACGACGTTCGCCGACGCGCTCGCCGTCGTCCGTCGGTACGGCCTCGAGGCGCGGTTGCCGGTGCGGGCGCGACGCCGTCTCGCACGCGGCGTCGCGTTCGCAGATCGTGGTTCCGCCGTTTGCGGGCGTGAAGTCGCCGCCCGGGGCGCGCGTAATCGCGCCTCTCGGCCGTCGGCGGACGCCGTGACGACGGCGAGCGTGCCGACGTTCCTCCTCGCGGGCAATGCGACCGCGTGCGCCGCGGCGGCGCGCGCCGCACGCGGCCATGGGTTCGCGCCCGTTCTGAGGCTCCGATCGCCGCTGACCGGCCCGACGTCGGACGCGGCCCGTCGCCTCGCCGCACGCCTGCGGGCGCTCCGAGCGACGGCGCGTGGATCGCTCCCCGCGGTGCTCATCGCGGGCGGCGAGACGACGCTGCGGCTCGGCGCCGCCTCCCGCGGCAAGCAAGACCGGCCGGGACCCGCCGCCGACGCGATGACGGTGCGACGTGGGCGGCGCGATCGCGGCCGTCGCGGCGGACGCAACCAGGATCTCGCGCTCGAGGTCGCGCGCCTCCTCGCCGGCGAGCGCGGATGGTGCCTGCTCTGCGCCGGCACGGACGGTATCGACGGTCCGACCGACGCCGCCGGCGCGATCGTCGACGGCGGCACCGTCGCACGCGCCACGCGTGTCGGACGATCGGTCGATGCGGCGCTCGCGCGACACGACGTGTATCCGCTGCTTGCCGCGATCGGTGCGCTCTATCGTCCCGGGCCGACGGGAACGAACGTCGCCGACGTAGCGATCGGCCTGGTCTGGCGCAATCGCAGGTGGCGGGTGGCGGCGCCCGTGTGATAAAAACGCCGCGCGTATGAACGAGGGCGCGCTGCGAGCGCGTCGCGCGGCGGTCGCACAGGCGCTCGCGACGCCCACCTTCGACTTGCTCGTCATCGGCGGCGGCATCAACGGTGCCGGCATCGCCCGCGACGCGGCGATGCGCGGGCTCCAGGTGGCGCTCGTCGAACAGGGGGACTTCGCGAGCGGCACCAGCAGCAAGTCGTCGAAGCTGATCCACGGCGGCTTGCGCTATCTCGAGAACTTCGAGTTCTCGCTGGTGCTCGAGGCGAGCCGCGAGCGCGATCGCCTGCGCCGCCATCTGGCGCCGCATCTCGTGCACCCCATGCCGTTCGTCTTCCCGGTCTTCGACGGTGATCCCGTCGGACGGCTGCGGCTCACCGCCGGACTCTGGGTCTACGACGGGCTCGCCGCCTTCAGAAACATCGCGCGCCATCGCTCGTGGGGCCGGCGCGTCACGCTCCGCCACGAACCGCGCCTCCGTACCGAGGGCCTGCGCGGCTCGCTGCACTATTACGACTGCTGGACCGACGACGCGCGCCTCACGCTCGAGACCGCGCTGGCGGCGATCGGCGCCGGCGCCGTCGCCGGCAACTACTTCGGCGTCGTCGAGTTCTTGCGCGAGGGAACGGAGCTCCGCGGCGCGCGCGTCGTCGACCGCTTGCACGGCGGCACGTTCACGGTCGCGGCGCGACAGATCGTCAACGCGACAGGGCCGTGGCTCGACGTCGTCCGACGGCTCGAGGATCCCGCGGCGACACCCGTCCTGCGCCTTACGAAGGGCGTGCACGTGATCGTGCCGCGGGAGCGAGTCGGCAACGTGCACGCGATCGTCGTCCGCGCGCCGCGTGACGGCCGCGTGATGTTCGCGATCCCGTGGGAGGACCAGACGCTCGTCGGCACGACCGACACCGATTACGACGGCGATCCCGCGGCCGTCGCCGCCGACGCCGACGACGTGCGCTACCTCCTCGAGGCGGTGAATCGCTACTTTCCCGCGGCGGCGCTCGCCGAGCATGACATCATCGGCGCCTACGCCGGGCTGCGACCGCTCGTGGCGCCGGTGAACGCGAGCAGCCCGTCGGAGACGTCGCGTGAGGAGGAGATCTTCGAGAGCGCATCGGGGATGTTGTCGCTCGGGGGCGGTAAGCTGACGACGTACCGCCGCGTCGCGGAGCGTGTCGTCGATCGCGTCGTCGAGCGCCTGCGCGGCCGCGACCCGGAGCGGCGCTTCGGGCCGTGCCGCACCGGCTCCGTGCCGCTGCCGGGCGCCGACCTCCAGCTGCCGGAGCGCGGCGGCTTCCGCGGCTTCGCGAAGCGCATGCGGGCGAGTACGCCGGCGGGTATCGAGCATGCGCTCATGACGCACCTGCTTCACCGCTACGGCACACGCGCGCCCGAGATCGTCGCGCTCGTCGCCGCCGACCCAGAGGCCGCGCGCCGCATCGTCCCCGAGCTGTCGTATCGCCGCGCCGAGGTGACCCATGCCGGTGCCGCCGAGATGGCAGCGACGCTCGACGACATGCTGCGGCGGCGCGTGCCGCTCGCGTTCCGGGTGCGTGACGGCGGCGTTGCGGTCAGCGACGACGTCGCAAACTTGATGCGCGCCGTTCTCGGGTGGAGCGCCGAGGAGACCGCAGCCGCGATCGCCTCCTACCGCGGCGGCGCCGAGCGCGAGCGTGCGCTCCGCGTCGGCGATCGGGCGATTCGTGCGGGCGACGTCGAGCGACGACTGCGTGCCTGACGCGCGCCGGCGATGACGGTTCGTACGGGTGCAGACCGACGACCCCCGCGGCCCCGCACGGGACGCGCCGTCGAATCGCTCGCGGAGCGGCGCGCGCGGGCGCGGCGCGTCGCGCGCGCGCTTGCCGACGCGTACCCGGACGCGTGGTGCGCGCTGCGTCACGAGAATGCGTGGCAGCTCCTCGTCGCGACCATCCTGTCGGCGCAGTGCACCGACGAGCGGGTGAACATGGTGACGCCGGCGCTCTTCGCCCGCTACCCGACGCCCGCGGCGATGGCAGCGGCGCCCGCGGCGGAGCTCGAGAGCATGATTCGGTCGACGGGATTCTTCCGCCAGAAGACGAAGGCCTTGAAAAGCGTCGCGGCGGCGATCGCGGCGCAGGGCGGCGAGGTGCCGCGGGACATGGATGCGCTGGTCGCCCTCGGCGGCGTCGGCCGCAAGACGGCGAACGTCGTCCTCGGAACCGCGTACGGCGTCCCGTCGATCATGGTCGACACCCACGTCCGGCGGCTCGCGAGCCGTCTCGGGTTCACCCGCGAGGACGATCCGGTGAAAATCGAGATGGATTTACGCGCCCTTCTGCCGCCCGCGGAGTGGACGCATTTCTCGCACCGCCTGATCCACCACGGCCGGCGGATCTGCACTGCCCGGGCGCCCCGGTGTCCGGAGTGTCCGCTCCTCCGGCGCTGCCCCCAGATCGGGGTTCCGGCGCGTTTTACGACGGCGGCGCGCCGCCCATCCTAGCGCCACCCAGACGGCGGATTCGAAAAGCGCTGCGAATTCCGTAAGATGCTGCGGTGGGTCGACAGCGGCCGTGTCACCGTCCGGACTCCGCCCCGCCGAACGTGTCGGAAGGCGTGTGCGGGGTGCTTTATATCCGCGCGCTGCAACAGGGAGATTCTTATTGACATTCGCGGAGTTACAAGTATAAGTACGTCATCGCCTGACAATACCCCCGAAACGGCGGATCAACGATGGCAGTCTATACATTCCTCGATAAGCGGCATCTGTCGCAGCTCGCCGACGACTACGGACTCGGCAAGCTGCAGGCCGCGAACGGCGTCGCGGCGGGGTCGGTCAACACGCACTACCGCCTGGACGCCGCAAAGGGGCGGTACTTCCTCAAGATCGACGAGGTGAAGAGCGAGATCGAGGTGAAGCGGGAGATCGATCTCCTCCTTTACCTCCGCAAGCACGGCTTCCCCTGCCCGCAGCTGATCGTCGATCGCAAAGGCCGACAATACCGTGAGCTCGGCGGCAAGTGCCTCTCGCTCTACAAGTTCATCGACGGCCACTCGCGCGAGGCGCAGGACCTGACGCTCGGTCAAATCGAGAACGCCGGCCGCGTGCTCGCCGATCTCCACGTCATCGGCAAGGGCTACAAGAAGGGGATCGACAACCGCTTCAGCTTCGAGCGCGTCGGTGACGTATACCAAGAGGTGCGCGATCGTCTGCCGAGCTACTTCAAGCGCATCATCCGCACGCTGGACGAGGAGGTCGCGTACCTCGAGCACTACCTCGAGTGGAAGCTGCCGAAGGGCATCATCCACGGCGATCTCTTCCTCGATAACATCATGTTCCGCGGTGAGAAGGTCGTCGGCGTGCTGGATTTCGAGGCGGCGTCGCGCGGCAAGTACATCTTCGACCTCGCGACCGCCGTGAACGCCCTCTGCTTCGACGGCGAGCGCTATGATCTCAAGCGCTTCGAGGCGCTGATCGGCGGCTACGAGTCGCTGCGGACGCTCTCGCTCGCCGAGTGGGATGCGTTCCCGAACGAGCTGCGCTTTTCCGCCCTGCGCTTCACCGTCACGCGCCTCAACGACTTCTTCCTGCACCCGGTCGACGAGGTTCAGCGCGTGAACAAGGACTTCCGCGAGTTCTACGAGCGCCTGCGCATCCTCCGCCGCGAGACCGAAGGCGGCATGGAGGGCCTTCTCATGGCGATGGCGACCGGCTACGACTACCGGAAGTACCAGAAGGTGCGGGCGATCGAGAAGAAGGGCAAATCTTGACCTTGGAGGACAACGTCCGCGACTTCCTGCGGGCGTTGGGTGAGGACCCCGAGCGCGAGGGTCTGCTGAAAACCCCGGAGCGGGTGGCCCGCGCCTTCGAATTCCTCGCCAAAGGCTATACCGAGGACCCGACAGCGGTCCTCAACTCGGCACTCTTCACAGAAGAGTACTCCGAGATGATCGTGCTCAAGGACCTCGACTTCTTCTCGCTCTGCGAGCACCACCTGCTGCCGTTTTTCGGCAAGGCGCACGTCGCGTACATCCCGAACCGTCGCATCCTGGGTCTGAGCAAGATCGCCCGCCTCTTCGAGGTCTTCGCGCGCCGCTTGCAGGTGCAGGAGCGCCTCACGACACAGGTCGCGACGAGTCTCATGGACGCGATCGAGCCGATGGGGGTCGGCGTCGTCGTCGAGGCCGAGCACCTCTGCATGCGGATGCGCGGCGTCGAGAAGCAGAACTCGATCGTCGTGACGAGCTGCATGCTCGGCTCCTTCCGCAGCCGTCAGGAGACGCGCGAGGAGTTCATGACGCTCATCCGCAGCCGCAACGGCCGGTAGCGCGTCGCAGCGCAGGACGCGGAGCGCGCATTGAGTTGGCGCCGCGAGGTCGAGGCGTTGGTCCGGCCGCCGCGCGACACGCCGGCGCTCTTCGTCGCGCTCGAGCGGGGCATCCCGGAGGTACGGATCGTGCACGCCGGCGGTGCGTTCTTCGACTTCGTCGAGTCGCGCGCCGACCTCGCGCGCGCGGCGACGGACGCTGCGGCCGCGACGCGTCCCGTCGCGGAGTCAGCGTCGCTTCCATTTCCAGACGCGTCGGTGGGATGGCTCGTTCTGTCGTTCCTCGGTGATGCCTCGGATGCACGCCGTCGTGCTGCGGTCGCCGCCGAGGTCGCGCGCGTCGCGGCGCCGGGGGCAACGATCGTCGCTGTCGACCACAATCGGCCGCGCCAGCTCGTCGCCGCGCTCGGTGCGCTCGTCCGCGCGCCGCGCCCGCCGCGCTGGCTGCCGCTCGGCGCATGGCGACGTCTCGCGTACCCGACCGCACGCGAGCTCCGCGCCGCCGGATTGACGGTCGAGCGCTTACGGCTCGCCGGCGACGAGCGCATCCAGGTGATCTCGGCACGTCGACGCGCACGGAACGGATTTCGCGTTGACATGATAAACCGATGAAATCATACTAATATCATGTCGCAGACGATGGTGCAGATCCGCAGCGTCCCCGTTGAGCTTCATCGCCGGCTCAAGGCTCGGGCGGCACTGGAAGGCATCTCGATGTCCGATTACGTGCTGCGCGAGATCCGCAAGGCGCTCGATCGTCCGATGCGGCAGGAGATCCTTCAACGGTTGCGCGCGCAGCCGGTGCGAAGACTGAAGCGGAGCGCCGCGGACGTCATCCGAGGCGAGCGCGAATCTCGGTGATCGTGCTCGACGCATCGGCGGTGGTCGAATTGCTGCTCGCGACCGAGCAGGGCCGATCGATCGCCGACCGCATCGATGATCCGACGCTCGGTTTGCACGCTCCCGACCTCGTCGATATCGAAGTCGCGCAGACGCTCCGACGATACGTCAGAGACGGAGCGCTCGCGCCGGTATCGGCGTCAGCCGCGTTGGACGATCTGCACGCCCTCGATCTGGAACGGCACGCCCATGAGCCGCTCCTCGACCGCATCTGGAGTCTCCGGCAGAACCTGACGGCGTACGACGCGGTCTACGTGGCGCTGGCCGAGGCTCTCGATGCGACGTTACTCACGTGTGACCGGAAGCTCGCGCGCGCTCCGGGGATCGGCCGCCGCGTCGAGATCGTCCGTTAGCTCACTCGAAGACCTCCTCGAGCTCCAAGCTCCCGTCGAGCGGTCGGTCGTCGAAGCGCAGGAGCTCGGCGCTGCGATTCCGAGCGTACGCGAGTGCCGGACGCGACGAGGGTGTTGCGTCGTGAGCCCGTAACGTCACTCGGTATCGATCGCCGCGCTCGATTTTCAGAGGATCGAACGCGAATCGTACCGAAACCTCTTCCGAAGACATCGAGGCGCCGATGACGGATGCCGTGCGCGCCGTGTCGCGACCGGTATCGATACGTGCGTCGAGCGTGAACGATTCGTTTCCGACGCGCCGCCCGTGCACTCGAATCTCGTGCAACGTGCCGCCCCCCGACGTCACGATTTGTGAATAGTCGTTTTGGCAATACAGCTGAGCCGTGAAGAATCGCTTGGGGTGTTGCGGTGGAGTCTCGCCAGACCGCACGTCCGCATACACGGGCACGAACGCGGTGATCAAGCGGATGAGTTCTGGCCGTCGCCCACGCGCGGCGCCGCGTCGAGTCGGCAGTCGTTCTGGAATACGTCGCCCCTAGAACTTCGCCCACCACGGAACGAAGCGCTTACCGGGCACCTCGACGACGACGGAATACTGATCGAGCAGCGTCCCCTTGGAGCGCTCCAGCTCGGCGAGCGAGACGTTGTAGTCGGTTTGCGCCTGGACCTCGTTGCCACGCGCGGTGGTGAGCTGATCTTGGAAGTCGAGGATGTCCTTCGTCGTCGCCATCCCGACCTCGAGCCGGCGTGTCTGGTCGCGGAGGTTCTGCTCGGCGAGCTCGGTGGCGAGATGCGTGGCGCGGAGGCGCTTCACGTTCGTGACGACGTCGGTGACCGCCTTCTGCACCTCGAGCGTGACGTTCGACAGCAGCTGGCGGCGGTTCAGCTCCGAGGACGCGACGTCGATCTGCGCCTGCGAGTACTGCGCCTTTGCGGCCGCGTTGCCGAGGGGCACCTCGATCTCGACGCCGGCGCCGTAGGAGTAGAAGTCCGTCGACGTGAGGCGATCGAGCGCCTTGCCGTAAGAGCCGCCGAACGGGCTCGTCGTTATCGTGCCGTTGTTGAGCCTCACGGGAACTTGGTTGCCGGAGAGACCGTTCAAGCCGAAGCTCGTGATCGCATCGACGCGTGGTAGCAGCTGGTTTTCGCGTACGCGCGCGGTGAGATTTTTCGCGCGCAGGTCGAGATTCTGCGCGACGACCTCCGGGCGACGCTCGAGCGCGATCTCGAGTGCGTGCGCGACGTCGACCTGCACCGGCTCGACGCGGAGCGGCTCGGCGGGGTCGATACGCCGCGGGACGAACGTGTCGTCGTGGTGCAGATAGACCGTTTGCTGCAACGTCTGCTCCGCGACCTCGACGGCGCCCTCCGCGACGATCACGTCGGATTCGCGCGTCGCCTCCTGGCTGCGCGCCTCCGTGACCGAGACCGGCGCGAGCAATCCGACGCGGACGCGCTCCTCGTTCTCGTGCAGGGTCTGCTGCGCGAGCGCCAGCGACTTGCGTCGCACGACGAGCGTCTCACGCGCGTTCACCACGTTCCAGTACGCCTGCACGACGCTCTTCACGAAGTTCGCGAGCTGCGCCCGATACGTGTACGCCGCCTGCTCCGAGTTGATGCCGGCGACGGTGACGAGGAGGTACGCGAAGTTCAAGCCGAAGTTCCGCAGCAGCGGCTGATTGAGCGAGAACACCAGCTCCGGCTTGTACTGCGGCCGCAGCCCTTGGAACGTGGCGTTCGAGACCAAGCGATTGTTGGTGAAGTCGACCTCGAAGTTGGCGCCGCTGCGCAAGAGCTTCTTCAAGGTGACGTTCCAGTTCACGTCTTCCGTGACGTTGATGCGAGTCGATGACAGTGCCGACGCGTTCGGCGCCTCCCGTCGGTCCTTGTTGACGTCGACGATGAAATCGGGATCGAACGCCGCTTCCGTGTTGTTCACGTCCTCGACCGTGCGCAGCGGCGTGAGGCGCTGCGCCGCGATGCCCGGGTTGTGCTGGAGCGCTGCCTGGATCGCCTCGGCAAGGGTCATCTGCGCGACGGCTTGGTCGGCGCTGCGGCTGTCAGGCATGGGAATCGGCGGCTCCCCGTAGCGCCATTGATGGACGAAGATCTGCGGCATCATCGCCGTGCGCCGGAACTCGTGAAGGCGGCGCTGCGACGTCGTGGTATCGACGACCTCGCGCCCCTCGATCGAGGGCGCGGTCGTGTCGACCTCGCGTCCCGTGGTTGCCGGCGCGGTCGCGGTCTCGGCGGTTGCCGGACCGGTATCGGCGGCCGTTCCAGGTGCCGCTGTCGCGGCTGCCGGGCGCTCAGCGGCAGTAGTGGCCGGCTCCGCGCCGCCCGCGGGCGCCTGACACCACGCCGGTCCGCTCGCCAGCAAGACGACCCCGATTACCATCGTCCGTACGCATTTCATCGTAGATGCTCTCCCTGAGAACGCTCATCGCGTGTGCGCGTCGGCGCCGTTTGCAAGGCGCCTACTTACGACGCCCGCGGTTCGCGTTCCAGTATGACGTCCGCGACGATCGCTCGCGGCGCGTCGCCTTGACAGTCCCGCGAGCGTTCGTTACCGTCCCCGCTCTCGAAGACAGCGTTGGTACGCACGACTGGCGATCGCGTGGAGCACCACGAGGGAGTGCGACCTTCAGGAGCCGTCCGCCTGGGCCTCTGATATGACGAGGTCCAGGCTTTTTTTTGCCCGAGACGGATGACCCGATGCTGAAGAAATACCTCTTGGCCCCAGGGCCGACGCCCGTGCCGCCCGAGGTGCTCCTCGCGATGGCGCAGCCGATCATCCATCACCGCACGCCGCAGTTCGAGGCGGTCTTCGCCGAGGTGCAAGCCGGTCTGCAGCGTCTCTTTCAGACGCGCGAGGACGTGTTGATCCTGGCGTCGTCCGGCACCGGCGCGATGGAGGCCGCGGTCACCAACACGACGTCGCCGGGCGACCACGTGATCGTCGTGAACGGCGGCAAGTTCGGCGAGCGCTGGACGAAGATCGCGACCGCGTACGGCCTCGCGGTCACCGAGCTGAAGGTCGAGTGGGGCCGCGCCGTCGAGCCCGACGCGGTCGCGCGCGCGCTGCGCGAGCACCCCGAGACACGGCTCGTGCTGATGCAGGCGAGCGAGACCTCGACGACGGCGCTGCACCCGGTCGAGGCGGTCGCACGCCTCACCCGCGACCGCGAGACGTTGCTCGTCGTCGACGGCATCACCGCCGTCGGCGTGCTCGACCTACCGATGGACGCGCTCGGCATCGATGTGTTGATCACCGGCTCGCAGAAGGCGCTGATGTTGCCGCCCGGCCTCGCATTTCTCGCGCTCTCCGAGCGCGCGTGGCGCGCCGTCGCGAATGCCAAGACGCCGCGCTTCTACTTCGATCTCACGCGCGAGCGCGAGAACCAGCAGAAGCACACGACCGCGTGGACGCCGGCGATCTCGCTCGTGAGCGGCACGCACGCGGCGCTGCAGCTGATCTTCGCCGAGGAGCTCGCGAACGTGTTCGCACGTCACGCACGCCTCGCGCGTGCGACGCGCGCCGCGGCGCAGGCGCTCGGCCTGCGGCTCGTCGCGCCCGAGTGCGCGAGCCCGGCGACGACGGGCATCTACCTCCCCGACGGCGTGCCGGGAAAGATCGTCGGCTATTTGCGCGACCGGGTCGGCGTGACGTTCGCCGGCGGCCAAGATCAGCTGAAGGGCAAGATCGTGCGGATCGCGCACCTCGGCTACATCGACGCGTTCGACGTCGTGACCGCGATCGCGGCGCTCGAGATGGCGCTCGCGGCTTTCGGCCAGCGGGTCGCGTTCGGCGCCGGCATCGGCGCCGCCGAGGCGGTGTTGATGGAAGGCATGCCGCCCGTTCCGGCGGCGTGAGCGCGAGTTACCGATGACGTACCGCGTCCTCGCGACCGACAAGCTCGCGCCCCAGGGCGTCGAGATCTTTCGCGCCAACTCGGAGATCGAGTTCGAGTTCAAGCCCGGACTGCCGCCGGCGGAGCTCGCGGCCACCATCGGCCAGTACGACGCGCTGGTGATCCGCAGCGGCACCAAGGTGACGGCGGAGATCCTGCGCGAGCCCGGACGGCTGCGCGTCATCGGCCGCGCCGGCATCGGCGTCGACAACGTCGACGTCGCGACCGCGACCAAGAAGGGCATCGTCGTGATGAACACGCCCGGCGGCAACAACGTGACGACCGCCGAGCACACGATCACCCTCATGCTGGCGCTGGCGCGCTGGATCCCGCAGGCCGACGCGTCGCTGCACGCGGGCAAGTGGGAACGCAGCAAGTTCGAGGGCAGCGAGGTCTGCAACAAGACCCTCGGCGTCATCGGCCTCGGCAACAT
>VBKW01000258.1 GCA_005879405.1 Deltaproteobacteria bacterium
CAAGCGGACACGCTATGGCGAGCAGCATCGAGGCGGACGCAAGTAAGGGCACCGCAGCGTCCCAGCAGGTCGTACAGGCGGTGCGGCAAACGACTACGTTCGGTACGCTGGGAATCGTCGATGGGCAGACAGTCCGGCTGAGTGCAGTCAGGTCAGGAACCGACGACCCTGCGGCGTCATGCAACGTCGATCTGAACTTTTTCGATCTCCAAGGCGACCGCCAGGGCGCCGGTGTATCGACCGACGTCCGACCCCAGCAGGCGGCATTCTTCGACCTGAGCAGGGCCGACGTCCACGCGGAAGCCACGAGGGCTCAGATTTACGCGGTCGTGGAGGTGACGAGTGCGGCGAACAAGCAGGATCAACCGACCTGTCACCTCGCGATGTCGATCGAGATTTTCGACCAACTGGACGGACGCACTCAGATCTATCAGGGCGCTCTTGCATTGACGAGCGTAGCAACGGTTCTGAACTGTTGCACTATCTGCTGCGACATTTATCAAGGTAGATGTATCCTAGAAAGACAACGGTGCGCTACGCCGCCCACTATCCCGACGTGTCCGACGTGTAGCAGATGAGCCGTCGGGACAGTTGCGGCCACGAGGGTCGTACGGACTTCCGCTGCCGCCGATGACTGAGCTCTTCACGATGAGCTGATCGAGCGCGCCGTCGGGCCCTCCTCTGCCGAAGTCACCGGCACGCCGCCGATGACGCCGCTGAGGATACCGTCACCGCCGATGAGCGAGCCGCCGACGCTGACGTTATCGATTTTGCCATCGGCTTTAAACGCGCCATAGATGTCGCCGCTGTTGTTGCCTTTGCCTCCATACGCCGAGCCGCCCACGGTGATGCTGCCCGTATTGTGCCCCGAGCCGACCGAGCCGCTGTAGCTGCCGGCGACGCCGCGGATGTCGTGGGCGATAGCGACCTCGCCTAGATCGCAGGCATAAATCTCGCCGCCGTCGCTGCCGTTGCCGCCGATGAGCGAGCCGCCGACGGTGGCCGACGTGAGTGTCGGCCGCGAAGCGGCGAGATCCTGCCTATCGGCGTACGCGGCGTGCGACCGTCTGGGCAGTTCCAGCACCTGCCCGGGGCTCCGTGTCCGGCTGGCCGGGCCAGCGGGGGCTCGTCACCTCGATCCGCCAGATCGGCCCTTTGGTGTAGAACGGACCCTCGAACCTTACGAATGTCGGCACCTCGTCGGTGACGACCCAAGCGTGAGAGTCTGGCGGCATGCGCCCGAGTAGTGTGGTGAAGAGCTTCAGCCAGGACCCGAGCCGGGGCTTGAACGCATAGTGGATCGCGGTCTTCTTGAGCTCGCCGACCAGCACCTTGTCTTCGCCCGCCGGTACCAGCTCCAGCTGGATGAGCCGTGGTGTGGGCGTGAAGGCCACGTAGTGGACGGTCTCGCTGGCCCCCTTGGGAAGGTTCTTCACGATGGTGAGAGCCAGGCCGTTGTAGACGTCAGGGGGCAGCTCGAGGGTGCCTTCGAGCACCGCCTCTTTCCCGTCCTTGTGGGCCTTGGTCTTCACGCGGTACTTCCCGCTGGCGCGCTCCAACGAAATCTCGACGTCCTCGGTGAATACGGGTCCGCGCTGCACCAGGCGATAGCTCTGCATCGTAAGGACTCGCTGCTGGGTGAACACCACCGTCTCGTCGAGCACCGACTTATCCTTGAAGTGGAAGACCATGCGGCTCTCGACCTCTCTGCCCCGGACGACCTCGATGAGCTCGCCCGGCGCCATGAGGACGCCGTCGAGCGTACGTAGCGCGAGGAAACCATGGACGGCGCCCTCGACGAAGCGCACCGGCACCGGGGCCGCCACAAGAACGCCCGACCGCAACAGAACCATCATGAAAACCAGCAAGCCGAGCGCCGCCTTCGTGAACGACATGATGGTAGTGGGGGGCGTGTGCCCCGACGGTGAGACCAGAATACATTCGGTTCCCTGCTGAACAAGGTGGCGCTGCGGCAGCAGATGATCCGCAGTCGCGACTGGGTTCGCAGTGCGGCAACGCGAACGGTTCGCCGCTTGCCATTGCGTCGAAAACCCCTGCCGCAAGGACGACTCGACCGGAGCCAACTCCTTAACCTCGCAAGAGCGATCGCGGAACCTCGAGACACGCAACAATCGAGCGTTTGTTGCGCGGGCGCTTGAACAAACCGCTTCCCGCGCGTCTCGCGCCTCCCGTGTTTAGGAATGGCCGGCGAATAGGGGAGCGTCCGATAACCTACCGACCTACCGACTACCGACCGACTACCGACTTCCGCGTGAGCGATCGAGCACCTCCTAGAAATCACTTGGCTGCGACAGCAGTAAGCTTTCGAGATCGGTCTTTTCCGTGACTGGCAGGAGCACGGCGCAAGGCTTCCCATTCTCCGTGATCACGACCGACTTGTCCTTCCCCAGCCGGTTGACGATTTCGCTCAGCTTCGCCTTGGTCTTCCGGAGCGTTTCCAACTTCATAGCGTGAACTCCTTTCCGTTGATCAAGAGCCGGTTTCCATTCTTTCTTCCAATCAGCTCGATGATGACCGTCCACGCACTCGGTAGAAGGCACGCCACGGATCGGCCCGCAGCTCGAAATCAGCGTGGGCCGACGCTCGTCGAAGGCGGTGTCGGGATGTAAAGGTTGTCCAACCCGCGAGCACGATCCAGCAGTTCATCGCCGATCGTGAGGTGGTCGCATGATGGCGGCGGCGAGCGCACACTCGGATTCTCGTCGTGGCTCCGAGCGGCGCGGTCGGCGCCGGCTCGGGGGTGCGTGACGGGCGCCGTCTGCACCCGTGGTGCGCACACTTACCCTCTCGCGCACGTCGGGTGCGGACGGCGCCCGTCACGCACCCCCGCGATGATGGTCACCGTGCCACGCCGCGTTGCCGACCCACGGCGATGCGCGCGGTCGAGATGATGCGTCAGCCGCCGGCGATCGTCATGCGGCCGATCTTGATCGTCGGCGATGCGACGCTGCTGCGGAATTCGAGGTCGTCGCCGACGAGCTCGATGTCGCGGAACATGTCGAGGAGGTTGCCGGCGATGGTGATTTCCTCGACGGGGTAGGCGAGCTCGCCGTGTTCGATCCAGAGGCCGGCGGCGCCGCGCGAGTAGTCGCCGGTGACGGGATTGACGCCGAAGCCGATGAGCTCGGTGACGAGGAGGCCGCGGTCGATCGACGCGATGATCGATTCGGGCGAGGTCGTTCCGGCGGCGACGTAGAGGTTCGTCGGAGCGGCGCTCGGCGCGTCGCCGACGGCGCGGGATGCGTTGCCGGTCGACGCCAGGTCGAGGCGGCGTGCGGAGTACGTGTCGAGGAGATAGCTTGCGAGGCGGCCCTGGTCGACGACAGTCGTGCGGCGCGTCGGCAGGCCTTCGGCGTCGAACGGGCGCGAGCCGTGACCGCTGGGTAGACGGCCGTCGTCGACGACCGTCACCAAATCCGAGGCGATCCGCTCGCCGAGCCGGCCGAGCAGGAAGGACGTGCCGCGGTAAAGGCTCTGGCCGACGACGGCGCCAGCGAGGTGACGGAGCAGCGAGGCGGCGACCTCCGGCTCGAAGACGACCGGCGCCTCTTGTGTGGGTACCCGGCGGCCGCCCAGACGACGGACGGTACGGGCGGCGGCGCGACGGCCGACCTCGGCGGCGTCTTGGAGGCGCGCGAGGTGGCGCGCGCGTGTGTACCAGTAGTCGCGCTGCATGTGGCCGTCGCTGACGGCGACGGGCTGCACCGTGAGATCGAAGACGGAGCTGCGGTAGCCGCCGTCGAACCCGAGCGACGACGCGTAGGCGATGGTCGCCGCGGCTTGCTCGAACTCGGCGCCCTCGGAGTTGGTGAGGCGCGGATCGGACGCGAGCGCCGCGCCCTCCGCCTCCCGCGCGCGCGCAATGGCATCGTCGGGAGACGGCGCGGCCGCCGCATCGTCGTACAGATCGAGATCGGGAGCCTCTGTCGCGAGCGCGGTGCGATCGGGGAGACCCTGGGCGGGATCGGGCTGCGTAACGCGCGCGAGCGCGACGGTATCCTCGGCGCAGCGCGCGAGACCGCCGCGGCTGAGATCGGCGGTGCCGCTGAGGGCCGAGCGCTCACCGACGAAGACCCGCAGGCCGAGGCGCTTCTCGCGTGCGTCGGTGAGCTTCTCGATCTCGCCGAGACGTACGGCGGCCGCAAACGTCGCTTGCTGCACTAGCACGGCGTCGGCGGCGGTCGCGCCGGCGCGCATCGCGAAGTCGATCGTCGACAGCAGCGCCGCCCGCAGCTCCTCGGGACGGAGACCGGGCGCGGCAGTGCTCACGCTTGCGTGCCGCCGACGGTGAGCGCGTCCACGCGCAGCGTCGGCAGGCCGACCCCGACCGGCACCGATTGGCCGTTCTTGCCGCAGGTGCCGATGCCCTCGTCGAGCGCGAGGTCGTGCCCGACCATGCTGATCCGCGTCAGCACGTCGGGGCCGTTGCCGATGAGGGTCGCGCCCTTCACCGGCCGCGTGACGGCGCCGTGCTCGATCAGATACGCCTCGCTCGCCGAGAACACGAACTTGCCGCTCGTGATGTCGACTTGGCCGCCGCCGAACGAGACCGCGTAGAGGCCGCGGTCGACCGAGCGCAGGATGTCCTCGGGCGCGGACTCGCCGGCGAGCATGAAGGTGTTCGTCATGCGCGGCATCGGGCTGTGCGCGTAGCTCTCGCGCCGACCGTTGCCGGTGAGCGCCATGTTCATCAGGCGCGCGTTCAGCTTGTCTTGGAGGTACCCGCGCAGGATACCGCGCTCGATGAGCACCGTCCGCGAGGTCGGTGTGCCCTCGTCGTCGACGTTCAGCGAGCCGCGCCGGTTCGGAATCGTACCGTCGTCGATGACCGTGCACAGCTCGGAGGCGACCTTGGTCCCGAGGAGGGTTGCGAACGCCGACGTGCCCTTGCGGTTGAAGTCGCCCTCGAGGCCGTGGCCGATCGCCTCGTGCAAGAGGATGCCCGGCCAGCCGGGCGCGAGGACGACCGTCATCTCGCCCGCGGGCGCGTCGACGGCGTCGAGGTTCAGAAGCGCCTGCCGCGCGGCCTCGCGCGTGAACCGCAGGTGCCGGTCGCCGTCGAGAAAGAACGCAAACGGCTGGCGGCCACCGCCGCCGTATGTGCCCTGTTGCCGCCGGCCGCCGTCCTCGGCGATGCAGGTGACCTGCAACCGCGCGAGCGGCTGCACGTCGCTCACCATCGTGCCGTCGGAGGTGACGATCATGACCAACTTGTGCTCGACGACGAGGGACGCCATCACGTTCTTGATACGCGGGTCGTGGTGCCGGGCCTCGCGATCGACGGCTTCGAGCAGCGCGATCGCGTCGGGGAGCGCGGTCTCCCCGGGAGGCTTCGGGAGGGTGTAGAGATCGCGCGCCGGGCGTCCGGGTCGCAGCGCGACGGCCTGTGCGCCGCCCGCGTCGCTGGCGATGTGCCCGGCCGTGCGCGCCGCGTGCTCGATCGTCGCGACCGTGACGTCGTCGCTGTAGGCGTAGCCCGTCTTCTCACCCGCGAGCACGCGCGCGCCGACACCTTGCGACACGTCCTTGCTCGCTTTCTTGACGAGACCGTCCTCGAGCGCGACCGCGGTCGTCGTACGAAACTCGAAGTACAGATCGCCGTAATCGGCGCGACGCGCCAGCGCCGTGCCGAGCGCGCGCTCGAGGGCGCCGGACGACACGCCGTAGCGGTCGGAGAAAAAGCGTTCCGGGCGTGTAGAGTCCGCCATTGGGGGTGGCACGAGCCGGAAAGTACGCTACCAGATACCCGAAACGCGGCAAGGCCGTACCGCGGGAATCGGTAGGTCACTTTGCGGAATGGGACTGGGTCACGTCGCGAGCGACCGGGCTACGAAGTATCGCGACGCACATTGACCGCGGTTCCGAGTTGCCTCCGGAGGGCCGTGATGGAGAATGACATCGAGCACGTGCTCGCGGAGCTGATTGCGCAGCAGGAAGCCAAGGTCCGGCGCTGCGCCGCGAGCATCGATCCGCGGCTCACCGGCGATGATGTACTGCAACCACACGACTTCCCCCAGCTCGCGCGCGACGCGGTGTTCAACCACGAGGACGGCGTCTTGGCGGGCCTGCGGAGCGCTGACGCGGCGGTGCGGGCGCTGCTGCGTCGGCGCTGACCTCGCGGCGCGATCGTCCGCGGAGGCGGCGCGATGAAGTCCGCGCCGCGCGCCGAGCATGCCCGGATCGCCGCCGCCTTGCGCGCCGCGGCCGCGCGTCTCGACGCCGTCGCCGATGATGCGACGCTCGACGTCGCCGTTCTCACTGCGCTCGTAGAGGCGCTCGAGGACGCGACCGCTGGCTCCGCGGCAGCTGCGTCGACCGGAGGCGCGGCGGACGCGTCCGGCGGCGGGAGCGCAGCGAAGGGGCAGTCGACGCCTGTGCCCGACCGCGCCCGCATCGTCCACGACTTGCGCTCGACGGGCGGGATCATCCTCACGTGGTGCCACCTCATGCGCCGCGGCGGCATCAGCCAAGCGCAGCTCGCGCACGGCACGACGGTCATGGAGCAGGCCGTGCGCCGGCTCGTATC